>NZ_JADNHD010000001.1:300077-308727 GCF_015553695.1 Ruminococcus sp. BSD2780120874_150323_B10
AACACAGTAATAATAAATTGTAATGTTAAAATTATCGCAATTTTATTTTTCATAATGATTCACCTTGTGATTATATATGTCTTAACATAATTCTAAATTATTAATCTGTAGTTTATCTGAATTTTTATTAATTCAGGTAGATTGGAGGACTTCTGTTTTTAAAAAACATAACTGCCCTTTTCTGCTTTTAACGCAAAAGAGGCAAAAAAATAATGCCGACAGGCAATAGCGTTAAAAGCTATTACTTGTCGGCATTTTAATATTTTTTTACGAACAAATGTCCTTAATAATATTACCGTCCTTTATTTCTATAATATGGTGGCATTGATTGGCTATTTCTAAATTGTGTGTTACTATAACTATTGTAATTCCATTACTGTTTAATTCAAAGAGCATTTTAATTATTTCATCCGATGTTTTACTATCTAAAGAACCCGTAGGTTCATCGGCAAATATGTATTCTGGGTTTGTAACCAAAGCACGCGATATAGCTACCCTCTGTTTTTGACCACCGGAAAGCTGTGATACTTTTTTAGCTTTCAGGGACGCAATTCCTGTTTTCTTTAAAGCTCTCATTACTGAACCTTTTTTATCCTTTATTTTCTTATTAAAATATAAGGGTGTCATTACATTTTCAAAAACAGTAAAATCATCAATCAATGCAAAATCCTGCAATACTATTCCAATCTTAGAACTTCTAAGCTTTGATTTTTTACTTTCGCTAAGTTTATTGATATCAATATTATCAAGATAATATTCTCCGTCAAAATTATCAATGCATGACATAATATGTAATAATGTGGATTTACCCGCACCGCTTTCTCCTATAATTGCAACCGTTTCTCTATCGTCAATTTTTAGGTTTATGTTGTTTAACGCATGAACCATATTTTTTTTCCCTTTTAAATATATCTTGTTCAAATTTTTAATTTCAATCATAGTTGCCTCCGATTATCTTTTATATTTAAAAACTTCTATAGGTGGGTTTTTCTTTAATATTCTATAAGGAATTAACGATAATGATAACAGTATCATAATTATAGCTATTATAGCAATATAATTAAGCCAACACATACTTTTTTGCATAACAAAAATAAATATTACAAAGAATACAACCAATGTCAGAACAATATAGATAACAGTATATAATAAACTTATCAAAAAACATTTTTTGGTTGAAGCACCGCATAGATATAAAATGGAATAAAAATAAAGATTCTTATAAGTAGAAATAGCAATGCAACCTATCATTCCAAACAACGAAACTAAAGATAAAGTTAAAAGAATCGGACCTAATGCTCTAACTCTTGCATAAGCATCTTCTTTTCCGTTTTCTAACACATCAAAAAAAGTTCTGACATAATAATAATTACTAAACAGTTTATAAGCTTCATTTAAATCGTTTGAATTTTTTAAAACTATAGCTTCAGTCATTCCGGTACTAATAATTTCTTTTGGCAAATAATTATATAATGTCAATAACGGAATTTCAAATGATTCATCTGCTTTGCCTAACATATCTTTTGTATTCAATTCTGTACCGCCATTATTAAAAGTACAGTAGTAAGAAGTTTTTAATATACCAACAATCTTTCCCGTAAAACCATTTTCTGAATCAATATCAATTATGTCACCAATATTAAAATGTTTATTTAAGGAATAAGGTATTACTACAGGAATGTTTTTTAAATCATCTGTACACTCGTTTAGCCATGTTCCCTCTGATAATTCGGGAGTATAATCATTTACAAATTCATCGCTATATCCATAAAGGGTATATTCTCCTAAGTAAGCTACACCACCCAATTCACAATAATCTATTGAATTTTCAGGTAATTTATTTAATAATCTTTCCGGAACAGAATTACCGCCATTATCAACTATTATTCCGTTTATATTTGAAAGTCCACTGCTAATGTACTCATCAACTGTAACAAAGTAACTATTTGCAGTAACTAAAATATCGCTTAATAATAAAGTGGAAGCAACTAATTGTATTATTATAATTATGCTCATTAATATATTCTTACAGAAAAGATGGTATGAAAATTTAATTAACTTCATTATTTTGTCACCCCAATCTTTTTTCGGAAATAGATATATTTTTTACATATTTTGAAATTACAGGAGCACTAGTAATAATAATAACTATAAAGTACACTATAATCATACTAATGTAATCATATATTCCTAAGCTGTATGTAAAATCCTCATATTGTACATATTCAATTATGCTTGGCAAGACACATCTTGAAAAAATACATCCACATACAAATGATATTAAAGCAATAATGAAAATTACATTAGCTAAGAGAAAAATGCAAGTTGTTTTTGTCGCACCGTTCAATCTATAAATATAAATAATTTTGTTATTCTTTTCTAATATATATAAATAGACAAATGCTACATTTATCATTGATAACAAAAATATTCCTATATATATAATAGTAGTAGAATCATTCCATAAGCTGTCAATATTTTTTATTCTTTCCGGATAGATTATTTCTGCATTTTCAAAGCATTCCGTCAATTGAGAAATAATTTTATTATTTTCATCGTCATCAGGATATTTATCTAAAACAATTGATACAGATTCATTATTATGCTTCACATCATTTATAGATGATATAGGCAATATATTATAACCGCCAACTGAATATGTACCAATTACAGTATATTTATCATTACATATTGATATTTTATCCTCTTCTATCACACCTTCATCACCTGATATTATTACATGTTTGTTTGTCACAAATTCGTCTTGGTTGAAATATCTACCATGCTTAATGTGATTGGGATAGTAAAGATAGTCAAACATTATTCTTGTATCATCAATATTAGCTTTTATGGAGACTGCATTTAATTCTAAATCACACTTATTATTAAAATGCTCTATCTCTTTTAGCATCATATTATCATCGATGAATGCACCATTAAACGATACAGTATAGGTCTTAGAATTATCATATTTTTTATTTGCATTTGTATAGCTTGCAAAATACGAAAACACAAAAAGAGATGCAAATATAGATATTATCTGTATTAAGCAAAGAAATCCAACCAATAACTTATTATTTTTTAAAAAATGCCAAAAGATTTTAATTGATAAATTTAACATTAGCTTTATCCTCAAAAGGGTGCCCTTATAGTATAAGGACACCCTCAACTTGAATATCTACTTATGATTGAGTTCCCACAACATTGTATATTAATGTATTTCTGTTATTGCTCAACGTGAAAATGTGTTTAGTGCTACCAACAGTAGTACCGTAGCCTGCCTCTTTGTTTACATAATTTGAAGAAGAACCGCTTGCGGCCAAGTCACCGTTTGTTTTATAAATATAAACTTTGACATTTGTTGATTTTAAACCGCTACTGCTATTAATTTTGGAATAAGCGGTATCAGAATATGTAGGGAAAGTACTGCCTTTCCAATGTTGTGCGGTGACTGTTGCACTACCTCCACCAGAAACCGAAAGCGATTTTGTATGCTTTTTCTCAGTTTGATCGGTCTTACTGAGTACGTACGAACCCGAACTGGTTGTGGTTGCAGCTGATGCACTAAAACAACCTAACATTATCGTTGAAACCATTAAGATACAAAATCCTAATAAGAACATTTTCTTTTTCATTGTAAAACCTCTTTCTTTTTAATATATTTATAATTTTTCGCAAATTATTAAAACATCGGAAACTCCTCATTCCTGAGAATACAATAAATAATTTCTTTTGTATTTATGTTCTTCATTTATATTTGTTGAGTTTGTCTACAGTAACCTGAAATCATAAATGCTTAGTTTAATCCTAGTTTAATTTGTAATTTGGACTTTTCTCATTAATAACACCAAGGTGCTCATTATAACTCCGCATATCAAAGAGTACCCTATGTTTCTGAGTTCTGTTAAAACACAAAATAATGATATGATAAATATACAGACTGAAATTAAAACAGCTAATGTTTTGTACCACTTTTTCTCGTAACTATTCAATGGATTGTTTTCTGTGTCAAGAGGGGACATTAATATTATCAACACCACACAAAGCAATTCAAATATTATGAGTAAATAAGTAAATATATTACCAACACTATTTGCATATTTAATTAAGCACAACATTATTATGCTTGAAATAACAGAAAACGCATAACACCTGACCGGCGTTTTAGCGTGATAGCCGCCTGCAAACTTACGGATAGCTATAAAAGAAAAATAGAAAACTAAACTTTCAATAAATAAATTGAAACATAAACCTATTATCATAACAGTTGCAATATGTATTAATGATGATAAAATAATATTAACAGCATATTCGTAAAGTTCTTTATCTTCGTTTTTTATAAGGTCGTTTGATACAAAAAACTCTATGAGTTTCGAACTAAACTTTTCCATTACTTTATCTTTTTAAATGCATCAAGTTTTGTTGGAGCCTTAGGCTGATACATTACAAAGCAAGTGGACGTATTAGCATTTATTGAAAGTGCTAATGTAAAACAAGCAATAATTGCAGGTGAAATTTTGCAGATAATGGTTTTAATTGTCTTCATAGTATTATTTCCTCCTTTTGTTGGAATTTTAACACATATTAAAAATAAAAACATAATTTTTGCAAAAATGATATCAATTTCATTCAAAGTGATGTATTTTTCTAATTATTTCGTCAAAAATAAAAAATTTATACCTAAAACAATGACATTTTTTGCAATATATGTTATAATTATGTCATAATTCACGGGAGGTTTTCCTTTTGAAAGTATTGATTTGTGACGACGACAAATATATTGCCGATGAAATACAAAGCAAGCTGACTGAATTTACGGATAAGCATAAAATATATTTTGATATTGATGTGTTTTACAACGGCGTCGCTCCTATGAAAAGCGATGCCAGTTATGATATGGCGTTTATCGACATTGAAATGCCGCAGGTAAACGGGCTTACTTTGGCGGCTCATTTAAAAGCTTTTAATCCCAATATAATTATTTTCATAATTACTTCCCACGAGTCTTATCTTGACGACGCAATGGATTTGGATGTGTTTCGCTATCTGTCAAAGCCTATTGACAATGACCGTTTTTTCAGAGCATTAAATACGGCTATTAACTATTATCATTCCAATACTCAAATAATAACTCTTGAATACTATGACGAGTATTATTCTGTTTTCACAAGCGATATAGTATATATAACTATTGAAGAAAGAAAGGCTGTTATTATAACACGGCAGAAGAAGTATTATACAAATAAAAAATTAAGTTATTGGAAAGAAAAACTAAAGGATTACGATTATTTTGCACAACCGCATTACAGCTATCTTGTTAATCTGAGGTATGTCTCGGATTTTAATAAGACTCAGCTTAATATTAAAGTAGATTTAAAAACTGAAACTCTACCTATATCTCAAAGGAACTATTCAAACTTTAAAAAGGCATATTTTGCATACATAGGGGTATAAAAATGGTATATACAATTTGCTATGCACTTATTTTTCTTGCAGAAATTCTGATATCACTATTTTATTTTGAAAACAAATTTGAAAGAAAATCAAGCAAAAAATTTTTGCTATTTTCAGTTGTTATTGTGTATGTATTATTGTATTTATCTCGATTATTGAATTTAACATTGGTTAATTTAATTGCATTTTTTGCGTGTAACTTCTTTTTACTTTATTTTTGTTATTTCATAAGTGTTAAATCCTGTATTTTCCACTGTAGCATATTACTTATATTTATGGCAATCACAGAAAGTATTGTTATGTTTGTTTCAACAGTATTATTCGGTACGGATTTATTCACTTGCCTGGATAATTCTCTAAGTCTCATTATTCAATCGACTATCAGTAAACTGTTATATTTTTTGATAATTTACTTTGTATCAAAATTCTCAATAAAAGAACATAAATCAGAAAGTTATTCTCTTTCTATACCTCTTTTGGTTTTACCTGCCTCAAGCATTCTGCTACTGTATGCAGTATCATATGCACTACACAATTTTGATTTAGAACAAAAATACATGTATTTATTAATAATAAGTATAGTGCTATTACTTTTCTCAAATATAGCGGTTTTTTGGGTATATGAATTTACTTTGAAAACTCAAAGACACAATATGGAATTGGAATATGAAAGGCAAAATGAAAAATCTACGGCTGAGTATTATGATTTACTCAATGAGCAGAATGAAAACTCAAGAATTGTTATGCACGACATAAAACGGCATTTAAATGCCATTAAGAGCATTGCCAAAGACAAGTCTGTTACAGAGTACATAGACGATTTTATTGAAGACTTCAGCATAAATAAATCTGTTGATTACTGCAACAATCCTATGGTCAATTCAATCGTTAACAGGTACAAATCCTTCTGTGACAAGTTCGGAGTGAAGATGAATATTGACATTAGAAGTGCTGATTTTGGCTTTATGAGTGAACCCGACATAACTGCTCTGCTTGACAATCTGCTTGAAAACGCAGTTGAAGCGGCACAAAATACAGAGAACGGATTTATAGATTTTTCGGCTTTCGTCCGCAAAAATAAATATCTGTCAATGCAGCTTACAAACTCGGTCAAGAATATTGTAGCCGTCAAGAACAACCGCATAGCATCATCAAAAAAATCTGACGCAATACATGGAACGGGACTGAAAAGCATTAAAAGAGTAGTTAAAAAATATGACGGTGAAATAAATATGAAATTCAATGAGGATGATATGACCTTCACCTCAAACATTGTGTTTGAAATTCGGAGATAACGCAGTAATCGAATCATATAATTCCTTGACTAATGAAATGCATTATATAATGAGAAATTCCAATACCTAATAATACTGATATCAACAAGATGAGATCTAATTGATGGAATTAAGAATCGGAAAGAAATTGCAAATATAAAAGTTTTGCAGTTGGATTTATTGTTATTATTTTTGCCTATTAAACATTTTATATAGCAAGCTACTTTTACCCCCATGTTCACGGTATCTCTGCTTGGTTTCGATTAGTCCAACTTTTTTTAAATCTTTAATAGCTCTTCTTACTGTGGCAGGCGACAGCTTTATGTCGCCTGCTATTTTGTTTACTGAGGGCCAGCATTCGCCGTTTTTGTTCGCTCGGTCGCAGAGATATATGTACACTACCACTGCTCTGTGCGGCAAATTTGCTTTGTATATGTCTGTCAGCTTATTCGTAATTTTCCTCCTGTGTAGGTCGTTTCAATTTTATCGTTGTATTTTTAGGCTTGCTCTGTAATGTATCATTTTTCAGCATTACATTTTTGCCGTCCTCGTTTTCTCTGCTTGTCGGTTGTGGATAATATGTGCCGATAATGCTATCAATCAATTCCTGACGGCTTGCATAGCAAACCTTGCGGTTGCTGTTTTCGGCAATTTCGTATGGCTTTTCAAATTTTATGCCCCAGTCAAAGAACAGTTTCAGCTTGACTTTCATCGGATAAAATCCTGTTTTCATCACTACAAACGTTCCTTTTGGAAGTGACTTCAATTCATCGGGAGTCATCAAAGGTCTTTCTATCATCTGCAAGGATTGCGACGGATCATTTTTGCTTCTGCTTACAGAGCCTGACATCACAGTTCTTGAACCGAGTGCTTTTGATAGCATCTCTGCACTTGTGCTGTTCGGAGCAAAGCCTCCGAAGATGGTCAGCTGTGTGTTATCTATGATAACATCAGCACCCTCTTTGCCGTAATTCTTCTCCAACTGTGCAAAGGATTGAATGATTGGTACTATCTGCAACCGTCTTGAACGAGAGGCTGAAAACATCATTTCTGCTGAATCAATCTTTGGCAAAGGCGATAATTATCGCCACCTTTTCCCCCGCCTCACACCGAACATGAGCGATTTCCACTCATCCGGCGTTCCATCGGTGTATACAAATTCAATAATCATATTTTCTTTAAAACAACAAAATCCTTGTGTTTAGATAGGGTTAAATTTAAGCGTTTTCTCAGCCTGTTCAGTTTATCCTTCTGTCTGCTGTTCAATGAAAATTTCTGTAAATAATAGCTTATAGTTTCTGCATGGACAGCATGTAATAAAATATGGACATCTTGTTTTATCAGTACAAGGTTTGAATATTTGTCGTCTCCGCTGTCTGCTCTTCGAGTTTTGTGATGATAATGTATATCGCCAATTACAAGAGGTTGCCCTGTAATAGCACATTTACCTTGCTGGGCACAATATAACGCTAATCTATTATCGTTATACTCAATGCTTTTGCCCTGCACAGGGTTTTCCATAAGGTAGTGCAGGATATTTACATTCACTTTTTCAAGCGACTTATGAACAGCCGCTCGCCCTTCCGGTGCGTAGATACACCTATTCCTCGCTCTGTGCTTTGGCGACTTTGTTTGCACATACGCAATCGGAAGCACAAACAATCCTCGAATATATCTTAACTGACTGCTTTGTCCATATGAGCTTGTAAAATAAAGTGTGTAAGTTAAAAAATAGCTTGCACACTTTTTGCATTTGTGCGGTATTTGCCGTTCCGCTGATTTTTGACGACATAAAAATTGCCACACCTCCGTCTTTGCTATGTTCGGCAGCCTCAAATTCTTCTGCTATATCATGCAGTGACGGTTGCGAAGTTTTGACGGTTTCCGTTGTGTTTTTTAGTTTATCGAAAAACTCATCTTTT
>NZ_JADNHD010000020.1:0-29226 GCF_015553695.1 Ruminococcus sp. BSD2780120874_150323_B10
GGTGCAAAGTGCAATTGCAACGCTTGTCGCTTTTAGCATTCCGTGCTTGTTCATTGGTTTGATTACTCCTTTCAAAATTAATTTAAAGGGCAATCTGCCCTATTTTGAATTTCTGTCATAAATAATATTATCACATAATTATCAAAATTACCATAATTTTATTAATTAAAAAATAAATACGGCAATATTTACAAATAGTTTGAGCTGTTTATGTGTATTATGCCTTATGCTTTGTAAAATTTAGCGGAGTCGACTATGCTTATACGGTGCTTTATGTAAGGTCAAAAAAAGCAAAGGAACCCGACATAACAATCGGATTCCTTTTTGAAAAAATATATTATTTGTCGCCCGACTTAGTGATTAAACCTGCAATCAAGCCAAAGAATATTGCCGAAGAAATACCTGCCGCAGCACTTTTAAGTCCGCCCGTGAGAATACCGAGAGCGCCGTCCGCAGCAAGTCCCTCTTTTACGCCCTGACTCATCAAAAAGCCGAAACCGCTGATAGGAACTGCCGCTCCTGCGCCCGCAAACTCGGCGAAGGGTTCGTAAAGTCCGACTGCGCCCAAAATCACACCTGCCACCACAAAGCCTGTAAGTATTCGGGCGGGAGTAAGTTTTGTTTTGTCAATTAAAATCTGACCGATTACGCAAATAAGTCCGCCTGTCCAAAATGCATTTATATAATCCATAACAATTCCTCTTTACAAGATTTTATTACCTTTAGTTATTTGCAAATGTGCGATTTTTATTCCGAAATGTGACAGAAAAATGAAAATTTGTGTAGCCGCTATGATTTTTCATAAAAAATATACACAAAACTGTTTTTATATAGTATAATATATGCTGTTGCGATATGACTTTGCGGAGTACACAAAGTTTTTATATGCTTACTATTATTAAGGAGTGAACAAGTCACATGGTTGAGGTTAAAAAACTCACAAAAAATTACGGCAACATCAAAGCTGTCGATAATATCAGCTTTACTGTTGGCGAGGGCGAAATCCTCGGATTTCTTGGCCCGAACGGTGCCGGAAAATCTACCACTATGAATATAATCACAGGGTATATTTCTTCCACATCGGGCACAGTAACTATTGACGGAAAGGAAATACTTGAAAATCCGAAAGAGGCAAAGGCAAAAATCGGTTACCTCCCCGAAATTCCACCGCTTTACACTGATATGACGGTGAAAAAGTATCTTGAATTTATGTTTGACCTCAAAAAGGTTAAACTTCCTAAAAAAGAACACATTGAAGAGGTTATGCGACTTGTTCGTATTACCGAACAGGCAGACAGAATTATTAAAAACCTCTCAAAAGGTTATCGTCAGCGTGTCGGTTTTGCCCAGGCTTTGCTCGGCAATCCGCCCGTGCTTATTCTGGACGAGCCGACTGTCGGACTTGACCCTATGCAGATTATCGAAATCAGAAAACTTATTAAAAGTCTTGGCAAAAAGCATACCATTATATTATCTTCTCATGTGCTGTCTGAAATTTCAGCAACCTGCGACAGAATTCTTGTTATTTCAAACGGTAAAATAGTTGCCGATGCAAAGACAGACGAGCTTTCGTCTTCTACCGCAGGCGAAGAAAAACTTGCGCTTGTGGTCGAGGGTGCCGCTTCGGATATTATCTCTGCAATCAAAAACATTCCTGCGGTTATTCGCGTAAATAAAATCTCCGAAAAGAACGGCAACTCGGCAAAATATATGGTTGAGTACGAAAAAGATCACGACATATGCCGTGATGTATTTAACGCAATGGCAAGAATCGGCTGTCCGATTCTTGATATGCAGTCGGGCAACGAAACACTTGAGGAAATGTTCCTTAAGCTTACTGCTAACGGCAATTATGACACAGTCGGAGGTAAAAAATAATGGTGGCAATTTTAAAGCGAGAGCTTTCTTCTTATTTTAATTCAGCCGTTGCCTATGTTGTAATGGCGGTATATTTCCTGTTTTCGGGCTTATTTTTCAGTATGATTTGTATTGAAAACGATACTTCAAGCCTTTCCTATGTTTTCGGAAATATGTTTATTATTATTCTTTTTATAATTCCTATTATCACAATGAAGAGCTTTTCAGAGGAAAAGCGTCAGCGTACAGACCAGGCGCTCCTTACATCGCCTACAAGCCTTTTTGAAATTGTAATGGGCAAGTTCCTCGGAGCACTTATTCTCTTTGCAATATGCTCGCTTATCTTTGTTGTATATGCACTTGTAATTTCATTCTTCACTTCTCCCGACTGGGCGGTTGTGCTTTGTACCGTACTTGGACTTTTGCTTTTAGGCTCTGCTCTTATTGCAATTGACATTTTCATCTCTGTACTTACAGAAAGTATGATTATTTCCGCAGTTGCAGGTATGGGCGTAGGTCTTCTTATTTATATGCTAAGCAACCTTTCAAGCAACATCACCGTTGACTGGATCGCAACTATTGTTAAAAAAATTGATTTTCTTACATACTACACAAACTTTACATACGGTATGCTTAATCTTACAGACATTATATTCTTTTTAAGTGTTACGGGATTGTTCTTGTTCTTTACCGCCCGTGTACTTGAAAAAAGACGCTGGAGCTAAGGAGGTAAAGAGCAATGAGCGAATTGAAAAAAGACACTGTGGCAGAAAACACTGCCGAAGTTAAAACAAAAAAAGCCGACGATAAAGCGGCTAAGACCGAAAAAACCGAAAAGCCTAAGAAAGACAAGAAAAACGGCGGATTTAAGAATTTCTTAAAATCAAGAAAAGCCCGCCACGGCTCAATTGCGGCGGCAATTGTTGCAATTGTAATCGCACTTGTTATCGTTCTCAACATAGTGGTTTCTCTTCTCGTTGGAAGATTCCCGAATATGGTTCTTGACTTTACCAAAGAATCTTCATTTGCACTTGAAAACGACACTATAGACTATGTTTCTCACATTGACAAAGACATTACAATCACTGTTCTTACAACAGAAGAAAAGTTTGAGGGTTCGGGTGCGTATTACATTCAGGCAAACAAACTCCTTGAAAAAATGGAGAGCGCATCAAACGGCAAAATCAAACTTAATTACATTGACCTTTCAAGCAATCCGTCTATTTCACAGAAATATGCAGACGCAGATTGGAGCAAAAACTCAAATATGATGATCGTCGAGTGCGGCGACCAGTACAGAGTGCTTACAATTGACGACTGCTTTGAATACGACAAGGATTACTATTCACAGTACGGCACTTACTATGTAACATCTTCACTTGTTGAGCAGGCCGTTGTTACAGCTATTCTCAATGTTACTACAGAAGACAAAGTTGTAGTTGATATGATTACAGGTAACCAGGAGCAGGATTCGTCGGCAATCAAAACTCTTTTACAGAACAACGCTTATCAGGTAACCGATGTTTCTCTCGCTACAGGCGACCTTGATGAGGACGCTAAGTTTGCAATCCTTTATGCACCGTCTGTTGACCTTGACGAAGGCACAGTCGAAAAGATTTCAAAGTGGCTTGACAATGACGGCAAATACGGCAGAAACCTTATCTTTATCCCTACAGAAAACAATGTAGACACTCCAAACATTGACAGTCTTTTAAACGAGTGGGGTATGCAGGTAAATCCGGGCTATGTTTATGAAACAAGCACAGACCGCCTTGTAAGCAACAGCTCACCGTACATATTCACAGTTGACTACACCGACTACTACACAACAGGACTTAAAAATCCTAATATCCCTGTTGTAACACTCTTTGCAAGAAGCGTTACACTTTCGGATTCAAGCGTTTCACATGCACTTCTTACAACATCTACATCAGCAGGTATTTACCCAACAGACGCAGATGACACTTGGAATTACAAAAACGGCATTACAGGCGAAAATATTAATGTTGCCGCCGAGGGTGTTAAGTCAAATACAGACAACGCATCTTCAAAGGTAGTTGTTTTCGGTTCATATTCAATGTTTACTTCTGACATTATGTCATACAACAGCTTTAACAATTCAGGCTACTTTATGAATATGATTAACACACTTGCAGATAAGGACAATGCGGGTATTACCATTGAGGGTAAATCAATGCAGAATGCCGAGCTCGGAATTACCGATGCAACAACAAAGAACACTCTCTTCGTTATATTTGTAATCGTAGTTCCTGTTGCAGTTCTCGTAACAGGCATTGTAATGTGGTTACGCAGGAGGAACAAATAATGAAAAAGAATGTTAAACTTCTTATTATAATCGCAGCCGCAGCAGTTGTGCTCGTAGGCGTAATGCTGTTGCTGATATTCCTGCCGAAATCAGGCGATAACGCAGACCCGATGGACAGCATTGACCCGGGTATTGATATGTCAACATCTGTTGATGGAAACGGTATGCACCAGGCAACCATCAAAACAAACGATAAGGGCGAAATTGAAAATAACAGCTACGGTACTTTGATTGATTATGTGCCTGCAAAGATTTCAACAATCAATGTTGAAAACACATCGGGTACACTCGACATAAAGTCCGAAACTCCCGTTGATGATAACGGCAAGACAGAAAAAACCGTTTATACTCTTGTAGGCTTTGAAGATTTTGATTTGCAGACAGGCTACGCCGATGCAATCGCAAACGATGCTGCGGCACTTGATTTCAGCAAAGTAATCAGCCTTGACGGTGCAAAATCTTCGGAGTGCGGTTTTGACAATCCGAAAGCAACAGTCCTTGTTACATATACAGACAATACAAAGGCTAAATTCATTGTAGGCGGCGATGCTCCGTCATCGGCAGGAACATATGTAAAGTTCGGTACATCCGACACAATCTACCTTGTAGCAAGCGATGCCGTAGACTCGTTCTCATACAGCCTTACCGATATGTTCTCAAAGGCAATCAATGATGCCGCATCGGATACAGACAATTCACAGTTCAGCAAAATTACACTTTCGGGTAAAAACTTCCCGCAAGCTGTAGTACTTGAACCGAACAACGACGGAAAGAACTCCGCTGCAACAGTTATCACTTCACCTAATAAGGCTTACGCAAGCGAAGATGCAAGCAGTAAGGTATCGGGTGCAATCAGAGGCTTGTATGCCAAGTCGGTAAAAATGGTAAAACCGTCCGACGCTCAACTCAAAGAACTCGGACTGGCAGATCCATATGTAACTCTTGAGGCTGTGTATCCGGACACAACAATAAACCTTATTGCATCACAGCCTGACGGCTCGGGCAATGTAAACATTATGGAAAAGGGCGGAAAAGTTGTTTATTCAATGGCATCCGCAAACTTGCCTTGGGTAGATATGAGTTACGAAAAACTTTCGTCAGAGTATGTTCTCCATCCGCTTATGACGGCTGTTTCCACACTTACGGTAAACAACGGTTCCGACACTTATACCTTTGACATAGGCACAAAGGAAACCGCTACAACAAACGAAGACGGCGAGGAATCAACTACAACCACAACATCTGTAATGTACGGTGACAGTGAGATTAACTCATCATACTTCTCAACATTCTTCCAGAACCTTACATTACTTAAGAAAAGCGACACAAGCAGTGACAAGCCAAGCGGAAAGGCGGTATTTACAGCCGAGTACAAATATACAGACGGCAGTACAGATACAGTTAAATTCTATGATGCAGGCGGAAACAAATACCTTGCAGAGGTAAACGGCATAAGCGTAGGACACCTTTACAAGACAAATCCAAGTAAACTTATAGAACAGGTTAAAACTGTAGCAAATAATAAAGAGGTTTCAGACTTCGCAATATAATTTGTTATAATTAAACGCTGCACAGCCCGATTCAAGAAACGAATCGGGCTGTGTTTTTGCTCTTTGTAAAAATTATGGTTGAGCAAAGTGCTTTGTCAAGGCAATTATAAAAGTTTGGTCGACCTTTTCAAAGGTCGTGGGTGTGGGCAAAGCCCACAAATACTTTCCGTTTATGCAATTTAACGATAGCCAAACAGCCTGCCGTTTGGCGGCTTAAACAAATAGGCGAAAGCCTTTACGAGAGCAACAAAAGAAAATAAACTTCATTTTCATAGTCAACGCAATGCGTTGACTATTTTTTAGCATTTCTGTTTATAATGGCTGTCGCCTGTTTTAACAAACTTAGTTTTAGCACGCAAACAGCGTCGCTGTTTGCGACCGAAGAATTGTTATATCGGAAGATAATTATGGGCGCTGCCCAAACCCGCAAGCCTTTAAAAAGGCTTGACCTAAATTTTTAATTATTTCGCTTAACTCGTGCGATACACCATAATTATCCGGCTTTTTATAAAGACCCTAAAAACCACAAAACGCAAAAACCGCCCGACATCACTATGCCGAGCGGTAATTTTTATATTAAATTATAAATTCTAAATTACTTATCCTGAGCAGCTGCTTTGATTTTCTTTGCAAGATGCGGAGCTGTAAGCTCAAACTTATCGAGAAGCTCAAGAGCAGGGCCGCTGTAACCAAAGCAATCGTTTACGCCAACCTTTGTTACCTTAACAGGATATTCCTCACTTACTACAGAACATACAGCGTCACCAAGACCACCGATTACATTATGCTCTTCAATTGTAATGATTCTGCCTGTTTCTTTTGCAGCCTTAACGATGATTTCTCTGTCGATAGGCTTGATTGTGTGAATATTAATAAGGCGAGCGTTAATGCCCTCTTCCTTAAGCTGCTTACAAGCCTTAAGAGCCTCATTTACACAAAGACCTGTTGCAATAACTGCCACATCGTCACCGTCAAGGAGTGTAATACCCTTGCCAAGTTCAAATGTATAAGTTTCAGGGTCGTTAAAGCTCTCAATAGCAAGTCTGCCAAGACGGATATATACAGGACCGTCATACTCGATAGCTGCCTTTGTTGCAGCCATCATCTCGTAGTGGTCGGCTGGGTTGATAACTACCATACCCGGAATTGTACGCATAATACCGATATCCTCAAGGCACTGGTGAGTTGCACCGTCTTCACCTGTAGAAATACCTGCGTGGCTACCTGCAATCTTAACATTAAGGTGCGGATAAGCAACCGAGTTTCTGATCTGCTCAAATGCTCTGCCTGTTGCAAACATTGCAAATGATGCCGCTACAGGAATTTTGCCTGCTGCCGCAAGACCTGCCGCAACGCCTACCATATTGCCCTCGGCAATACCGCAGTCGAAAAATCTTTCGGGAAATTCCTTTTTAAAAATACTTGTCTTTGTTGCCGCTGCAAGGTCAGCGTCAAAAACAACGATGTCCTCGTTAGTCTTAGCAAGCTCGCAAAGTGCCATACCAAAGCTCTCACGAGTAGCAATTTTCTTTGATTCAGCCATTAGCAATTGCCCTCCAATCTGTCAATTTCAGCCTGAAGCTCGGCTGTAGCCTGCTCGTACTGCTCTTTGTTAGGAGCTGTGCCGTGCCAGCCAACCTGATTTTCCATAAATGAAACGCCCTTGCCCTTTACTGTCTTTGCAAGGATAGCAACAGGCTTGCCCTTAACTTCTCTTGCCTTGTTAAGTGCGTCCTCAATCTGATTGAAGTCATGACCGTCTATCTTAAACACTTCAAAACCAAAACTCTCAAACTTTTTGTCGAGCGGCTCAATGCCTGCAACTTCGTCAACTGTACCGTCAATCTGTAAACCGTTCTGGTCAACGAAAATCACAAGATTGTCAAGCTTATTGTGAGCGGCAAACATAGCAGCCTCCCATACCTGACCTTCTTCAACCTCGCCGTCACCGAGTACAGAATATACACGATAGCTCTTGTTGCTGATTTTTGCAGAAAGTGCCATACCGCAGGCTGCTGAAATACCCTGTCCGAGTGAGCCTGTGCTCATATCAATGCCGGGTGTGCCCTTCATATCGGGGTGACCCTGTAACATTGCGCCTACATGACGGAGCTTTGAAAGCTCGTCCCATTCAAAATAGCCCTTAAGTGCAAGAACCGCATAAAGGCTTGGGCAACAATGGCCCTTTGAAAGAACAAAACGATCTCTGTCCTCCCACTTAGGATTCTTAGGGTCAACATTCATTTCCTTAAAGTAGAGATATGTGAAAATATCTGCTGCCGAAAGGCTACCGCCCGGATGTCCCGACTTAGCACAAAAAGTGCCGAGAATTGCTCCCATTCTTGCCTTTGTTGCAAGGATTTGGAGCTGCTTGATTTCTGAACTGTCCATTCCATTATCCTCCTGATTAACCTTAATATAAGTAATCAATTTCATATACATAGTAACATAATTGCAATAATTTATTTTTCGATATTGGAATTAAACCGCATTTTCATTAATTATGTCGGAACTTTCTTTAATTATTTTTACAACAGACTGAAATTGCGGATTATTTGTTTGTATTTTTAGCATAATTTTCAAAAAATTACGGCATAAATTGTAGCTTTTCCCTCTCGGTAGCTTGAATATTTTTGCCTATCGTGTTACAATAAAATATATTGCTTTTTGACTTTATCAGTTAAAAATGCAAAAAGGAGATTTTTAAATGGAATATACATTTTCCGACAGGGTTTCTAACCTTAAGCCAAGTGCAATCAGAGAAATTTTTAAATATGCGGCAGACCCCGAGGTTGTATCGCTTTCTGCGGGCAACCCTTCCCCCGATGCCTTTCCCGCAAAGGAAATAGCAGAGATTTCCGCAAAAGTTCTTGCCGAAAATCCTATTTCCGTATTACAGTACAGCGTAAGCGAGGGCTACACTCCACTGCGCCGACACCTTACCGAATATATGAAAAAAGAACATAACATCGGCAGAGAGGGTGACGATATTTTAATCACCACAGGTGCACAGCAGGTTATGGATTTATGCTCAAAGGCTCTTGTAAACGAGGGTGATGTTGTTATTTGCGAAGCGCCGTCTTTTATCGGTTCGCTCAACACATTCAGAAGTTACAACGCAAAACTTGTCGGCGTTCCCGTTGAGCCTGACGGAATGAGCATTACCGCCCTTGAGCAGGCGCTTAAAGACAATAAAAACGCAAAATTTATTTATACAATACCAAATTTTCAGAATCCGTCGGGCGTTACAATGAGCCTTGAAAAACGCAAGGCTGTTTATGAGCTTGCAAAAAAGTACGGCGTTCTTATTCTTGAGGACAACCCTTACGGAGATTTAAGATACAGCGGCGAATTTATCCCAAACATCAAGAGCTTTGACGAGGACGAAATCGTAATTTACTGCGGTTCGTTTTCAAAGGTAATTTCACCGGGTATGCGTGTTGCTTACTGCATTGCGCCAAAGCAGATTTTCCAAAAACTCGTAGTATGCAAGCAAGGCAGTGATGTTCACACCAATATATGGTCGCAGTATGTTTGCGATGAGTTTATTACAAAATATGACTTCAACGCACATCTTGAAAAATTACGCAAGCTATACACTAAAAAAGCACAATTCTGTATGGATTTGCTCGACAAATACGCAAGTCCCGCAATTACTTATCATAAAATTGACGGCGGACTTTTTATTTGGTGCGACCTGCCCGAAAGCATTGATATGCCGTCATTCTGCAAAGAAGCCGTGCTCAAAAAGGTATGCGTAGTACCGGGCAATGCATTTCTTACAGACGAAAACGAAAAGTGCAACAGTTTCAGAATCAACTTTTCAACACCGACCGACGAACAGCTTGAAAAAGGCATTAAGATACTCGGCGAGCTGGCAAACAGCAAGCTGAAATAAAGGAGAATATTTATGGAAAACGAAAAGAAACAAATCGCATTCAGTGCCATTCAGCCGAGTGGCACAATAACACTTGGCAACTATCTTGGTGCTATCCGCAATTGGGTTACTATGCAGGACGAGTACAACTGCATTTACGCTCTTGCCGATTTACACACAATTACAGTCAGACAAGAGCCGGCTCAAATGAGAAAAAATATTCTCGACGCATACGCATCAATTCTTGCTTGTGGAATTGATACAGAAAAGAGCCTTTTCTTCATTCAGAGCCATGTGCATACACACGCAGAAATGGCATGGGTGCTCGACTGCTACACACAGTTCGGTGAGCTTTCGAGAATGACACAGTTTAAGGACAAGTCGGCAA
Organism: Ruminococcus sp. BSD2780120874_150323_B10; assembly: GCF_015553695.1. NCBI lineage: Bacteria > Bacillati > Bacillota > Clostridia > Eubacteriales > Oscillospiraceae > Ruminococcus > Ruminococcus sp. BSD2780120874_150323_B10. The sequence goes on from NZ_JADNHD010000020.1 coordinate 9,999, forward strand.
AGCACGCAGACAACATAAATGCAGGCTTGTTTACATATCCGTCACTTATGGCAGGCGACATTTTGCTTTATCAGGCAGATAAAGTGCCCGTAGGTGCAGACCAGCAGCAGCACATTGAGATTACAAGAGATATTGCAACCCGTTTTAACGGTCTTTACGGCAATGTTTTCAAAATTCCTGAAGGATTTATTCCAAAGAACGGCGCAAGAGTAATGAGCTTGCAGGACCCGACCAAGAAGATGAGTAAATCGGACGAAAATGTAAACGGCTGCGTACATCTTCTTGATACACCTGAGGCAATTATGCGCAAATTCAAGCGTGCGATTACCGACAGTGAGGCTCATGTTCACTACGGCGAGGGCAAAGACGGAATCAATAACCTTATGGGTATTTACAGCACAATCACAGGTCTTAGCTTTGAGCAGATTGAGCACGACTTTGAGGGCAAGGGATACGGCGACTTTAAGGCAGCTGTCGGCGAGGCAGTTGTAGAAGAACTCCGTCCTATTCGTGAGCGTTATGAATCATATATCAAGGATAAGGCTTACCTTGAAGAGTGCTACCGTAAAGCGGATGAAATTGCACTTAAAATCAGCAGTCGTACAATGAATAAAGTTATGAAAAAGATTGGCTTTATCTTATAATATTATTTAGATTAAGCGTATTTTAATGATAAAATATTGTTTTTGCTAAAGCAAAATAATATCGTCCGAGTTTGACCTTTGCTGCAAATTCGGACGATTTTTATTGTATAATAAATGTATATTTTTGAATTAAAATGAATATTTATTGATTGTTAATTTGATAAATATTCATTTTGTATGTTGTAAAAATTTAGGTTTTCGACATTTAATTATAAAAGTTTGGTCAACCTTTTCAAAGGTTGTGGGTGTGGGCAAAGCCCACAAATACTTTTCGTTTACACAATCTAACGATAGCCAAACAGCCTGCTGTTTGGCGGCTTGAATATAACTGCGTTAGCTTTTGCGAGAGCAACAAAAGAAAATACACTTCCCTTTCACGGTCAACGCAATGAGTTGACCGTGTTTTTAGCGTTTCCGGTTACAATGGCTATTGCCTGTTTTAACCACCTTAGTTTTAGCACGCAAACAACTACGCTGTTTGCGCCCGAAGAATTGTTATTTATGGGCGCTGCCCAAACCCGCAAGCCTTTAAAAAGGCTTGACCTAAATTTTTTAATCATTTAACCTAAGCACCGTGTTAAACCACAGTTTTTTTAATGACCTAACCGACAATCTTTTAACACATTTATAACAAATTGTTAATAACTACAAGCACACGCACAAATGCCCGACAATGACTGAATGCATTGTCGGGCATTTAATTTTTTTAAACCAAAATGTTAGTTAAAATTATTCGGAAATATCTGCAGTTTCGGTTGATTCAACAGCATTTTCATCTGCATCTTCAACCTCTGTCTTCGGCTCTTCGAGCTTTACGCCTGCATATCTTGGCATACCTGTACCTGCAGGAATAACCTTACCGATAATAACATTTTCCTTAAGACCGATAAGCGGATCAATCTTACCCTTAATAGCTGCATCTGTAAGAACTCTTGTTGTTTCCTGGAATGATGCGGCAGAAAGGAAGCTGTCTGTTGCGAGTGCTGCCTTTGTAATACCGAGGAGCAACTGTGTGAATGTTGCCTCTCTGAGGTTTTCTTCACCGTTAGCAATACGCTTTTTAATCTGTTCGTTCTCAAAGAGAACATCGTTCTTATCGTAGGTCTGACCGGACATAAACTTAGTATCGCCTGCGTCCTCAACTCTTACCTTTCTCATCATCTGACGAACGATAACCTCAATGTGCTTATCGTTGATTTCAACACCCTGTAAACGGTAGGTACTCTGTACCTCTGAAATAAGGTAGTTCATTACTGCTTCTGAACCGAGAATTGCAAGAATATCGTGCGGATTAACAGCACCGTCGGTGATTTTGTCACCTTTCTTGATAATCTGACCTTCCTGAACCTTAACTCTAAAGCCGAAAGGAATAAGGTACTGCTTTTCTTCGCCTGTTTCGTGGTTGAATACAATAGCGTGACGAGCATTTTTGATTTCTTCAAATCTAACTTCACCGTCAATTTCACTGATGATTGCAAGGCTCTTTGGTTTACGGGCCTCGAACAACTCTTCAACTCTTGGAAGACCCTGTGTGATATCTTCTGCCGATGCAACACCGCCGGTATGGAATGTTCTCATTGTAAGCTGTGTACCCGGCTCACCGATTGACTGTGCGGCGATAATACCTACTGCCTCACCGACTGTTACAGGCTGGCGGTTTGCAAGGTTAGAACCGTAGCACTTCTTACAAGCACCGTGCTTAGCACGACAAGAAAGTACGGAACGAATCTTAATTCTTTCAACGCCGCTGTTTACGATAATGTCAGCCTCTTTGTCGCCCATCATTACATCCTTAGAAACAAGGGTGTTGCCGTTTGAATCGCAGAAATCGTCAACGAGGTATCTGCCGATAAGTCTTTCGTGAAGTCCCTCGATAACATTGTTTTCGCCTGCCTTGATGTCGAAAATTTCAAGACCGTCTGTTGTACCGCAGTCGTCCTCACGAATGATAACTTCCTGTGATACATCAACAAGACGACGGGTAAGGTAACCTGAGTCGGCTGTTCTGAGCGCTGTATCTGTAAGACCTTTACGAGCGCCTCGGGATGAAATAAAGTATTCCATAATGTTAAGGCCTTCACGGTAGTTAGCCTTGATAGGAATTTCGATTGTTTTACCTGATGTATTGGCAATAAGACCACGCATACCTGCAAGCTGACGAATCTGGCTCATACTACCACGGGCACCTGAATCGGCCATCATGAAGATTGGGTTGTAGCGGTCAAGGTTCTTCTGGAGGGCATCGGTTACATCGTTTGTAGCCTTCTCCCAAATCTTAAGAACTTCCTCGTAACGCTCCTCATCGGAACGAAGACCCATCATATAGTCCTCACGAACTGCATCGACATCAGCCTCTGCCTTTTTGATGATTTCTTTCTTGGCAGGAGGAATAACGGCGTCACATACGGCAACAGTAATAGCGCCTCTTGTTGAGTATTTATAGCCCTGTGCCTTGATGTGGTCAAGAACATGGCTTGTAATCTCTGTGCCGTTTATCTTAATACATTTATCAATAATCTTCTTAAGTTTAGACTTACCTACAAGGAAGTCAACCTCAAGTTTAAAGCGGTTTTCAGGCTTGCTTCTGTCAACAAAACCAAGGTTCTGCGGAATCGGGTTGTTAAAGATAATCTTACCGATTGTTGTGTCAACAAGGTCGGAATACTTAACGCCGTCAATTACCTTTTCGTATCTTACCTTAATCTTTGAGTGAAGCTGGATAACACCGGTCTGATAGGCCATCATAGCTTCATCAACATCACGGAACACCTTGCCCTCGCCACGCTCGCCGTCCTTATCAAGTGTAAGGTAGTACGAACCGAGGATCATATCCTGTGTAGGAACTGTTACAGGCTGACCGTCTGACGGTTTAAGGAGGTTGCCGGCTGCAAGCATAAGGAATCTTGCCTCTGCCTGTGCCTCTGCGGAAAGCGGTACATGGACAGCCATCTGGTCACCGTCAAAGTCGGCATTGTACGCTGTACAAGCAAGCGGGTGAAGCTTAAGTGCTCTGCCCTCAACAAGTACAGGCTCAAATGCCTGAATACCGAGTCTGTGAAGTGTAGGCGCACGGTTGAGAAGAACAGGGTGACCCTTGATTACAACTTCAAGTGCATCCCAAACCTCGTCCTTTGCACGCTCAACTGCTTTTCTTGCAGCCTTAATATTGATAACAGCCTTAGTTTCTACAAGGCGTTTCATAACAAACGGTTTGAAAAGCTCGATAGCCATTTCCTTAGGAAGACCGCACTGGTACATCTTAAGCTCAGGGCCTACAACGATAACCGAACGACCCGAATAGTCAACACGCTTACCGAGGAGGTTCTGACGGAATCTACCCTGCTTACCTTTAAGCATATCGGAAAGTGACTTGAGCGGACGGTTGTTAGGGCCTGTAACAGGTCTGCCTCTTCTGCCGTTGTCAATGAGAGCGTCTACAGATTCCTGCAGCATTCTCTTCTCGTTTCTGATGATGATTTCAGGAGCGTTAAGCTCAAGGAGCTTTTTAAGACGGTTGTTTCTGTTAATAACTCTTCTGTAAAGGTCGTTAAGGTCAGAAGTAGCAAATCTGCCGCCGTCAAGCTGAACCATAGGGCGGATATCAGGCGGAATTACAGGAATAACATCCATAATCATCCATTCGGGGCGGTTGCCCGAAAGGCGGAAACTCTCAACAACATCAAGGCGCTTGAGAATACGAACTCTCTTCTGACCCGATGCTGTTTCAAGCTCTTCTTTAAGCTGTGCAGAGAGCTGCTCAAGGTCAATTTCCTTGAGTAACTTCTTAATAGACTCTGCACCCATACCTGCCTCAAAGTCGTTGTCATACTTTTCACGCATTTCAGCGTACTCTTTTTCGCTCAGGCACTGATTTTTTTCAAGATCACGGCAGTTGCCGGGATCTGTAACAATATATCTTGAGAAATAAAGAACATTTTCAAGTGTTCTCGGAGAAATATCGAGCATAAGAGAAATTCTTGAAGGAATACCCTTGAAGTACCAGATATGAGAAACAGGAGCGGCAAGCTCAATGTGACCCATTCTCTCTCTTCTTACTTTTGCTCTTGTAACCTCAACACCGCAACGGTCACAAATTTTACCCTTAAAACGGATTCTCTTGTATTTACCGCAGTGGCACTCCCAGTCCTTTGTAGGTCCGAAAATACGCTCGCAGAACAAGCCGTCACGCTCAGGTTTTAATGTACGGTAGTTGATTGTTTCGGGCTTTTTAACCTCGCCGTAAGACCAGGCTCTAATTTGCTCAGGGGAAGCAAGTCCGATTTTAATTGAATCAAATGCGTTATTATCTATCATTTTTATACTTCCTCCTTACATATCATTCTTGTTTAAGTCGTCAAAGTCGAAGTAGTCGCTGTCATCGTCATCTGCTGCAAGACCCGAATCGTCAAACATATTGCCCTCTTCGCCTTCTTCATCGAGGTTGTAACCGTCCATTGACTCGGTCATTACGCTCTCCTCGTTGAACTCGGTTGTAGCTGCATCTGTAATGTCTTCGTCCTCATCAAACTTCTGCTTAATGTCAATTTCCTCGCCCTGTGCGTCAAGAACACGAACATCAAGAGCAAGTGACTGCAGCTCTTTAATAAGAACTCTGAATGATTCAGGGATACCCGGTGCAGGAATGTTCTGACCCTTAACGATTGCCTCATAAGTCTTAACTCTGCCGATAACATCGTCAGACTTAACGGTAAGAATTTCCTGAAGTGTATAGGCCGCACCGTAAGCCTCAAGTGCCCAAACTTCCATCTCACCGAAACGCTGACCGCCGAACTGTGCTTTACCGCCGAGAGGCTGCTGTGTAACGAGTGAGTAAGGACCTGTACTTCTTGCGTGAATCTTCTCGTCAACAAGGTGATGGAGCTTAAGGTAATACATATAGCCGACGGTTACAGGGTTGTCAAAACGCTCGCCTGTTCTGCCGTCGATAAGCCATGTCTTACCGTCCTCGCTGTAACCTGCATCTTTAAGTGCCTGGAAAATATCGCCTTCGTGAGCGCCGTCAAATACAGGTGTCATAATCTTCCAGCCAAGTGCCTTAGCCGCATAGCCGAGGTGAACCTCGAGCACCTGACCGATGTTCATACGAGAAGGTACGCCCAACGGGTTAAGTACGATGTCAAGCGGTGTGCCGTCAGGAAGGAATGGCATATCCTCTACAGGAAGAATTCTTGAAACGACACCCTTATTACCGTGACGACCCGCCATCTTGTCGCCAACGCTGATTTTACGCTTTAATGCAAGATAAACTCTGACCACCTTATTTACACCCGGCTGGAGTTCGTTACGGCTGTCGGCTCTTGTAAATACCTTAACATCTACAACTGTACCGCTCTCACCGTGAGGTACTCTGAGTGAAGTATCTCTTACTTCTCTTGCCTTTTCGCCAAAGATAGCTCTCAAAAGTCTTTCTTCGGCAGTAAGCTCGGTTTCACCCTTTGGTGTAACCTTACCTACAAGAATATCGCCTGCGTGAACCTCTGCACCTACCTGAACAATACCGTCTTCATCAAGGTACTTGAGCATATCTTCGCCGACATTTGGAATATCTCTTGTAATTTCTTCAGGGCCGAGCTTTGTATCTCTTGCCTCTGTATCGTATTCCTCAATATGAATAGATGTATAAACATCATCTCTTACGATTTTTTCGTTAAGGAGAACCGCATCCTCGTAGTTATAACCTTCCCAGGTCATAAAGCCGATGAGTGCGTTCTTACCGATAGCAACTTCACCATGGTCTGTTGCAGGGCCGTCAGCAAGAACCTCTCCCTTCTTAACTCTCTGTCCTCTTTCAACAATAGGACGCTGGTTGATACATGTACCCTGGTTAGAACGCAAGAACTTGATAACCTCAAAGTCCTGAATTCTGCCCGAATCGTACTGTACACGAATGTTGCGGGCGTCAACGCTTAATACAACGCCGTCCTCTTCCGCAAGAATACATACGCCTGAGTCTGTACCTGCCTTGTACTCCATACCTGTACCTACGATAGGTGCTTCTGTTCTGAGGAGCGGCACTGCCTGACGCTGCATGTTCGCACCCATAAGAGCACGGTTTGCGTCATCGTTTTCGAGGAACGGAATCATAGCTGTAGCAACCGAAAGTACCTGCTTAGGCGATACGTCCATAAAGTCAAACTCGTCTGCAGGAAGATCTACGAATTCATCTCTTCTTCTGCCGACAACTCTGGTATGAACAAATCTGCCGTTCTCGTCAAGCGGCTCATTCGCCTGTGCTACGGTGTAGTTATCTTCAACATCGGCTGTCATATAAACAACTTCGTTTGTAACAACGCCTGTTTCTTTATTAATCTTACGGTACGGTGATTCGATAAAGCCGTACTTGTTGATTCTTGCAAATGATGTAAGGTATGAAATAAGACCGATGTTAGGTCCTTCAGGAGTTTCGATAGGACACATTCTGCCGTAGTGGGTGTAGTGTACATCTCGAACTTCAAAGCCTGCACGATCTCTTGAAAGGCCGCCCGGGCCGAGTGCTGACAAACGACGCTTGTGAGTAAGCTCAGCGAGTGGGTTTGTCTGGTCCATGAACTGTGAAAGCGGAGAAGAACCGAAGAACTCTCTGATTGCGGCAGTTACCGGACGAATATTGATAAGTGAGTTAGGAGAAAGCGAGTCCATATCCTGTGACTGTGTAGCCATTCTTTCTCTTACAACTCTGTCAAGTCTTGAGAAACCGATTCTTACCTGGTTCTGTAAAAGCTCGCCTACGCAACGGATTCTTCTGTTGCCGAGGTGGTCGATATCGTCTGTTCTGCCGACACCGTGAGCCACGCAGTTAAGGTAGTTGATTGTAGCAAAAATATCATCTTTTGTGATATGGTTAGGAGTAAGCTCGTCTGCTCTGTCTGTGAGCATTTCCTTAAGCTCTTCCTCGTTCTGTGCTGCGTCAAGAATTTCGCAAAGAACATCAAAACGAACATTCTCACGGATTCCGCATTCAGCCTCTGCATCAAAGTCAACATAAGCCTTGATGTCAACCATACCGTTAGAAATAACTTTAACGATTTTTTCGTCCTGTGCTTTTACATAAGCAATCTGAACGCCGGCATTTTCGATTTCTAAAGCCTTTTCTTTAGTAATTTTCTCATCTCTGAAAGCCATAACCTCGCCTGTGCGTGGGTTAGAGATAGGCTCTGCAATAACCTGGCCTTCAAGTCTGTCGGCAATGCCGAGTTTTTTGTTGTACTTGTATCTGCCGACTCTTGACATATCATATCTGCCGGGGTCAAAGAAAAGATTATTGATATGCTGTTGAGAGCTGTCTACTGTAGGAGGCTCTGACGGACGGAGCTTTCTGTAAACTTCGATAAGACCTTCTTCAACACTGCTTGTCTGGTCTTTTTCAATAGTAGCTCTCATTCTCTCGTCGTCGCCGAAGAAGTCGAGAATTTCAGCGTCTGTGCCAAGACCTAAAGATCTGATAAACGCTGTAACAGGAAGCTTACGGTTTTTATCGATACGAACATAGAAAACATCGTTGATGTCTGTTTCGTACTCAAGCCATGCACCACGGTTAGGAATAACGGTAGCGCTGTAAAGCTCTTTACCTGTTTTATCGTGGTCCATCTTATAATAAACGCCCGGGCTTCTTACAAGCTGAGATACAATAACACGCTCAGCACCGTTGATGATGAATGTGCCGCTCGGTGTCATAAGCGGAAAATCGCCCATAAACACATTGCTCTCTTTAATCTCACCTGTAGCTCTGTTTAAAAGTCTTGCTGTAACACGCAAAGCGGCAGAGAATGTAGCATCTCTTGACTTACATTCTACAATGCTGTAATTCGGGTGATCAACATCAATAGAGTAATCAATAAAATCAAGCACAAGATTATTTTGATAATCGGTAATTCCCGACACATCCTTAAATACTTCTTTAAGACCTTCGTCAAGGAACCACTGATAAGACTGCTTCTGGACATCAATAAGGTTAGGCATATCAATAACTTCATTGATTTTGCCAAAGCTCATTCGTTCACGATTGCCGAGCTTAACGGGTTTGACATTAACCATAGGCGTATCACTCCTTAATAAATTTGAGGGCAATGCCCCTGTCAAAAAAACCTCTTGACACTTTGGAGATTTTGTGATAATATCCCCCTGTAAGATAAATTTTTTTGACGATTTGTCCGACTGTGTCGGTACATAACCCCATTATGGTACATTGTACTATTTTACGCTACCAAAGGGAGGTTGTCAAGGGCTTTTTTCTAAAAAAGCAAAAATTTTTCAGAAATTTTGATTTTTAGGCAAATAAAATTCTCCACAGGAAAATAAATCCTGTGGAGATTATTTTTGTCCTAAAATGCAACACCCGACAGCGTGTAAAGAAATATCAATGCCGATTTTGAGGTAAAAAGGTGTTGAGATTTTATCAACAGCTGATAATCGCAATTTATAAGTTTTCAAAATCACCTGCAATATTTGCAATGTCCTGCCCTCCGTAAAAAATACGGATAACCGTAACGGTCAAACTGCGGGTGTCTACCGTATAAAAAGCAATGAATTTGTCAACTGTAACTTTGCGCATTCCTTTACTTTCGGAGAGTACACAACCGAATATAACTTATTCATATACCGAATTCCTTTGCAAGTTCAGCGTCCACCTCATCTGCCGTATAGGTTTTTCCTGCTTTTATAGATTCTTCACCCTTTATTAATTCGGCATTTAATTCAGATTGAGTCATTGAACCGATAGCAGGCGGTTTAACCACAGGAAGTTGAAGATTTAAGGGTAGACTTCTTGTAAGTACAATCTGACTGTAAAGCATCTGAATTGCACTTGACGGAGTAATACCAAGCTGTGCAAGTATATTTTCCGCATTTTCTTTCAAGCCTGTATCAATACGGGCATAAACTGCTGAAGTATTTGCCATATAAATCACGCTCCTTTAACTATATTATATTCACTTATGACAGCAAATGCAAGCAATTGCTTGCAAATTATTTTGATTTTTAAAAATTGTAAATGTAAGTAAATCTCGAAAATATTTTATAAACGGTTCTTTATTAAGAATTGGAATTAAGAATTGGAGGAAATTATGGTATAGCAGGCGGGTTAAGCAAAATAATTTAAAAGTTTAGGTCAAGCCTTAAACTTTTATAATTGTTTAGCAACCGTTAAAAATCGCACAAAAAAACAGTCTGACAAACGCACTGTTTATCAGACTGTCATATTGTTTATTTAATTAAAAAACCTTTGACAAAAATTCCTTTAATCTGTCATTCTTAGGGTTTGTAAAGAATTCCTGCGGCGGCGCTTGCTCTACGATTACGCCCTTATCAACGAATACAACATTTGTACCTACTTCACGGGCAAAACCCATTTCGTGAGTTACAACTACCATTGTCATTCCGTCTTTTGCAAGCCTTTTCATTACTTCAAGAACTTCGCCTACCATTTCGGGGTCAAGTGCGGAAGTAGGCTCGTCAAAAAGCATTACTTCCGGATTCATACAAAGCGCACGGACAATTGCCACACGCTGTTTTTGACCGCCCGAAAGCTGTGACGGATAGTCATTTGCTCTGTCTGCAAGCCCTACTCTTTCAAGCAGCTCCATTGCCTCTTTGGTAGCCTCTTCCTTACTCTTTTTAAGAAGTTTTACAGGGCCGAGAATCATATTCTTAAGCACTGTCATATGAGGGAAAAGGTTAAACTGCTGAAACACCATACCCATTTTTCTGCGGTGGAGGTTTATATCTACATTTCTGTCGTTAATATCAATGCCGTCAAAAATGATTTTTCCGTCTGTCGGCTCTTCAAGCAGGTTAAGGCAACGCAAAAAAGTTGATTTACCCGAACCCGACGCACCGATAACCACCATTACATCGCCCTTGTGAATTTCGGCATTAATGCCCTTGAGCACTTCGTTATTGCCAAAATACTTTTTCAGTCCCTCGACCTTAATTAAAATATCATTGTTAGTGGTCACTGCTGCGCAACCTCCTTTCAAGTTTTTTGAGGAAGTATGTCAGAATCAATACTATAACAAGGTAGATTGCCGCAACCGAAATAAGCGGGAAAAATGCCTCGTAAGTTCTTGAACGAATAAGATTGCCCACATAAGTAAGATCCTGGAGTGCAACATAACCGGCAACTGAAGTTTCCTTTACAAGCACAATAAACTCGTTGCCGAGTGCAGGCAAAACATTTTTGAAAGCCTGCGGAAGAATTACATGGAGCATTGTGCTGCTGTAATTAAATCCGAGCGAACGGCTTGCCTCAAACTGACCTTTGTCGATTGACATAATACCCGAACGCACAATTTCGGCTACATATGCGCCTGAATTGATACCGAATGCGAGTACCGCTGCGATAATTCCGTTTCTTGACGATGAAAATATGATGTAATACATAATCATAAGCTGAATTACAACAGGAGTACCTCTGATTACAGTAATATAGATATTGCAGAGAACATTTAAAAACTTGAGTAAATAATCACTCGGCTTTCTGCATTTTTTACCGACAAGGTTCTTGTCGTAAGTCGAACGAACCATTGCGATTAAAAAACCGAGGATAATACCTATAACGGCAGCAACGACTGTGATTTCAATCGTTACTCCAAGACCTCTTAAAAACTGCATCCAACGGTCGTCATTAATAAAAGTTCTCTGAAAGCTTGCAGCTATTTCTTGAAAAAACTTATCCATATGTTAAATTCCTTTATATATCAGAAAAGCAGCTTTTATGCTGCCTTTCCGGAAAAATCTTTAATTATTCTTTAACTATAATTACCTGAGTAGCTGTTGTATAGCTGTCAGAGAAGTTGATTGACTGTAATCTTTCATCTGTTACTGTCATACCTGCCATACCGAAATCAGCCTTGCCTGTCTGAACAGATGTTATGATAGAATCAAAGTCCATATCGTCAATAACAAGCTTGTATCCGAGTTTGTCGCAGATAGCCTGTGCCATAGATGCGTCAATACCTACTACTGTGTCGCCGTCATAATACTCGTAAGGCTCAAAGAAAGCGTTTGTTGCCATATGAAGCTCGCCGTTCGGATAATCTGTTCCTGCAGGAGTTACATAAGGTGTTTTTCCCTTTGTATCATCGCCGATGAAGTTCTTTTCGATTGACTCTGTTGTACCGTCAGCTTTGAGCTCTGCAAGAGCTGTGTTGATTTTGCCGAGGAGGTCTGTATTGTCCTTAGCTACGCAGATTGCATATTCTTCTTCCGCAAACGGTTCGTCAAGAATCTTAAGACCGTCATTAGCGGCAACAAAAGCCTTAGCAGGCTCGCTGTCAATGATAACGCAGTCAATCTTGCCCTGTGTAAGAGCGAGAACAGCGTCTGCACCCTTGTTAAAGCGTTCTACTGTTGAACCCTTTTCCTCGTAATCACTTGCGTAAATATCGCCTGTTGTGCCAAGCTGAACGCCGATTTTTGCGCCCTCAAGGTCATCAACTGTAGCAATTTTCTTTGTTGTGCTACCACCGCAAGCGGCAAGGAGCATTGATGCTGAACAAATTACAGCGGCAAGTGCCAATGAAATAACTTTTTTCATAGTAATCCCCTTTTCTTTTTAAAAAATCATACATCTATTATAGTAATACAAAAACCAAAATAAATCAAGTAAAAAAGGTAAGATAAATTTGCTAATTCCTACAAAATATCCGTAAAAATTCCATAATTTTTACATTACGGGAAAAGATATTAAAATTTAGGTTTTTAATGCACTGTTTAAGACAAATTTTTACAATAAAAGAAGACAGCCTTGTCACCCAATTGTTACTTTGCCAAATCATTCACCCGTCACTTAAAAAAGCAAAAACAAAAGCAGGGCGATATTTATACCGATACCGCTCTGCAAAACCGTAAATTATAATTTAACCTTAAGGTTATTGTCTTTTAAATGGTCCTCGCTGACTTTTTATTAAATCAAATTTTATGAAATACAAAAAGATATTCGTGTGCAATGAGTAAAAAGTTATATTTTACACTGTTTGTTTTCCAATAGCCCGTTGCTCTGCAATTATGCTGTTCTTTGATTATGAGTTCTTTTAAAGTAAAACCTGCATCCTGAAATATTTTCATAACTTCAAAACTCATCGGAATCATATGCCCTTTTTGTCTTGTATCTCCCATAAGAATTGCACAAAATTTTTCTCTTTTTAATACTCTGTAACATTCTTTTGCAACAGGTTTCATTTGTTCCAAAAAATCTTTTACTTTTAGTTGCGACAAATCATCTTCCAACCCGTCACTGTACTTAATAATGTTAGCATATGGTGGGTGTGTGCATATTAAATCTATGCTTTCGTCATCAACAAAGTCCAAATTTCGAGCATCGCCTTTTCTTATATACACTTTTCCTTTTGCTTTTTCATATTCAAAATTCGTTTTTTCCTCGCATCGCTCAAGAGCAATATCATTACAGTCAACACCAATTATATCCCTATTTAATAATTTTGCCTCAACGAGTGTTGTACCACCGCCTGCAAATTGATCGAGTATCATATCATTTTCTTGTGAATATCTTAAAATTATATTTCTTGGTATATATGGTGACCAATTACCTCGCCACTTTGCATCGTGTGTTGCCCAATCGCCACGCTTAGGGAAAGACCAATGAGTGGTCATTTCTAACTCAAAATCTTCAGGCTCCCATTTCTTTATTTTCTTTTTTTTCATAACAAAGCTACCTCACTGATTTTACTATCAAGATAACTGCGATAATATTCCATTCTCCAAATCTTTTATATTAAATATTGTTTCCATAACATCAAAGGTTTCTTCTAAATTATGTCTTGCACTTTTCCAACCGGAACCGTCTGTAAACCAAATAAAAGTAAATCCGTCTATGGTGTCAACCTCTTGTGCAATCTGCTTATAACTTCTTGCTGTTTCGTTGAGTTTTGAACCACCGCTTGCATAAAAGTTTGTTTCAATTCCGTAAATTCTATTTGAAGTTTTTATTACAAAATCAAACCTTTTTTCAGATTTACCGCTATTAGAAATTGCAGAAAGATCTATTCCCCATTTATCGGTTATTGCGTGAATATACATTTCTTTGAAATAGGTTTCATTTTTCTTATAACCGGCTTTTTGTATAAAGCTCTCCACTAAATTTTCCATCAAGTGTCCGCCACGATTTTTTCTACCGTTAGAGTCAAGACCTGTTTCTACACCTGTAGCGTAATCTACAAGATTATTTATTATATGATTTTGCAACAAGTCAAATAAACCTGTTTTTCTCATAAAAATTTTATATTGTTCAATACTGTAATTTTGATTTTTAAAATTATATTTATATTCACCCTCGCTGTCTACAGCATATATTTCACTTGCTCTTACCGCAAGTAAAAGAGGAATACATTTTAATGTTTCTGGATATTTTAAAAGGATACTTTCAAATTCTTCTTCTATATTTTGGGAACCTATCAAGCTATTTAAAATATTTAATTCAACTTTAATCTTATTTATATTGCTATAAATTTTATTAAAATCTATATAATATTCATAATTTGCAATACTTCCACGAAATTCAGAAAGCCATTCATCAAAATTTCTTTTCATAATTTAACCTCACCTAAAAATTACTTATCAACAACTCGCTAACATTTCCTCTGCCCTCGCTTTTGCTGTTAATCGCACGCTTAGCCTGTATTCTCTTTATACTGTAATTTCTATATAAATTATCAAAAAACATATCATTTTCATCTGCATTTTGCGGGTCAGAATTACTTGCTACTACAATAGCCCCTTTTCGAGAAATAATATTAATAAAATCAGCTAATCTTATTTGTTCTTTATCATCAAATACCTTAGCTGAATACGAAGTAAATGATGATGTTTGTGTTAATGGGCGATATGGAGGGTCTATATAAACAAAAGTTTCATCATTTATATAATCAATACATCTACTGTAATCACCGCATATTATTTTTACATTCTTCAAAAGGCTGCTGCTTTTTTTCAAATTAAATTCATCACAAATCAAAGGATTTTTATACGAACCCATAGGTACATTAAAATCTCCGTTTTTGTTTACTCTATATAATCCGTTAAAACAAGTTTTATTTAAAAATATAAATAAAGAAGCAATTTCTAATTCATTATTTTCACAAGATTTATTTTTTAGTGAATTGTATAATTTTCTATTGTTATTGTATATAATTTTCCTTTGTTCTAAATCTGCACTGATAAATTCATTTTGTAACGCAAACAATTTTTTAATAAGATTATCAACATTATTTTGCAATTGATAATAGGTAATAATTAATTCTTTGTTAATATCATTAATTAAAACTTTTTCAGGTTTATAATTAGCTAATATATCGAATAATACTGCGCCTCCACCAACAAACGGTTCACAATAGCACTTTATATTTTTAGGATATTTTTTTCGTATTTCGCTAATTAGTTGACTTTTTCCGCCGGCCCATTTCACAAAAGGCTTTGTTTTTATATACATACAATCACTCACTAATTTTTATATTACATTATATAATACCAAAAAACAAATAGCTTATCAAGATATATTTTTTGCAAAACAAAAGCAGAGCAGTATTTTGTTAAATACCGCTCTGCAAAACCGTAAATTATAATTTAACCTTAAGGTTATTGTCTTTTAAATGGTCCTCGCTGAGTTTTTGATAAAGTCTGTTTCCGCTCCAACGGCTGTTGTCGGGAGTGAGGGCGCAAATGAGGGGCATTTTCTTTATGCCGTAGTTTTCGAGTTTTTTCAGCATAATATTAAATGTAAGCTGCGGAAAATCCTTGATAACCATAAGCTCATCGTCAAAACTCGGAAAATCATCGCTTAACGGCTCAATATCCTTTAAGCCAAACAATGCCCCGATAGGCTTTGAAAAGTCTTTTTTAGTGGCTATTTTTACAGGTATTTTCATAGACAAAAGCGTATTTCTTACGGCTTTCAGTCTGTCGCCTTTATAATTATAAAGAAGTACAGCCTCGTTCACAGCAAAACACCTCTGTTTTATTAATTGTATTTCTCAAGAGAAACTTCAATGATTTTTTCGCAAAGTGACGGATAGTCAATACCCTCTGCCGCTGCCTCCTGTGGGAGCAAGCTTGTCGGAGTCATACCGGGAAGTGAGTTTGCCTCAAGACAATAAGCCTCGCCCGATACTTTATCAAGAATAAAGTCAATTCTTGCATAGCTCTGCAAGTTGAGAGCCTTAAACGCAGCCTCGGCAGCTTTACGAAGAACATCGTCCTCGCTTGCAGTAATGTCAGCAGGGCAAATTTCGTCTGTTGCGCCTGCCTGATACTTTGCCACATAATCGTAGAAACCTGTCTTAGGAATAATCTCAATCGGAGGCAATGCTCTGCCGCCGATAACGCCTACGGAGAACTCTCTGCCCTCTATGAACTGCTCAACTACGATTTCTTTTTCATATTTGAAAGCCTCTTTTACAGACTCTAAATACTCCGCTCTGTTTTCTGCCTTTGTAATGCCTACGCTTGAACCGCCCGAACACGGCTTTACAACGCAAGGATAGTAACTCCAATCCTCTGCGTCTTGGGCTGACTTGTAAACTCTGCCCGCAGGGGTTGTAACTCTGTTCTGAATAAGTACGCTCTTTGTAAGCGCCTTATTCATAGCAAGCGCAGAGCCGAGATAACCCGAACCCGTGTATTTGATGCCGAAAAGGTCAAGTGTAGCCTGAATCTGACCGTTCTCGCCCTCACCGCCGTGAAGAGCAAGATATGTAATATCTGCCTCGGCGCAGATTTCAATAACATTCATACCGATAAATTTTGATGATTTATCAAGGCGGTTCTCCTTGACTGTCTTAATGTCGGGAATTTCCGTGCCGACACCGAGGCTGTCCGTAAAGCTGTAATTGTGCTTGAAGAGTGCGTCAATGTCGCAGAAATTCTCTTCGTAACCCATAAATACATCAAGCAAAACTACTTCGTTACCTTTTTCACGCAAAGCAGACGCTACCTTGATACCCGAAGATATTGATACGTCACGCTCTGTACTTAATCCGCCTGCAAGAACAACAATTCTCATAATAACTCTTTCTCCCGTAAAATATATAGATAATTATTCGGTAAATAACAGTCTGTTTTCAGAACATAAAGCTGTCCATACCCCAATGCTCTACTTCATCGTACTTAACATAGCAACGCTTGCCCGCAATGCCGTTTGTCTGCATAATATTGCAGATATTCTCGGTAACTTTGGCATAGCCGTCTTTTGTACCCTTGCCCAGAAGTTTTACTTCAACTATTGCCGCAGGCTCGTCACTGCTGCCCTGAAAACTCATTTTTAATCCGTCATTAACGGCGCACATAACATACGCCTCGCTCTTGCCGATTGCCTTAAGCGAACCGGAAAGCTCTTTCATAAGTTCGTCTGCTTTCTCCTTTGAGAAAGTCACATTAGTTTTAACATCTATAAAAGGCATAAAATCTGTCCTTTCGTAAATCATAAGCCAAATAACTATCCTATATTATAATACGCATAAGTTTTTAAAGCAAGGATTTTTTGATGTTGTAATAAAGTTTATAAAAAGCGTTTTTTATACATCTTAAAAAGCAAAATATTTTTGTCATTTTGCATATTAAAACATTAAAATACTATTGAAAACAACGAAGTACAATTGCCGAATACACAATAATACTTTATAAACATTTTATATTATTCACAAAATGCCGTCTTCTTTACAGGCTCAGAAAATTCGTTATAAAAATTTTAAAAACTGCAAATTATCTGTTGCACTTGAGTGAATTATTTGATATAATAAAATTTAATAATAAACAATTATGTATGAGAAAAGGAAAATGGAGGATAGTTTATGTTGAATACAGATTACAATCAGAAATTCGGCAAAGAAGGTCTTACCTTTGATGATGTTCTTCTCATCCCCGGTGAGTCTGATGTAGAACCTAAGAATGTTGATATTTCATCAAATCTTACAAAAAATATTAAGCTTAACACTCCTGTTGTTACTGCTGCAATGGACACTGTAACCGAAACCGCAATGGCTATTGCTATTGCCAGAGAGGGCGGTATCGGTGCTATTCATAAGAATATGAGCATTGAAAAGCAGGCTGACCAGGTTGACCGTGTTAAGAGAAGTGAAAACGGTGTTATTGTAAATCCGTTCTTCCTTTCTCCTGAAAATACAGTCCGTGACGCTAACGACCTTATGGGCAAATATAAAATTTCCGGTGTTCCGATCTGCCGTGACGGCAAACTTGTAGGTATTATCACAAACCGTGACCTTCGCTTTATGACCGGCGCTGACTTTAACCAGCCTATCGCAAACGTTATGACTTACGAAAGCCTTGTTACCGCTCCTGTAGGCACAACATTAAAGCAGGCACAGGAAATTCTCCGTAAACACAGAATTGAAAAGCTCCCGCTTGTAGGCTCTGACGGCAGCCTTAAGGGACTTATTACAATTAAAGATATTGAAAAGTCGGTTCAGTATCCTAATTCAGCCCGTGATGACAAAGGCAGACTCCTCTGCGGTGCGGCTATCGGCGCTACAGCAGATGTTCTCGACAGAGTTGCCGCTCTTGTTGAGTCACAGGTAGATGTACTCTTCCTCGACTCTGCTCACGGTCACAACTCAAACATTATAAAAACAGTTGCCAAAGTTAAAAAGGCTTATCCTAATGTTCCGCTCGTTGCCGGAAACATTGCTACAGCAGAGGCTGCCAAGGCTCTTATTGAGGCAGGCGCAGACACAGTAAAGGTTGGTATCGGTCCGGGTTCTATCTGTACAACAAGAATTGTTGCAGGTATCGGCGTACCGCAGATTACAGCAATTTACGATGCGGCTTGTGAGGCATCTAAGTACGGTGTACCGGTTATTGCAGACGGCGGTATCAAGTACAGCGGTGATATAGTTAAGGCTCTTGCGGCAGGCGGCAGCGTAGTTATGGTCGGCTCACTTGTTGCAGGCTGCGAAGAAAGCCCGGGAGAAAAAGAGATTTATCAGGGCAGACAGTTCAAGGTTTACCGTGGTATGGGTAGCCTTGGCGCTATGGGCAAAGGCAGCTCCGACAGATACTTCCAGGCAAGCAACAACAAGTTTGTTCCGGAAGGTGTTGAAGGCAGAGTACCTTACAAGGGAACTCTCGGCGACACAATTTATCAGCTTATGGGCGGTCTTAAGTCCGGTATGGGTTACACAGGTTGTGCAACTATTTCTGACCTTCATCAGAAAGCACAGTTTGTAAGAATTTCAGGTGCAGGTCTTCGTGAAAGCCACCCACATGACATTCAGATTACAAAGGAAGCTCCAAACTATTCTTTTAACGGCTGATTTTAAATAAAAAATATTTAACCGCTTGGTGTTTTATGCATCAAGCGGTTTTTTGCGGTTATTATTAAAGTTTTTTCAGGTTCTTTATCAAAAGTTGGGGTAAATTGTGGTTTAGCGGAGTGTCGGTCGGGCATTGAAATTTAGCTAACGCTAAATTATCCTCCCAAAAACAAAAAAGTTTACTCAATTTTTTCAAAAATTGCGGGTTTGGGCAGCGCCCATAAAAATCTTCCGATTTAACAATTTATTGGGCGCAAACAGCCGCGCTGTTTGCGTGCTTGCACC
>NZ_JADNHD010000021.1:0-23025 GCF_015553695.1 Ruminococcus sp. BSD2780120874_150323_B10
ATTTCTGATGCTTTGTTGTGTGCATCTCACTGTAAATCTTTGAGTATCCTCAAAGTATTACGGGTTCCTTTATCTTTCTCGTTGTTTAATTTTCAAGGTCCTACGCACTTTTTGGAAAGTTTTTTGTCGGTTCTTACCGAACCTCTCTCAACAGTGCGTGAACCATTATATCACACTTATTTTTGTTTGTCAACACTTTTTTCAAAACTTTTTAAAAGCTTTACACAGTGCTTTCAAACTTTTCTGTTGTTTTTTTGCTTTCCTCAAGCGACTTTGTTATTATATCACCCCTTTTTACAAATTGCAACCCCTTTTTTCAATTTTTTTCAAAAAATTTTAAATAATTTTTACTTTATCCTTATAAACTCAATATATAGTGTTTACATATATGGAATATACTATTTTTAGTCTGAAATAATACTCTCTCACATATATATCTAATAAAATCAAGTATCACGATTATTAAATTTAAAACTGATTTAATTTCAAAAATTACTTTTATCTTTAATAGTATATATGTAATCTTAAGATAAAGTCTTATATTGATAAATAACTGTATTACAGTCAATTACTTATTTCAACTGTATAGTTTATATATCAGACAGACTTCGTACAAACTCAATATATTTCTTATGTGCTATATGGTAATAGTGCACAAAGCAACTCAAATCAATTTATATTGATTACACAAATTTTGTAAAAATTGTATAATTCATTTGATTTTTTAAAAAATTATGATATTATATATATGTATAGAGTAAGTAATACAAGTTACTTTTCCATACATTTCTTTGCACCGGAGGTTATGATATGAGCTGCAATAACATTATTACAATTACAAGACAGTACGGTTCAGGCGGTCACAACATAGGAAAGGCTCTTTCAGAACGCCTTGGCATTCCATTCTATGATAAGGAGCTTATATCTTTAGCAGCTAAAGAGAGCGGAATTAGTCCTGAAGTATTTGAAAATGTTGATGAGAAGGCTACAAACAGCCTTTTGTACTCTCTTTCATTAGGACTTTATAATTACGGTAACGGTTTTTCATCTATGGGTGATTTACCTGTTAATGACAAGCTCTACATTTTACAGCACAAGATTATCAAGCAGCTTGCCAATAAAGGTCCATGCGTATTCGTTGGCAGATGTGCGGATTATGTTTTGAAGGATCACCAAAACCTCGCTAAAATTTATATCTATGCTGACATTGATGTAAGAACTAAGAGAGCAGTCGAAAGACAAAGTATTGATCCCGCTCGTGCAAAGCAGGCAGTATTAAAAGCAGACAAAAACAGAGCAAACTACTACAGTTTCTATTCAGGAAAAAAGTGGGGCTTGGCAGATAACTATGATTTGTGCATTAACAGTACAGCTCTTTCTACCGAGCAGGCAGTTGACATTATTTGTGAATACTTAAATATTATTAACAAGTAATCCTGTATAATTCCTGCACTTCCTGAATATAATGGTATTGTTTACTATAATATAGGAGGTGTTTTTATGAGAATTATTGTAATGGATATTGATGATTTTATCTTTGGCAATGAAGAATGGCATCAGAGCGAAAGATAACCGTACTTTGTAAAATTGTAAATCGTGAATACGAATAAGATAAAAGTGATGGCTGAAATCAACCATCACTTTTTTGTTTGCCCCTGAAACGATACGAGGGCGTGCTATAATTATATCTATGATAAAAACGGAGATTTTATTCCCCATTGCTGATAAATGAAAGCGGGTCTGCAAATTGTCTGTCTATCTTAACGGCAACATGAATATGATTTTTGTCGTGTACTTCACAAGGAACTGCACCTATTACACCGATTTTCTGTCCGTTTTCTACCGAATCGCCTTCTTTTACGGTTATTCCGTTTAATCCGCTGTAAATAACTACGGCATTATCGGTTGCAATCTCTACCGTTTTTCCGTACAGTTTATCCTCGTCAACCTTTATTACCGCTCCGCCTGTCATTGCGGTTACCTCATCATCAAGCTCGCCTGCAAAATCCACTCCGAGATGCGATTTCCATACATTAAGACTTTTATAATACACTGTTTTCTCGCTGTATTCTCTTATAATGTTTTTCTGATTTAGCGGATAACTTAGAGTTAAATCGGTTGAAAGCATAGTTTGTAAGGCATTTCTTGTTGTGTCCTGCTCGGTAGGTTCGGTGTAAGGGGGAATTGTAACCGATATTGTAGGAACAGTTATTTCATTTGCAACTTTAGGAAATGTAGTTTCCTCTGCAATCTCCGTTATACCTGTCACCTGATTATTTACCTCCACTGCCGTGGTGGTGGGTTGCTCCGTAGGTTCTTTTGCTCCCGATATAGTATTATATGTTGAATACACTGCCATAGTTACGGCTATTAAGCAGATAGAAAGCGCAGTATAGAATCCTGCCTTTTCATATCTGCTCTTTTTCTTTCTGCTGTTATTTTCGCTCATAAATAGCACCTCCGTTGTTATTATTGGCTCTGCTGTAATAAATATACAATTATATAAAAATATTTTATTGTATAAATCTGCTACAACATTGAATTTACTTGATTTTTTTGCTGAAATTTGGTACTATTAAAGAGTATTTGTGTTTAATAACAAAATAGAGGAGGAAAATATGAGTACAGCAAATATAATAGTTTTATGCTCCTTTGCGGCATATATGGTCATTATGATAATTATTGGCTTTGTATCGTCTAAGGGCACAAAGAACAACGAGGACTATTTCCTCGGCGGACGAAATCTTGGCGGCTGGACCGCTGCACTCTCTGCACAGGCTTCCGATATGAGCGGTTGGCTGCTTATGGGACTTCCGGGTTCGGTTTACCTTGCGGGAACAGGTGAGGTATGGATAGCAGTCGGACTTTTGATCGGTACTATACTCAACTGGTACATTGTTTCGGCACGATTAAGAAAATATACAATCGTTGCAGGAAACTCACTTACAATTCCGAGCTTTTTCCAGAACCGTTACCGTGACGATAAGGGCGTAATAAAAATGGTATCTGCCATTATTATTGCAATATTCTTCACAGTATATACAGCCTCGGCATTCAGTTCGGGCGCAAAGCTTTTCGCTACACTTTTCGGCAACGCCGAAAACTACAACACTGTATATACAATCGGTCTTATAGTTGCTGTAATTGTAATTCTTGTTTATACATTTCTCGGCGGATTTAAGGCTGTTTGCTACACTGACTTTATACAGGGACTTTTAATGCTTGTTGCCATTATGGCGGTTCCGATAATCGCTTATGTAGCTCTTACATATAACAACAGTTTCTCACAGTCACTTATCGACAGCGGTGTAACAAACCCGGATAATTACCTTAACTTCTTTAAAAATGATGACGGTTCAAATGTTTCTGCCGTTTCCATTATTTCTAACCTTGCATGGGGACTCGGTTACTTTGGTATGCCACACATTCTTATAAGATTTATGGCGGTAAAAAGTGACTCTGAAATCAAAAAGTCAAGAAAAATTGCTATCGTATGGGTTATCATTTCACTTGCCGCATCTTGCCTTATCGGAATTGTTGCAAGAGGTTACCTTATCGAAAACCTTGACGCTACAGCAAGCGAAACAGTATTCATCAGACTTATTCAGCAGATCTTCTCCGATAACGGAATAATGATATTCATCGGCGGTATATTCCTTTGCGGTATTCTTGCCGCTATTATGTCAACAGCCGACAGCCAGCTCCTTGTTACCGCATCTGCCGTATCAGAGGATATTTACAAAGGCGTTAAGAAAAACGCTACAGAGAAAAGTGCTCTTAACATCGGTAAGGTTGCGGTAGTTGTTGTTGCAATTATCGGCTTTGTAATTGCCATTAATCCTAACTCAAGTATTATGGGACTTGTTTCTGACGCATGGGCAGGTTTTGGCTCTGCTTTCGGTCCGGTTGTACTTCTTGCGTTATTCTGGAAACGCTCAACACTTGCAGGTGCAATCAGCGGTATGGCAACAGGCGCACTTACAGTTATTGTATGGGACTATTTACCGCTCGTAAACGGTGCAACTCTTTACAAAGCAACAAATCTTTATTCTCTTGTTTTAGGTTTTGCGCTTGCGCTTATCGTAAATATTATAGTTTCTCTTATAGCAAAGAAACCTTCAAAAGAAATTCAGGACGAGTTTGATTCAATCAAAAGCATTGAAATCTAAGATACAAAAACAGGTTGTCGCAATTAAGCGGCAACCTGTTTTTTGTTGATATTCAGTTGTTGAAGAATTTTATTACAAATTCACTGCCTTTATTAAGTTCAGACGATACACTTATGTATCCGCCTTGCTTTTCAATAATCGACTTTGCAAGGGCAAGTCCTATGCCCACACTGTCATCACTTGAATTTTTGCCCTTATAAAATCTCTCAAATATGTGCGGCAAATCTTCTTTATCTATACCGCTGCCGTTATCCTTTATACTGATTTTCGTATAAAGTTTATTTTGCTCAGCGGTTATTTTTATGTTTCCGTTGTGCGAGTGTTCAATACAGTTTTTAATTATGTTCGTAATAGCCTCACAAAGCCATTTTCTGTCGCAATTAAGAATTATGTCATTGCAGTCGGTTTCAAGTCTTACACCCAAAATTTCAGCCATTACAGCGGTATTTTTAATACATTCATCAACAATGCTTTTCACCTCAACCTGCTCATATCTGAATTTAACCGCCTCTGCGTCAAGTTTTGATAACTTAAGAAGACTTTGCACCAAAAAAGAAATAGTATTCGTGTTGTGCTTAATATCATTTAAAAATTCACGCCTGATTTCAAGCGGCATATCGTCATCATCTAAAATATTCTCCACCATAACAATTATTGAAGTGAGCGGAGTTTTGAGCTGATGTGATATATCCGACAATGATTTTTGCAGGTTTTCCTTGTCTTTCCTTGAATTTTCCGCCTGCTCTCTGAATTTTACGGTTGTACGATAAATCTGATTATCAAGCAGAGAAAGCTCGTCCTCGTTGTTCTCGTCAATCTGCAATGAATAATCGCCAAGGTTAATGCGTTCAATCCGCTTTGCTATTTCCATAGTCTGTTGCTTTTGCATTTTTAAATATAATAAAAATATCACTATAAAAGCAATGCCAAAGGCTAAGCAAATAATTGCCGAAATAACTACATATTTATACGAGCCTTGATTGTTGTACGAAACCCAATCCTTTTCGGGGTAAATTCCGTACTTATTTAAAAATTCCGAATTATCCGTATATTCGGTTTTATTATTAAGTATTTCGGCTACTTCTTTTTCGCTGACATCAGGGTATTTTTCAAGCAGTATATTTACAAGCTGATTTATGGTATCGTTACTTGTTTTTCTTATATTCTCAAGACCGATAAAAGTAAAAACAGCTGATATTACACAAAATACAATTGTTACCGCAAGACCCGCACATACAAACTTTTGAGCATTTTTCATTTGCTGACCTCCGCAACCTGATAACCCAAGCCCTTAACCGTCTTTATAATATCCGCATCAAGTTTTTTGCGTATTCTCTTGATATATACGGTAAGCGTATTGTCATTTACAAAGTTGCCCGATACATCCCATATTTTTTCAAATATAAGTTCTCTCGTTACCACCTTGCCGACATTCTGCATCAGCAACGACAGTAATTTGTATTCAAGTGCGGTAAGTTCAAGCTGTTTTCCGTTTTCAAACACCGCCGATTTATCCAAATCAAGCGTAACGCCCGATACTGTAATTATGTTCTTTTTACTGTTTTTATTCGCCACTCGCTTTATGCGTGCAATAAGTTCTCTTGTAGAAAAAGGCTTTGTTATGTAATCGTCCGCACCAAGTTCAAGTCCGTTTACTACACTGTCTTCATCATCAACAGCGGTAAGAAAAATTACAGGCAAATCGGAATATCTGCGAATTTTTTTAAACAAATCAAAGCCGTTTCCGTCGGGAAGCATTATATCAAGCACTGCTGCATCATAATTAAAAGGTGCTTTTCGTACAGCCTCGTCTAAACTAAGACAGTATTCACAACTGTAGCCGTTCTGTGCAAATGCATACTCAAGTCCTTTTATTATGCTTTTGTTATCCTCAACAAGCAGTATCTTCATACTAACACTTCCCTTCTTTTGTGATTATATCACCCTGTAAGCCGATATGTCAAATATTATCGTTGCGTATGGTTTCAATTATATTCTGTTTATTCACTTTGCTGATAGAAATTTTCATAATAAGCCATACAACAAAGAATACGAACACTATGCTTATGAGTACAGCCATAGTCGGGAATGAATAGTTAAGCATAATGGTATTTCCCGTAGCCTTAAATATAGCATAACCTCCGAGCAATCCGAGCGGAACACCGATAAGCAAGGATTTTAAACCGTAGAACAAACTTTCAAGTCTTATCATTCTGTTAAATTCTTTCTTTGTCATACCGATAGACTTGAGCATCGCAAATTCCTTACTGCGCAAACGCATATTGGTATTGATTGTGTTAAATACATTTGTTATACCGATAAGTGAAATTACAATAATAAAACCGTAAGCAAAGATTGCAATAATAAGCACAATGGCATTCATCTGTTCTTTTTGCTCGTTAATATTAAAAACATCAAGATTTTCTATATCAAGATTATTTATATATTCTACCGTATTTACAGGGTCAGCCGAATCAATAACAATGACTCCTGTTGTATAGTCATTATCCTCGGCAAACAGCTTTTTAAAATAATCCTCACTTACAAGCACACTTCCCTCATTTAGGGTACTCATAATACTTGAAACTATAGACCCCGGCACTTCCTTATTAATTGTATCATATATAACAAGGTCAACAGACTTATAATCATCCGGATTATATACAAAATCAGGATCTGTTTTCTGAATTTCTTTAATATCATCCTCAGTATATGACGGGGTTCCGTTAGGATACAACTTTACAACAGTGTTCATAGGCAAGTCAAATTCCTTACCCTTGATAAGAATATTATCCGAATTGTAGTATTTAAAATCATTCGTAATAAGTGCTTTATCCTTGACATCATCATAATTATATCCAAGTGCGGTTACATACTCCTTAAAGCTCTTATTATCCACACCAAACACATACGCTAAATCGCCGCCCGATAACTCTGCCGCTTTGGCATCCTCCGTATAATAATCGGTAAGCCCCACTATATTGCCATAATAATTTTCACAGGCTTTTATGCTTGAATTTATATCCGTATCAGCAATGATTCTTTTGTAAACATTTTCGTATTCATCATATGACAGCTTATCGTTTGCATGTACAGTAATATTGTAAGAAATATCCTTAAAGTGATCACCTGCAATTTTTAATCCGTACTCAATAAAGGTGGAAATTGAAATAAACATTGCAACTGTTATAATAATAGAAATTACAGTAGTGCGGTACTTCTTTTTACTGCGTTTAAGGTTTTTATAGGCAATTTCTCCGCCCACACCAAACAGCTTTTTAATAAATTTCGGTGATTTATAGCTTTTCTTTTTATTAATCTTAATGTCGTTGTTGCCTCTGATTGCGGTAATCGGAGCAATTCTTGAGGCTCTGAAAGCCGATGAAAGCGTAGAAAACAGAATAATAACCGCTGACATTACAGCAGAAATAACCGCTACCCACCATGGAACAGCATAAACAAATGAGATTCCGTTCAGCATATTTTCGAGCAATGCGTTCAAAATTACCACAAGCAGCGCAATTACACCTACGCCAAGCAAAATGCCTGCCGGAATACCGATTATGCCAAGCACAAAGCCCTCAAAAAGCACATTATGCCTTATCTGCTTTGATGTAGCACCGATTGAAGCAAGCATACCGTACAACTTTGTTTTTTCGGTAATTGAAATTGCAAAGCTGTTGCGGATAACAAAAATACTTGAAATTGCAATAATTACAATAATTATTACAGCTAATGATAAAAGCATTCTCATATACTCGTCACTTAGCGCAAAGCCTTTGTATCTCAGCAAATCTTTGTTTATACTCGCCTCATCAAAATCACCGTTTTCAAGATAAACTTCAAAATTATTTTTTAAACTCTCAAAATCGTCACCCGTTAAATTTAAAATTTCACCGCTCGTTGTAATATAATTTTTTTCACCGTCTGATGTAAAGCTTATAAACAAATCATTTATATCGGCATTTTCTTCAGCTAAAGTGAAAGCGGAACTGCTCGCAGAATTGCTGTCTGCCGCAAAATATGATGAAGAAACCTTATTAAACACACCTACAACAGTGTAAGTCTTTTTATGAGTATCGACAAGTTTTTCCAAACCATTTTCGTCAATAAAATGTTCGGTATCGTTTAACGGTATTTCCGCACCCGATACATAAACTCTTTTGTCTAAGTCAAGTGTAATTGTATCGCCTATTTTAAATTCCGCTCTGCTGTTCTCAATTACACTCTGCGAAAGCACAAGTTCGTTTCCGTTTTGCGGAAGTCTGCCCTCTTTAAGTGTAACATTAAAGCAGTCTGTAAATGATTTTTCGTTAAATGCGACCACATTTATGTACGGCTTTGTGTCAAATTTCGCCTGCGGCAGATATGCGCAACCGAGATTTTGTTTTATATAAATGTCCTTTACATTTCTGTTTGCCTGCGCATTGTCAATAATTTTTTTGTTTGCTCCTTTTACAAATAAATCATAATTACCCGTAATATTAATTTGTAAGTTTACCATTGTCTGTTGTGCGCTTGCCGCCATACCGGCAACAACCATAATCAAAGCGCACGAAAGCATAATACCGATAATCGTAACAATCGTACGGCTTTTATTCAACTTTAAATTTTTAACAGTAAGTTTATTCAGTATCTTCAAGCCTTACGCCTCCCTTAAAATTTTGCCGTCCTGAATTGTAATAATTCTGTCGGCTTCCTTTGCAATTTCAAGATTGTGCGTAATCATAATTATTGTCTGATTAAAGTCACGGTTAGACATTTTCAAAATACTCATAATTTCTTCTGTGGATTTTGAATCAAGGTTACCTGTCGGCTCGTCAGCAAGCAGAATAGCCGGATTATTTATTAAAGCTCTTGCAATCGAGGTTCTCTGTTGCTGACCGCCCGAAAGCTCGTTTGGCAGATGATTTTTTCTTTCAAAAAGTCCGAAAGACTTTAAAATCAAATCCATTCTCTCTTTGTCGGGTCTGTTACCGTCAAGGTCACACGGAAGAGAGATATTTTCTTCCACCGTAAGAATCGGAATAAGATTATAGAACTGATACACAATTCCAATCTGCCTGCGTCTGAAAATAGCAAGTTTATCATTATTCATATTATTTATTTCGTTTCCGTCTATATAAATTTTGCCGCTTGTCGGTCTGTCAACACCGCCGAGCAAATGCAAAAGCGTTGATTTTCCGCTGCCGCTTGCGCCTACTATAGCAACAAATTCGCCCTTATTTACAGACAAAGAAATATTGTCAACCGCATTTACAATATTATCTCCCTCTCCGTAGGTTTTTACAAGATTTTCAACTTTGAGTATTTCCATAATAATTCCTCCAAATTTATTTTACAGGTTTATTATAAATACTCATAATGACGCTAAAGTGACTGCTAAATAATTTTTTTGTTTTTACAAAGCAATTTGCATATACCGCTTATCGGAATACACAAAAGAATCCAGAGCATACTGTAAAACGGGCAGATCTGTCCTTTAAAATTCAAGGTGCAGTTACTGTAATCCCAAACATTGAGCTTGCACTTTACATTTACAATAAAACCGCATATGCCCTCCATAAATGTAATAATCGCTCCGCCGATAAGGCACTTACTGCGCAGGCAAAGTTTCGGGAACTTTTTATATACTCTGAAAATAGCAAGGAAACAGCTCCCACCCGTAACCGCCATAGTCCAGTGCGTTTTTCTCCGCCACAATATTTCAAGCAAAGCATAAGCAACTCCGCCGATTGAAAACAGGATACAATCACATTTTAATCTCTTTAACAAAAAAATCACCGTTTTTATTATGTCCAAAAACGGTGATTTAAATTCTGATTATTAAATTTCCAATTCATTAACTATATTTTTCAGTTCATCAAGCGAATATAAGCAATTGATTGCCGACAGCATAGCATTGGCAGTAAGGTAAGACGGCATATCTAAGTGCTTTAACAAGGCTTTTCTTAATTTCTCGGAGTTTTCCCTGCCGGTAAGACCGAGCCTGTATAAGTCGGCTTTTGTTACCTCTTCTCTGTCTGCCTGTTCATCTTCACCGATTATTGTAGCTCCGCTTTTGCGAATTGCCTTGATAATCACATTATCGCTCACTCCCTCAACACCAAGAAAGCCCTCTTTTGAACCGTGCGCCTTACGCTTTTCCTTGCCGTTTATCTGCGGTATGTAGCAATGCTTTATCTTACTTTTGTCAACCGTACCACGCAAAAAATTTCTTATAACAAAGCCTGCGGAATCGCTGTCAGTAAATACAAGTATTCCCCTCGTCTGTGCTATTTTGCGGATAAGCATTTGCTTTTCTTTATCCGAAAACACACGGAAACCGTTTGTTTCGATAATCGTTGTGTCTACAAGATTTTTCAATTTTATTTTGTCATATCTGCCCTCAACTATTATTGCCTCTTTTATTTTCAGCAATTAAACTCTTCCCCTCTCAGCGGTCAGCAAAAGCTGTGCAATCAGTTTTTCAAAGAACACTCTGTCATTTACCGAAACACTTTTAAATTCGGTTTCCGCCTGCAAAAGCAAACTAAGCGATTTTCTTAAAGCCTGCGTAGAAACTCGCTTTGTTGCCCTTCTTGCATTATCAAGTACAAACGCTCTGTTTTTATAATTAAACTTACTCGCAACCTCCGTTTTTTGTACGCCGCTTTCATCAGCAACTCTGATTCTGTATGCGTCTATAAAAGCCTGCGATAAAATAAAAAGCATATCCGCCGTCTTTTCCTGCTGATAAAATAAGGTGTCAAGCGTATTAAAGGCTTTTTGTGCATTGCCGTTAAGCACAGCGTCCGAAAGCGCAAAAATCTTTGATTCAAGTGTAACCGTCGCAAGTTTTTCTATGTCTTCGTCAGAGATTTCCTCTCCCTTTGCATATGCGGAAATTTTATCTATCTCATTTTTCAGCATATTAAGGTCACGACCGCAAAGCGAAATAAGTTGTGTGGCATTTACCTGTGAAATGAATTTTCCGTTTGCATTCGCCCATTTTGCAATAAACTTAACAAGCTCGTTTTGAGTAAGAGTATTGAACTCGCAAACGATTCCGTTTTTATCGGCATATTTTTTTAATGCAGGCAAAACGGTTTTATTTTTAACAGGTTTTACAGACGGCAAAGAAACTATAAATACGCAACCGTCAGGCACCGCCTTGTATATATCTGCAAACCTTGCGTTATCATTTGCATTAAATTCATCGAAAGCCGCATCGCTTACGAGAACACAGTTAAATTCACTCATAAACGGGACTATTTGTACAGAGGCGGCAAGCTCGTCAAAATTAATGCTGTCACCAAATGAATGAAAATTAAACTCTGACGGTGTCTTACCTGCTACAGCCGTAACAAGCTTATCGGTATATTTTTTTACATACATTTGCTCTTCGCCGTAAATCAAATACACCTTTGCAAAATTTCTTTCTTTTATATGCTTGTCCATCTGTTTATCTGTTAGTACAGCCATATTTCCTCCGTCAATCAATAACAATCTGCAGATTTTTGTCCCGTACAAAAATCATATCTTCGCAATCTTTTGCGTTTGCATCGTAGGTATTCGTAATAATTTTTTTACCGCAAATATCTTGCAAATTATCTCCGTCTTTATCGGTAATTATGTAATCTGCTTTTCTGTGTTTTTCCAAAATATCTTCTGCCTTGCAATTACCGTCAAGTAACAAAACAGTGGTGCTTTCGGTGCTGATATACTGGTACACACCGCTTTCCGTGCTTACTGCTTCATCTTTGGTTTCCGAATTTAAATTAAGCGTAAAACTTTTATTTACAGTAAAATATTTTACATTACCGTTATCTTCATTCTCACCTTTACTATCATATATCAAAACATCCGATTCGTCAAATTTTGTTTGGAAAATATCGGCATAAAGCAAACTTCCGTCCGAATCCGAAGGCACAATCAAAAAATCAAGCAAAGTCGTATCTTCCATAATATCAGACACGGCATAATATACATTTGTTGCTTCTCCGCCGCAGCTGACAACCGAGCAATTTTTTCCACGCTTTACCGTAACCGTATTTCCTCCCGTTGCGTAAATATTAATGACGGTTGTATTTACATCAATTACGGAGTAAACCGCAAAACCGAGTGCAAGAACACACAGCGAAATAACAGTGCTCTTAACGGCATAGTTTGCTTTGTTTTTAACAAAATATCCGACAATCACCATAACCGCAATAAGAGCAAGCCAAATGTAAAAATACGGTTTTCGTGCGTTTACCGAAGAAAACGGAATATCCGAAAATGTGCCGACAATAAAAATTACATACTTACTTAACTGCTCACATACAAAGGTAAGCGGATAAGCAATAATACTTACAATTCCAAAGCCGTAAAGAATCACCGCAAGCAACGCACAAGCTACAAGTACGCTTACCGCAGGCGAAAGTATAACGGAAAGCAAGATTGAAAATACCGATACTTTACCAAACATCAACACTGAAATCGGCATTGTCCATACAGTGGCAGAAACGGAAACAGCAAATAAGTTTACTGTAAATTCAACGGGCTTTTTAAGTCTTTTCAATTTTGCAAATTTGCCCATTATATAAACTGTAATTTTTCTTGCCCACAATATTATTCCAAGCGTTGCTGTAAAAGATAAAAGCATACCCACATCGGCAACAGCTGTAGGATTGGGTACGGTGAGAATTAAAGCCGCAATTCCGAGCGAATTGAGCGAATCTCCTTTGCGCATAAACATTTTTCCCGAATACACTACGGCAAGCATTACTCCCGCTCTTACAACAGACGGTGCAAATCCTGTTACCGCCATAAATGAAAATGCGCATATAAGCATTATCATCGAACGCAAAACTCTGTTTTTTATAATTTTCTTGATACACAAAAATACAAAACTGCTGATTATGGCAAGATGCATACCCGACACAACTATCAAAAAACTTACGCCGCAACGGGTAAAATCGTTCTGAATTTCTTGCGATAAAGCGGTTTTTTCTCCCAATAAAACCGCTCTGCACAGTGATGCGCAATCCTGCGACATATTTTGTTCAAAACTGTCCGCAAAATTTTCTCTTATCTTTAAAGCTTGATAATACAGAGGCTTGTCATCGGTATTTTTTACAATATAAGCAAAGTTTTTATTAACAGATGCCTGTAAAAACGCACCGTCAGCAATCATCTGACTTTTAGTACATTCTTTTAATGGCAAAACACAGCTTATTCTGTCAAATTCTTCAACATTTAATTCATTAATTGTTGAAAGACAGATTTTCAGTTTTTCGATTTTTCCGTTTATACTATCGGTTTCAATTAAATATCTGTAAGTATCGTACTGCACCGTGGGTTGCTCAAATACAGTTGCCGTCACATATATTTCTCTTTCGGAATATTTATCTACAATCGGCTGTTTAACAAATATATTATATCCGCTGAAAATCGTACTTGCAAATGCTGCTGTCAAACAAAAGCAAAGCACCGTATGCCGTAAATTTCTATTTTTAAGTATAAAGAGCGAAACAATCGTTCCGATAAAACACACAGCGGTTAATATTGCCGCTGCTAAATCCGACTCTAAATAAAAAAGCGCCGCTTGCACAGAAAGATAAGTAATACCAATCAATGCAAACGGTCGTTTCATAAAATTCAATCCTTATTTATCAGTTTTATTTAAAAAACAGCGGCAATTCCTCAAGATAAATAATATCTTTTCTGCCTCTTGCGTCACCTTCGGCAAGCACAGCCGCTTTACCTACTATATTTCCGCCGGCCTTAGTAACAAGCTCTTCAATTGCCTCAAGGCTCTGACCTGTTGAAACAACATCATCAACAATCAAAACTCTTTTGCCCCTAATAAAGTTTGCGTCACCCTCGCCAAGATAAAGCTTTTGCTCATTCTCGGTTGTGATTGACTTAACATTTACTTCAATAGGGTTTCTCATATAAACCTTAATGCCTTTACGGGCAACAACATAATTTTTGCAGCCCTGTCTTGCCATTTCATAGCAAAGAGGAATACCTTTTGCCTCTGCCGTAACAACAACATCGTGTTCAGGGCAAATCTTTAACAGTTCTTTAGCAGATACTTCGGTAATTTCAACATCGCCAAACATAATAAAAGCTGCAATATCAAGTTTATCACTTACAGGAAAAAGCTCAAGTTCACGCTCGTGACCTGCAATAGTAATTTTATATGTAACCATCGTACTCACCTCTTAAGCCATATTTTCAGCAAGCTTTTTGCCGCCGAGTAAATGGAAGTGCAAGTGCTTTACTGACTGACAGCCATCCTCACCGCAGTTATTAACAATACGATAGCCGTTCTCAAGACCAAGTGATTTTGCAATCTCCGGAATTTTTGAGAATATGTAACCGACTATCTCACAGTTATCGGCAGTAATTTCATCAGCACAGCAGATATGCTGTTTCGGAACAATAAGAGTGTGAACAGGTGCTTGTGGATTTAAGTCCTTGAATGCAAGGATTTTATCATCCTCATAAACCTTTGTAGACGGAATAGAACCGTCAACTATTTTACAAAAAATACAGTCAGACATAATATTCGACCTTTCAATAAAATTATCCGTCATTATTTTACAACTTTTGCAAAAGTCCGTCAAGCGTTTGTCTTTTTCTTTGCGGTAATTTTCTTTTCTTCGCCACGCATAAGTCTTTTGATGTTATCCTTATGCTTAACAATAACAAATATACCGATAATCAATGCCGCAACCGTTGACAAGATAACATAGCCTAAAGAATATCCGTTCGGATAATCAAACAAGAATGTTGCAAGGAATGTAAATGGGCCGTAAAGTACAGCCGCTGTTATGCTCGAAAGCGAAATGATTTTTGAACAAGCAAAAACAATAAGGAAAGCTGCGATAACCGCAATAAATACTCTCCAATCCTCGCTTGCTATAAGAGCGGCAGCGGTTACAACACCTTTACCGCCTTTAAAGTGGAAATAAACAGGATACGAATGTCCGAGTATTGCAAAAATACCGGCTATATACTTGCCGCAGTTGCCAAATTCATTTGAAAGAATCTGACTGTCTGCAGGAATAGTCGAGAAAATCAACCAGCCGATAATAACCGCAACCACACACTTAAGTGCGTCACATACGATTGTAAAAATTGCAGGCACTTTTCCTACGGAACGCAGAACATTTGTAAATCCTGCATTACCGCTGCCCATTTCACGAATGTCTTTCTTACCGCCCGTTACAATCTTTGTAACTATAACGGCTGTATTCACACTGCCTAAAAGATAAGCTATAACGGCAGTAATTATAATTCTCCAACAATTATACGCTAAAAACGATAAATAAAAATTCATTACTTTTCGCCACGCTCCCTGATAATAATTCTGATTGGTGTGCCCTCAAGTCCGAATGCCTCTCTGATTCTGTTTTCAAGATAGCGCTGATAAGAAAAGTGGAATAATTGAGCGTTATTACAGAAGAAAATAAATGTCGGCGGCTTAACCGATGCCTGGGTAACATAAAAAATCTTTAATCTCTTGCCTTTATCAGACGGTGGCTGAACTCTTGTTGTAGCCTGTGCAAGCAATTCATTGAGCATACCTGTTGTAATTCTTCTTGCAGACTGCTCCGCACAGCTTACAATAAATTCAAACAACCTGTCAATACGCTGACCTGTCTTTGCAGAAATAAATACCTTAGGAGCATAAGACATAAATGCAAAGTCTGTATCAAGTTTTTTCCTGAACTCCTGCATTGTCTTGTCGTTTTTCTCAATTGCATCCCATTTATTTACCGCAAGAATACAAGCCTTGCCTGCCTCGTGAGCAAGTCCTGCTACCTTTGTATCCTGCTCGGTAACGCCTGCCTCTGCGTCAATCATAATAACGCATACATCACTGCGTTCAATAGCCATCTTTGCTCTGATAATACTGTACTTTTCAATATCATCATAAATTTTATTCTGACGACGAAGTCCTGCTGTATCGGTAAAGTTAAATTTACCGTACTTATTTTCAATCATTGTGTCAATGGTATCTCTTGTAGTACCCGCAATGTCAGAAACTATGCAGCGCTCCTCGTTTGTAATTTTATTAATGAGCGATGATTTACCTGCATTTGGCTTGCCTATAACAGCCACATTAATTACTGTGCCGTCATCCTCGCTGTCCTCTGTAAAATCAAGGTGTTCAAACACATTGTCAAGCAAATCGCCCGTGCCGTGTCCGTGAACAGATGAAACCTGAATAGGATCTCCGAGTCCGAGATTATAGAATTCATAAAATTCAGGAGTCGGTTCGCCGATTCCGTCACATTTATTTACACAAAGCACAATCGGCTTGTTTGATTTCATAAGCATCTGCGCAATATCCATATCTGTGGCAACCATACCTGTTTTGCCGTCCGTAACAAGGATAATTACATTTGCGGTATCAATGGCAAGTTGTGCCTGTCTGCGCATCTGCGACAAAATAATATCGTCGGATTTCGGTTCAATACCGCCTGTGTCAATTATAAACGCTTTTTTGCCGAGCCATTCAACCTCGCCGTAAATACGGTCACGGGTAACACCCGGTGTATCATCGACTATTGAAAGTCTTTGACCGATAAGTTTATTAAAAAGTGTAGATTTACCGACATTCGGTCTGCCTACAATCGCAATTACAGGTTTATTCATTCTTCTATCATTCCTTTACCGTGATAACTTCTCTTACAAGTTCGTCACCGTTGTTATTTACAATTCCAAGAGAAATATTAAGCTCACGCTCAACATCTTCAACCGAAACATCATCAAGGAAAATGTCATTTTCAAATCTAAGCATAGATGACGGAATAAAAAGTTTGTCGCCAAGGTCTTTGTCTTTCAGCTGGTCAATCAAGTCACCGCCTGTGACCAAACCCGACACATTAACTCCTCCGCCAAAAAAGTTATTTTTAATTGCAACAACATTTATCTCTATATTCGGAAATTTTGTTGCAATAATCTTCATCATATCTCTCAAATAAGGTGCAACAGCCTCGCCGCATGCCATAGTCACCTTATAATTCAATGCATCATTGTACTCGCTGTCCTCCACAGCAAACTCAATTTCTTCTTTAAGACAGGCAATCATACCAATACCGTCTTCTACGGCGGGAAAGCCCTCATAAAAATCAGGATCGGGAATCGGTCTGTTAGCCTTTATATAAAATTCATCGCCGGCATAAAAAATTCTTCTGCCGTACTTTTTAACACATTCATCACCGAATTTTTCGATTATATCAAGCGTCTGTGCGGCAGTTTCTTGATTGTATTCCGTAAGCGGATATAATCCTTGACGGTATTTTGTAAGTCCTACAGGCACGACAGCGGTCATATTAACTCCAAGTTTTTCAAGATCGGTAAAAGTACGGATAAGTTCATCACCGTCATTTATACCGGGGCAAGCAACAATCTGACAGTTAAGACTGATTCCTGCCTTTGCAAAACTTTCAAGATGTCTTAACGCATCACCTGCAAAACGGTTATGCATCATCTTACAGCGCAGTTGTGGATTCGTAGTGTGAACCGACACATTTATCGGGCTGATGTGCATTTTTATGATTCTGTCAATTTCGTGCTGTGTAAGGTTTGTGAGCGTAATGTAATTACCAAACAAAAATGAAAGTCTGCTGTCATCGTCTTTAAAATAAAGTGATTCACGCATACCTTTAGGCAATTGGTCTATAAAACAGAAAATACACTTATTACGGCAACTCTTTTGCTCGTCCATCAGATAAGTTTCAAACTCAAGACCGATTTCCTCGTATTCACTTTTCACAATACGCACTGTTCTGATTTCGCCGTTTTTATCTTTAATCTCGAGTGTCAAATCTCTGTTTACCTGATAAAAACGGTAATCGAGGACATCTTCGATTATATTTCCGTTAATACTAAGCAGAATTTCACCGCTTTTAATTTTTGCTCTGTCTGCGTGACTGTTAGCAGTCACACCAAATATATTTACAGCCACGAACTCACCTCACACTTATTTTACACAAAAATCACGAAAAATTCAAGGTATCAGAGCAAAACAAAAGGGCGTACAGAATTCTGCCGCCCATAATGTTTGTACCGTAATTAGTTCTCGTTAGCTTTTACGATTACCTGTCTGCCGTTATACATACCGCAGTTGCCGCAAGCTCTGTGAGCTGCCTTGTACTCACCGCAGTTAGGGCAAATTACAAGTGTTGGAGCGTTGAGCTTCCAAACTGTTGAACGTCTTGAACTCTTTCTTGCGTGTGAAGTTTTTCTCTTTGGTACTGCCATTACAAAGACCTCCTTACAATAACATATATCAATCCATAAGTTGTTTAAGAATCTCGAGCCTTGGGTCAACCTGCTTTTTATCACAATCGCATTCACCCTCATTAAGATTATGACCGCACTGACTGCACAGTCCTTTACAATCTTCTTTACAGAGGTTTTTCTGCGGAAGCGACAACAGCACATCAGAAATAACCGTTTCATCAAGGTCGAGCACAAAATCAGGTGTTTCAATATAGTCGTCGTTGCCGTCAGTTTCAAGAGTACGGGCAAGCTTATGAGTAAACTTGTACTTCATCTTCCTTGTAAATTCTTCTCCACATCTGTCGCAGCTGCGAACATAGTCAAAGCTGACAAGCAAAGTAAGGTCAACAAGTGATGCCCTGTTTCCTGCTGTTGCGGTAATATCAAGCGGTGTTTTGAATGGAAAAACGCCGTCAATGTCAATATTGCTTATATCCAGCTTATAGCTGATTGTTTTTTCTTCGCCTTCATTTTGAAAGACACTTTTAAGTTCAAAAAGCATAATTGCACCTCTTGACCGCATAAACGCATATTAAAACGCTATTGATTATTATACAAAAGTATTTGCGCTTTGTCAACTGATATTTACGATAAATTCTTCATAAATACGCTATTTTTTTAATTTTTTTCAAAATTATTATTTATAGGAATTATAAGTAAAATTCATTGTCAATGCACAAAATACAAGTTATAAATTTAAGTAAATATCAGACATATTAAAATGAGTTTATAGGGTATTTTTCTGTTCTAAATTTTGGTTAAACTTGATAAATTGGGTTTAGCGGAGTGTCGGTCGGGCATTGAAATTTAGCTAACGCTAAATTATCCTCCCAAAGGCAAAAAAATTTACTCAATTTTTTCAAAAATTGCGGGTTTGGGCAGTGCCCATAAAAATCTTCCGATATAACGATTTATCAAACGCAAACAGCCACGCTGTTTGCGTGCTTGCACATAGTTTGAAAAACAGGCGACAGCATTTTATAAAAGAAATAATTAACTTTTCATTATATATCGAATGGCTTTTTTGTTGCTATCGCATTTAAGGGCATTCGCCGTTGCGTTCAAGCCGCCAAACAGCTCCCTGTTTGGCTATCGTCAGATTGTGTAAGCGGAAAGTATTTGTGGGCTTTGCCCACACCCACAACCTTTGAAAAGGTTGACCAAACTTTTATAATTATTTGTTAAAAAATTTTACAAACCATAATTTACACAATTTTTCTGAAATTTATTCTTAATCATAATATCAAAAATGGGCTGACCTGTCAGGTCAGCCCAAAGAAATCTAAATTATTACTAATTAAGATTAGAACATCTCTCTCTTGCGAATGACGAACATTACGCCTGTAGCAGAAACAAGAAGAGTAAGAATTACAACTGCGAGTGTAGCGTCACCTGTCTTAACTGTGTCGTTATCATTGTTAGTTGTGTTGTTGCCGTTATTAGCTGTATCAGCTGTGCCCGGCTTAACTGTTGCGCCTGTCGATGATGTAGCATCTTCAGTTGCAGGAGCAATTGTTGTGTTGCTACCATCTGTAGCCTGTGTTGAAGCAGGAGCTATTGTTGTTTCAGGAGCCTTTGTTGTCTCAGGTGCCTTTGTTGTTTCAGGAGCCTTTGTTGTTTCAGGTGCCTTTGTTGTCTCTGGAGCCTTTGTTGTTTCAGGAACTGTTGGCTCTACATATGTTGACTCTGTAAGAGTTGTGTTTGTGAATGTAAGTGGAGCTGGATCCTTAATTGTGAAGTCAACTACAAATGAGTTCATAGAATTAGGATCAAGGCTCATTTTGTCAGGATCAAGTGCGCCTGTTGTAAGAACTCTTACATTGAGGTTGATTGTTGTTTCAACATTCTCAGGCTCGCCGATTACATCGAATGTAACCTGTACGAAAGGCTTTGTTGAATCAATCGGATAAAGTGAAAGGCTAGAAGCGTTAGAATTTATCTTACCTGGGAGCTTTGTATTGAATACATCGCCGCCTGCTGGTGTGATCTGAGGCATAATGTTGAGCTTTCTGCCTGATGAATCAAGGTTGTTAGCGTTCTTGTACTCAAGAACAGTGTTATCAAATGTTAAGTACCACTCAAGGTTTACAAGATCTCTGTCTGTACCGAGGTAGTAAGTAACTGTAACCTGCTTTGTTGAGTTATCATACACAGCCTTAGCCTCTGGGAATACGTTTGATGTAGCGTAAACTGTAAGAGCAGGCTTTGAAACAGGAGCAGGAGCTGTTGTAGCTTCCTCTGAAGCTGTTGTTTCAACTGCCTCTGTTGTAGCTACAGTTGCGTCAGGCTCTGTTGGTGTTGGTTTAACACCGTCCCTTTTATCCTTAAGTGCCTGTTCAAATGACATATACTCTGTGTTGTAAACAGCGCCGTCACCCTTTACAGGTGTGTAACCATATTCGCCGTTACCATAGTAGTAGTACCACTGACCGCCGCATGTAAGCTTCTGGTTGAGTGGGTTCTCTTCAATTCTGTTTTCATCAATAACATAAATCATGTTATTGAAATTTCTGACACCTTCCGGATAAAGCTCGTTACTAGGATCGTCTTCATCAGTTTTAGGCCAGTAACCCCAAGCCTCTTCACCATCATCGTCTACACATGTAACATCTGATGTCTGAGCAGCCTTTGTGTACTGAGGAGCCTCTGGATCTGCACCGCCGTCAACATAGTTGTTGAAGATGAGCTTAGGAACATCCGTTGGAACATCAATACAGAAAATGTTTTCGTTCTCAGTTTCTTTAACCTTATACATATCCTGCCATGTTTCGCACAAATCTGTGCCTTCCCACCAGTATGCACCTGTTGATGTTGTGAACTCATTTTCCCATCTCTGTGGCATATAGAAATAATATCTATATGTTTCAGTTCCCTCTGAAGGAACATAGTAACCATCGCTGTCTGTGTCAGCTGAAACGCTAACTGCTGCAACTGCTACCATTGAAGCAGAAAGAGCCATAGCCAACATAAGACTAATGATTTTCTTGGACATTAGAAATTTCCTCCTATAAAAATATGTTTCCGATATACTCGGTATAACAATTATATAATAATTTGCTCAAAAAATCAAGGCTTTTTCAAAAAAACAGGTCGATTATAGGGTGTAATAATAACCAAAAATCAGTTACAATTTTTAAACAATTTTTAAACAATTTTTAATTTTGCAATAAACAGTCAAAACTGTTCGTCACTTTAAGTCATATCGTTGTCAATATTGTCACTATCAGTATTCAAACCGTTTTTCGTATTTTCTTTATGTCTGAAATACATAACTCCGCCGATTGCTCCGCCTATCAGCAGCAAGCCGCAAACGATTACAATCGTTGTAACCGATGCACCCGAACCCGATTTCTGCACATCAACATATTGCGTATTGCCTTGGTTATTTTGCGGCATCATTGTTGTTTTTTCGCCGATTACAGCTTTATGGTCCGTTTTTTCATCTGTATTATCATTTCCTTTACCGTCTATATAATTAATAAAATTTCCCTGGTAAGTATTTATATATTTTTCCGCTTCTTCAACAATCGGTGTTTTTTCTGACACAACAGTTTCTCCGTCTGACTTAATATCATAGGTTATGGTATATGCAGTAAGAGTATTCATATCGCTGTCATACATTTCTTTAATAAAATATGTAACATTAGTATTTCCGGATTTTTTAACCTTAAAATTCATAGATACAAGCTGTGTACGGGATGAAAAGCTTGCATAATTTGATATATCAGAGAAATTAAAAGTCATATATCCGTCAAGATTTCCATTATAAATCACACCGTTCAAATTATCAAAATTAATAGAATCAGTGTCAATTTCAAGGTAATCTGTATCATAAAAAACATATGCCTGCATACCCATTACATCTTTTGATGCATCAGCAATATACATTGAATATGTAAATGTGTCCCCCACAGCAACAGAAGCAGCATCGTTAATTTTCACTTCTTCCGCCGCATTTGCATTTAGAGGTACTGCGCAAAGCATCATAAGTGCAGAACAACAAGCTAACGTAGTTTTAATTTTTTTAAACATAAAATCAATTCCTTATTTATAATACATTTATTATATAATATTATAAACAAAATTTCAACGAACTTATATAAAATTTAATTTGAATTTTATGTGATAATTTTAATAAAGAAATAAATCTATGTTGAGTTATATTTTAAACATAAGATAAACACCATAAATTGTGGTTTAACGGAGTGTCGGTCGGGCATTGAAATTTAGCTAACGCTAAATTATCCTCCCAAAAACAAAAAAGTTT
This sequence comes from Ruminococcus sp. BSD2780120874_150323_B10, assembly GCF_015553695.1. NCBI lineage: Bacteria > Bacillati > Bacillota > Clostridia > Eubacteriales > Oscillospiraceae > Ruminococcus > Ruminococcus sp. BSD2780120874_150323_B10. The sequence goes on from NZ_JADNHD010000021.1 coordinate 22,702, forward strand.
ACTCAATTTTTTCAAAAATTGCGGGTTGGGGCAGCGCCCATAATATTTCCCTATATAACAATTTATCAGGCGCAAACAGCCACGCTGTTTGCGTGCTAAAACCAAGTTTGTTAAAACAGGCGACAGCCATTAAAAAAACCTATTTTTTTTTAATGAAATAACGAATTTCTTTTCTCATTGCTATCGCTTTTTAAGGCTAACGCCGTTGTGTTCAAGTCGCCAAACAGCGAGCTGTTTGGCTATCGTCAGATTGCATAAACGGAAAGTATTTGTGGGCTTTGCCCACACCCACGACCTTTGAAAAGGTCGACCAAACTTTTATAA
>NZ_JADNHD010000022.1:0-21880 GCF_015553695.1 Ruminococcus sp. BSD2780120874_150323_B10
CGAACACAGAAGTTAAGCTCAGTGGTGCCGAAAATACTTGGCTGGTGACGGCCCGGAAAGATAGGGAGATGCCAACATCAAAGTGTCCATCCAATAGGGTGGGCATTTTTTATTGTTAAATTTAAGTGATTAAGCAAAAATCCGACTTCTTACATATGAAGTCGGATTTTTCGGTTATCATTCAAGTACATCAAAGCCTCTGTCATACAGCATTAAATTAATATCAATTACACTTAGTTTGTGAAGCAGTCCAAACATTATTACCGCATCTCTGCCATCTTTGGCATACAGAGGTGACGCTTTTATACGGTTCAGCAGTTTTTCTGTCTGGGTCAGATCCGCACCTATTCCAATGCAGAGCATTATCAGCTTATCTCTTGACGGTGTCTTTATTCCTTGGAATATCTGATAGCCGTAGTGCTTTTCTATCATAGAATTATTTATAGCTTCTGATTTGCTTATCTTTTTGCTTTGTATAATACTTTCAAGCATTTGAGGTAATGTCGCAAAATTCAGCTGATCCGAGTTTTCTTTAAAATAATCGTCAAGATTACTTTTTGATTTTAAGCTATTGAGAAGTTCATCAGTTGATTTTTTCAATTTATATCTTCCTTTTTATACAAATTTATGCTAATATTTACAAGAGGGGAGGTGCAAAAATGAACGAGTTTGAATATAAATTTTCACTTTGGCAATTTGATGTTGTTACAGATTTTAACAGAACGACACAGCTTGTGCGCAATCGCAGCACGGGTCGGCTTATGGTGAAAAAGATTATGCCCGCTTACGAATTTGAGGTACATAACGCTGTCAGTAAAATTAATAATTGCCATATTGCAAAAGTTTTTGATGTTATCACTGACCGCAATGCCTGCATTATTCTTGAAGAATATGTACAAGGTCATACCATTGAGCAGTATTTGTCAAAAGGTACTTTTGCGGAAGATTATGCCATAAATATTGCCCGTCAGATTTGCAACGGACTCAGTGTTTTGCACAAATATTCAATTACCCATCGTGACATTACTCCGTCCAATATTATCATAGGTTTTGACGGTGTTGTTAAGATAATTGATTTTGGAATTTCAAGACTGCATAAAGAAAACGCCAAACACGATACGCAGGTTCTCGGTACAGAGGGTTATGCCGCACCCGAACAATTCGGCTTTAAGCAAAGCGACTGCAAAACAGATATTTATGCTCTGGGAGTTTTGCTTAATTATATGCTAACAGGTCATATTCCGTCAGAAGTTATGTACCGTGACGGTGATGTTGCGGATATTATTAAAAAATGTACAGAATACAATGTTGAAAAGCGTTTTGAACGGATAGAAGATTTAGACGCCGCTTTGAAAAGAAAGAGAGTTTACGGCTTTAACTTTGCCGACAATTTTATGGAAAATTTCCCCGGACTCCGTTCGGAAAAGAAAGGTGTGCGTGTTTTTGCGTGCGTAATGTACGGCTGGATGTTTTTATGGATTATAGGTATGTACAGCAAGTATTGCGTAATAAATATACTGAACTTTTTTCCCGTCACGCTTATGGTAATACTGCTTTTCTTTATTCCCATTTCATTTTTCTCTGACCTTTTCGGCTTTCAGAGTTGTATTCCCAAAATAAGGGATATGCCTAAAACTTTAAGGAAGCTTATTTTTTACTCATTAGCCGTTGTGAGTATGTTTGTCGGTATGTCGATTTTCCGTGCCGTTACAACGGTATCTTATTTATGGTAATTATTTTCCATAGTACAACAATATTATAACATAAATTTTTTTCTTAGTGTATGCTGTCAGCATACACTTTTTTATTTGGCTTTTTATATAATAATGTCAACGAATTTAATAAAAGGAGGAATTTATTATGAAAAATACCGTTAAAAAAGTTTTATGTACATTTATTGCAGTGGTTGCGGCGGTCACTTCTACATTGGTTTTTACAGGTTGTGGCTCAAAAAAAGCCACAAGCGACGTAAGTATTCCTGACTATACTTTTTCTGAAAGTTCTAAGGAAGAGGAAAGTTCGCAGGCAGAAGAAAGCTCAAAGGACGATGAATCTTCTGAGGAGGAAAGTTCAAAGGCAGAAGAAAGTCAAAAAGATGAAGAAAGTTCTAAAGAAGAGGATAACGATTCCGACACCGTTGATCCTGATTTTAAGGAAGTAATGGACGATTACGAGGACTTTATGAATGATTATGTTGACTTTATGAAGAAGTACTCAAGCAGTGACAATCCTGCAGGACTTATGAAAGATTACACGGAGTTTGTGTCGAAGTATGCTGATTGGGGCAAGAAGATAGACGATATTGACGAGGATTCTCTTTCAAAAGCAGATTACGATTATTATATTGATGTGACAGCAAGAGTTACTAAAAAACTTGCAGAAGTTGCCGAATAATAAAAATGACTTTTAATGACATCTGGGAAGAAATCGTAAGATGCACAGGCAATGTAATTACCACAAAAGAGAATACAAAATTTACATATGTTGTAAATGAAAACAGTATTTTTATTCCGAAAGCGAATTGGAAAATTACAAAATCAGAGCTTGAAGGTGCGGTAAAAATGTTGCAAAATCCGTCATTTGCAAAGAATGCGGCAATCAGTTCATCGTATGTGTATGCTGTAATATTTAATGCTTTGGCAGAAATTCAATAATAACAGACTTTTTCATACGGATAAAAGCGCTCGGGTACTGTACCTTGAGCGCTTTTATAATGCAATTAAAAGTTAGCTTTGTCAAGAAAAGTATGTAAGTTTTTTAAAAATCATAAAAACTTTACAAATAATCCTATGAGAACAACTATGTATCTAAAAAACAACTACAATCATCCCATCAGTCTTCCTTATATTCTATTACTCGTGTATCTATTACTCGTGTACATATATAATGATAAATTATAATGATAAATGTATCACGAACTAAAGTCAAGTAATAATTTTCAAACCAAATAATGTCTTTCCTTGGAGCTGATAACGGGCGATTGTAATTATTCAAACTCTTTGCCTCGCCTGCTACGGCTTGTTCACAGTCATATTTTCATCAACTCTACGCCCTAAAAACCGTACACTGTACTGTTTTCTTAACGGACTTTCAAATCCCGTTTTACAATTTCATCTTTAATCAAAAAAGATATTACCCACAAATTCGGATAATATCTTTCCCTTGAAGCTGATAACGGGCGATTGTAATTATTCAAACTCTTTGCCTCGCCTACTGCGGCTTGTTCACAGTCATATTTTCTTCAACTCTACGCCCTAAAAACAGTCCACCGGACTGTTTTCTTTACGGGCTTTCAAATCCCGTTTTGCAATTTCATCTTTAATCAAAAAAGATATTACCCACAAATTCGGATAATATCTTTTCCTTGGAGCTGATAACGGGTGATTGTAATTATTCAAACTCTTTGCCTCGCCTGTTGTGGCTTGTTCACAGTCATATTTTCATCAACTCTACGCCCTAAAAACAGTCCACCGGACTGTTTTCTTTACGGGCTTTCAAATCCCGTTTTACAATTTCATCTTTAATCAAAAAAGATATTACCCACAAATTCGGATAATATCTTTTCCTTGGAGCTGATAACGGGCGATTGTAATTATTCAAACTTTTTGCCTCGCCTTCTGCGGCTTGTTCACAGTCATATTTTCTTCAACTCTACGCCCTAAAAACAGTCCACCGGACTGTTTTCTTTACGGGCTTTCAAATCCCGTTTTACAATTTCATCTTTAATCAAAAAAGATATTACCCACAAATTCGGATAATATCTTTTCCTTGGAGCTGATAACGGGCGATTGTAATTATTCAAACTTTTTGCCTCGCCTTCTGCGGCTTGTTCACAGTCATATTTTCTTCAACTCTACGCCCTAAAAACAGTCCACCGGACTGTTTTCTTTACGGGCTTTCAAATCCCGTTTTACAATTTCATCTTTAATCAAAAAAGATATTACCCACAAATTCGGATAATATCTTTTCCTTGGAGCTGATAACGGGATTTGAACCCGTGACCTCGTCCTTACCAAGGACGCACTCTACCTCCTGAGCTATATCAGCATATTAAATTTTTGATCAGCGTTAAGCAACATTGGTATTATATCACATATGTTTTACAATTTCAAATGTTTTTTTAATTTTTTTCAAATTTCTTGATAAAAATTTGAAATGTTCCGTATAATACGAAATTTGTGTTGCACAAATCATAAAACCAAAATAGGCGGTGTCAGAAGTCCTATAATACGCCCACAAGGACTTCTGACAAACTACCTATTACCCTGAAATGTCAAAATGACATTATATTCAGTATTTTACAACAAGTTATAATTATTGTCAAGTTAAATTACGGTAATTCCGAGTCCACGCATAACATTTAATGCGGCTGTATTTAAACCGTTATCATTTGAGGCAGTGGCATTGCTGTCAACAGTCAGTCGTGCGTTCGGCAAAGCGGTTCGGGCAAGCACGGCGTTTGAAATAACACAAATATTTGATACAAGTCCGCAGAGCTCGATTTCTTTGTAATCACACTTTCTTAGATAATCAAACAGAGCCTCACTGCCATAGGTGCATTTCTTGAACACTTTGTCGTTTGGCTGAACCATAGACTTGATTTTTCCGTAAAGTTCGTGACCTTTTGTGTACTCAATGCAATGTTCAATCGGCAATATTCTGCCCTCAAAAGTAGTTAAGTAATCGCATTGATGGGTATCGAGAGTGAATATAATGTCTGCACCCTCTGCCCTGTATTTTTTGATTTTTTCGGCAATTACATTTTCAAGTTTTTCCGCACCGTCAAATCCAAGTGAACCGTTTACAAAATCCACCTGATAATCAACCGTAATCAAGCATTTTCTCATAGTAAACTCCTTACTTCCACGGGCGCTTTTTACCGTCCCAGCCTTTGTTATGCCAATAGTCCGTATCAGCCTCGTTCCAATCGCTTTTCCTTTGAATTATACGCATAAGTTCAAAAAAGGCTTTGGTCTTGATTCCGACCTTCACCTTGCCGTCCTTTGCTTTGATTTTCTTTGCAAGGGCGGTGGTCTTTTTGTCGATTGCTTTCAAAGTGTTTTCGCTGATTCCGTTGTATGATGTGGCACGGACATTCACACCGTATTTATAAATTTTTGGTATTCCCCAAAAGAAAAAGCTGTCGGCAATATCTTTATTGGTTGACTTTGTACCCGCTCCGGCTGCGGTAGAAATACAAACTGCCTGCTTTGAAAACATCTTCTTTTCAGGACGGTGTACCATCCAACGGTAGCCGTAATGGTCAAGAAAACTTTTCATAGCGCCTGTGGTGTGGTAAACATAAACAGGGCTTGTAAAAATAAGCACATCTGCATCATCAATTGCATTTGTCAGCTTTTCGAGCCTTGCGTGATGAGGGCAAAGATGTTCATTTTTTATAAAACAGCTTGTACAGCCAATGCACATATCACTGAAATCCTTTGGCAAAAAGAACTCTGTAACTTTGCCGCCAAGTTTATCGGCAAGCATTTTGCCGATGTGATATGTAGAGCCTTTATGGCTCTGACCGTTGACTACTGTAATTTTCATTCCTTAATCTCCACAGGTTTTTCGTCAAAGCCTTTTATTTGAAAACGAAGTCCGCAGGTTGAACATTCGTAGTACGGTTTGCCGTTGTTTTTTCCGTCATCTACGATGAGCATAGGACTTTCGCAAAATGGACAAAGTTTAATATCTTCCATAGTTATTCTCCGTTCGGATTAATTTTTAATGTATTAATAATCGGTTATTTGTCAATAGTTTGGCAATTATGGTTTAGCAAAATACTTTTTAAAGCAATTATAAAAGTTTGGTCGACCTTTTCAAAGGTCGTGGGTGTGGGAAAATCCCACAAATACTTTCCGCTTACGCAATCTAACGATAGCCAAACAGCTCGCTGTTTGGCGGCTTGAACACAACGGCGTTAGCCTTTAAAAGGGCTTGACCTGAATTTTTCAACATTATTATAACAGAATATTAAAAATCAGTTCAAAAACAATTTAAGAATTTTCAACTGACCGCTTTCGTTATCGGCAATGCCAAGACCTAAAAATTTTCCCTGTCTGTCGCTTACTCTGATTATTTCCTTATCTTGGGCTTTTGCTTTTGCAAGTGCGGTTCTTGACATATCAAGTTCACCGCCGTTTGAAAAGCGTTTTGCCTGTGCGTCAGACACATATATTTTGCGGTAACCTGCAAAAAGAGTTTCCGTGCGCATAATATGCTCTGAAATCTCTCCCTTTTCGGCTAATTCTCTTGCAGTTTCAAGCGTAATGCTGTCAGCAAGGTTATAGCCGCACGCAGCCGTCCTGCACAAAGCAGTCATTACTGCACCCGTTTTGAGAATTTTACCTAAATCGTCAATTATTGTTCGGATATATGTTCCCTTTGAACAGCTTATATTCAATGTTCCGCTTTGGCTTTCTTCGTCAAAATCTTTAAGTTCAAGTCTGTAAACCGTAACTTTTCTCGGCTTTCGTTCAACTTCTTTTCCCTGTCTTGCAAGGTCGTAAAGTCTTTGACCGTTTACCTTGATTGCCGAGTACATCGGTGGCAGCTGCTCGATTTCACCTCTGAAATTTTCAAGTGCCGATAAAACATCTGCCTCGGTTGCGGTTTTATCGCTTTGTGATGTTACGGCACCCCATATATCGAGGGTATCGGTTGTCATTCCGAGGCGGAATTTTGAGGTATATGATTTATCGTGATTCGGCACTATATCCTGCGCTTTTGTGGCATTGCCGAGAAGTATGGGCAACACACCCGTTGCGTTTGGGTCAAGTGTGCCTGTATGACCGATTTTACGCTGACCTGTCAGCTTTCGTATCACAGCCACCACATCAAACGAAGTAAATTTCTGCGGTTTATTTATAATTATTACACCGTTCATAGAGTTTCTTCCGCTGCCTTTATCAGCTGACTGCGCACATCTTCAAGACTGCCGTTTATTGAACATCCTGCCGCAGCCTTATGTCCGCCGCCGCCAAACTTTGAGCAGAACTTTGCGGCGTCAATATCGCCGTTGGTACGAACGGAAATTTTGAAAAATCCGCCCTCTTTTTCTTTCATAGTAATGCCTATCAATACACCCTCAATTTGACGAGGAATAGAGGCAAGTCCCTCTATTTCATCCTCGCCGATGTTAAGGCTTTTGAGCATATCGAGAGTAACCCACACAATCGCACACTTGCCGTCTGCGCAATAAGTGATAGTATCGTAAACTTCACGCTCAAGCATAATTTTCTCTTTTGATTTGGTTTCAAACATCACCTTATTGATGTACGCCGAATTACAGCCGAGCTCAACAAGGCTTGCGGCAATTCTGAATGTATCGGCAGTGGTGTTTGTATAACGGAAACAACCCGTATCGGTAGAAATACCCGTATAAAGGCAGTCTACGATTTGCTTTGTAAAGTTTACGCCCATACGCATAAGAAGTTTGTAGATAATCTCACAGTTTGCCGCCGCATACTTATCGACAAACTTTTCTTTTGCGGTAACGGAGTTTGAACCGTGGTGGTCAATACAAATGTCAATTTTACCAAGATATTTTTCCATATTGGGGGCTAAAAGACTGTCTGCCGCAACATCTGTACTTATGATGTAGTCGGCGGTAAAATCCTGCTCCTCCACACCCTCTGTAAGATACTCGAATTTTGGCGGTAACTTTGCGGTAATTACTCTTGCGTTTTTGCCAAGCTGCTGAAGAGCAATACAAAGCGCATATCCGCTGCCGAGAGTATCGCCGTCGGGGTAGTTATGAGTTAATATTTCATAATTATTGTGTTCTCTGAGGAAAACGGAAATATCATAAAGATTCATCTTCGTCCACCTCGTCCTCGGGAATGTCCAAGTCATTTAAAATTCTGCTGATGTTTGCACTGTACTCAATGCTGTCGGTAGCCTTAAAAATAAGCTGTGGAACATATCTGAGTGTAAGACGGTGAGAAAGCTCACGGCGAATAAAGCCTGCTGCGGACTTAAGTCCCTTAACTGCCTCGTTGGCACGGTCAATTCCCTCCATAGCGCTTACATAAACCGTACAATAAGAAAGGTCATTAGTAACATCAACACGAATGATTGATAAAAAAGCCTGCTGCACACGAGGGTCTTTAAGCTCACGAAAAATAGCCGTAAGTTCACGCTTTATATCCTCGGTAGTGCGTTCTAATCTATGTCCTGCCATAATATCCTCCATAGTTGTGATTCGTAATTCGGAGCACTGTAACTCAAAGTAAAATAATAAAATAAATTATTGTTTAGCTGATTGCTTTATCAAGCAATTATAAAAGTTTGGTCGACCTTTTCAAAGGTCGTGGGTGTGGGCAAAGCCCACAAATACTTTCCGCTTATGCAATCTAACGATAGCCAAACAGTGAGCTGTTTGCGCCTGATAAATTGTTGTATCGGAAGATTGTATGGGCGCTGCCCAAACCCGCAATTTTTGAAAAAATTGAGTAAACTTTTTTGTTCTTTTGCTGATAATTTAGCATTAGCTAAATTTCAATGCCCGACCGATACACAGCTAAACCATAATTTAATATTCTTAATCAGCTATGTCGTAATAATACGATTAGCGGCAAAGCAATTTTCATCACTTTGTCCGCTAACCGCTAATCACTGATTAATCACGATACTCCTCGATTGTGTAAGCCTCGAAAAGGTCGCCCTCTTTAATATCGTTAAAACGCTCAAGACCGATACCGCACTCGTAACCCTCGTTTACTTCCTTAACCGCATCTTTAAAACGCTGTAATGATGCGATAGTATCCTCGGCAATTACGATACCGTCACGAATAACTCTTACGCCTGCGTTTCTTACAATCTTACCGCTCTTTACATAAGAACCGGAAATTGTACCTACGGACTTAATCTTAATTACATTTCTGCACTCTGCAGTGCCGAGAACTACCTCTCTTGTCTTAGGAGCGAGCATACCCTTCATAGCAGCCTCAATCTCCTCAATGCAATCGTAGATAATTCTGTAAAGACGCATATCAACGCCTGCGCTTTCCGCATTTGCGGCAGCAACGCTGTCAGGACGAACATTAAAGCCTACTATAATTGCATTTGAAGCCTCGGCAAGCATAACATCGGATTCGTTGATTGCACCAACGCCGCCGTGAATTACATTTACTCTTACCTCGTCATTAGAGAGTTTTTCGAGCGACTGCTTTACAGCCTCAACAGAACCCTGAACATCGGCTTTAACGATAATCTGTAATTCCTTAACCTCGCCTAACTTCATCTGGTCAAAGAGGTTGTCGAGTGTAACCTTAGTCTGAGCCTTGAACTGCTCCTCTTTCTGAGATGCCTTTCTCTGCTCAACAAGCTCTCTTGCAAGTTTTTCATCAGAAACAGCGTTAAATATATCGCCGCCCTGCGGAACTTCTGCAAGACCTGTAATTTCAACAGGAACCGAAGGGCCTGCCTCTTTTACTCTCTCGCCCTTATCGTTTACCATTACTCTTACTCTGCCTACGCAAGTACCTGCAATTACGATGTCACCCTGATGAAGTGTACCGTTCTGTACAAGTACAGTGGCAATAGGACCTCTGCCCTTATCAAGACGAGCCTCAATAACAGTACCTTTTGCGGCTCTGTCAGGGTTAGCCTTAAGCTCTTTCATTTCTGCAATAAGTGTTACCATTTCGAGGAGGTCGTCAAGACCCTCTTTGGTTTTTGCAGATACAGGAATACAAGGTGTGTCGCCGCCCCATTCCTCCGGAACAAGCTCATACTCTGTAAGCTGCTGCTTAACATTCTCCGGATTTGCGCCGACCTTATCCATTTTATTGATAGCAACAATTACAGATACACCCGCAGCCTTTGCGTGGTTGATAGCCTCTACTGTCTGCGGCATAATACCGTCATCGGCAGCTACAACGAGGATTGCAATATCTGTTACCTGCGCACCTCTTGCTCTCATAGTAGTGAAAGCCTCGTGACCCGGTGTGTCAAGGAAGGTGATAGGCTTGCCGTTGATTTCTACTCTGTAAGCACCAATGTGCTGAGTAATACCGCCTGCCTCGCCTGCTGTAACATTTGCATGACGGATAGCGTCAAGGATTGAAGTTTTACCGTGGTCAACATGACCCATTACAACTACAACCGGCGCTCTCTCTACGAGATTTGTATCGTCATCTTCACTGTCGTCAATAATTCTTTCTTCGATTGTAACCACAACTTCTTTTTCAACCTTTGCGTGGAACTCCATTGCAATGAGTGACGCTGTATCAAAGTCGATTGTGTCGGTTGCTGTTACCATTGTACCCATAAGGAATGCCTTTTTAACAACCTCGGCAACAGTAGCCTTAAGTCTTAAAGCAAGCTCCTGTACTACGATTTCGTCAGGAATCTGAATTGTCATCTGCTTTTGCTTACGCTCAAGCGCAATACGCTTTAAACGCTCCTGCTCGGTTTCTCTCTTGCCCTGTCTTCTGCCCTTCTGCTTTTGAGAACGGTTAGTAAACTTCTGCTTTTTAACAGTGTTGTCTGTACTTCTCATCTTTGAAGATGCGTTTGCAAGGTCATCGTACTTCTGGTTGTAACGCTCAACATCAACATTTACGGCACGGGTATCAATTACTCTGCGCTTACGGGTTGAAGTTTCTTCCTCGCTTGTAATTTCAACAGGCTTTGACTCTGCCTTTGGTTCAGCCTTTGGTTCAGCCTTTGTTTGCTTTGCAGACTTATCCTGAACTTTATTCTGCTTTTTGCCCTCTGCCTTGTTGTCCTTATTGTCAGACTTGCGGTCATTCTTTCTGCCGTTCGGCTTGTTGTCTTTGCTGTCTTTATTATTAGCCTTTTTCTCGGCTTTAACCTCTGCCTTTGCAGGTTCTGCGGTTTTATTTCTTGACGCAAAAAACTTATCAAAATTTGCCACATTGTTTTTCTGTGTTACGGCGTCAAAAATAATATTAAGTTCGCTCTCCTCGAGAGTAGCCATAGCCTTTTTTGTAACATCGCAATTTTTCTCAAGAATATCTGAAATTTCTTTTACACTAACGCCTAAATCCTTGGCAACATCTCTTACTTTGTATTTTATCATATTATTCTCCTCTCTGTTCACCTTCAATAAGCATAGCAAGCTTATCTGCAAAACCTTTGTCCTCCACCGATAAAACTCCGCAAAGTTTGCCGAGTGAAAAACTTATTTCATCTTTGGTTCTGTTTACTTCAAGTACACGAACATTTTGCTTATGCGCCTGCAATAAAACAGGCTTTAAGCTGTTTTGTGAAAAATCATTTGCATACAAAATCAGTTTTGCCTTGCTCTTTGCCATTGAGTCAATGCAGGGGTCAGCTCCGATTACAAGCTTTCCTGCACGGCGGCACAATCCGAGCAACGACAATATTCTGTCATTCATATCCGACTGCCTCCCTTAGCTGTCCGCTTTCAAGCTGTTTTCAAGCTGTTCATAAACTTCGTCGGGGATTTTGCAGGAAAACGCTCTTTCAAACCGTCTTGCCTTTCTCGCTTTTTCAAAACATTTTATGTCGTGGCAAATATACGCTCCTCTTCCCGACTTTTTACCCGTAAGGTCAAGACTTATCTCGCCCTTTGCGGTTAAATTGCCGTTCTCGTCCTTGGTATCGGGAGCTTTTACTACTCTGATAAGCTCACGCTTTTCTTTCATTTCGCCACAACCTGTGCATTTTCTAAGCGGCTGTTTTTTCTGTGTCATAAAATCCCTCCCTGCATTTATATATTTATATTTTATATAAAATTATTCTTCGTTTGTATTCTCATCAGCCTCAACATCAGCCTCGGCAGTTTTCTCGCCGTCAAGGTCGAGTGCCTCTGTATTCTCTTCTGCTGTATCGTCAAGCTCAAGTGTATCTTCTGCTGTTGTATCTTCGGCAACTTCGAGTTTTTCGTCCTCTTCATCTTCTCCGAAGAAACCGCTTTCGGGACGAATGTCAATCTTCCAGCCTGTAAGTCTTGCGGCAAGGCGGGCATTCTGACCCTTGTTGCCGATAGCAAGAGAAAGCTGACCGTCCGGAACAGTTACTCTGCAGTTTTTGTTCTCAAGGTCTGTAATTTCAACGCTCAATACCTTTGCAGGAGAAAGTGCGGCTGAAATGTACTTCTGCGGGTCATCGCTGTATTCGATAATATCAATCTTCTCACCGCCAAGCTCGTCAACAATGCTGTTTACACGAGCGCCCTTTGTACCGATACAAGCACCTACGGCATCAATGTCGGGATTTTTGCTGACAACAGCCATTTTGGTTCTTGAACCTGCCTCACGGGAAACCGATTTGATTTCAACAACACCGTCGAAAATTTCAGGTACTTCCTGCTCAAAAAGTCTTTTAACAAGGTCTTGATGTGATCTTGAAATTATAGCACGAGGACCTTTTTCGCTTGTCTTTACATCAGCGATATAAACCTTGATGTGGTCGCCCTCCTTGAGGTTATCGTGACCGATTTGCTCGCTCTTAGGGAGCATAGCCTCGCTCTTGCCTATTCTGATAACTGCCGCACCGCTCTTAGGGTCAATTCTTTCAACAGTAGCTGTAACGAGTTCGCCGAGCTTGCTCTTGAATTCTGAAAGCGTCTGACCCTTTTCGCCTGTACGGATACCCTGACGAATAGTATTTCTCGCAGCGCCGATTGCAATTCTGCCTAAGTCCTTAGGGTCGAGCGGAATAGCAACCTTATCGTCAATATTGATTGCTTTTCTCTTAAGGATCTTCTGTGCGTCCTCAAGCGAAATCTCGTAATCAGGATCAAAAACTTCTTCAACAACAGTTTTCTTAAGTCTTACATCAAAGACATTTTTGTCCGGAAGAATTTTGAAAACCACTTCGTCGTTACCGCCGTAGTAATTTTTGCAGGCAACCTCAATACCTTTTTCGATGTTTTCAATCATATAGTCCATTGGAATGCCTTTTTCTTTTTCAAGCATTTCAAGAGCAGCAAAAAGTTCCTTAGTATTCATTTTTCTGATCATCCTTTTCTCTTATCTTAAAATTGTTTTAATAAACTGAAGTTACATATCAAAGTCGTCAAGTTTAATCCAAGACGCATCTTTTTTATTGATAGTTATATGGTTCTCTCCGTCGTGGTCGGAGATTGTTACCTCGCCGTTATCGTAAGCGTCAAGAACACCGCCGAATTCTCTGCCTATGCCCTCGATAGGACGGAGCATTTTGACTTTGATGTCAGCGCCGATAAACTGCATAAAATGCTCGTCACGCACAAGCTCACGCTCAAGCCCCGGAGAGCATACCTCAAGGCAATATGCACTCTCAATAGGGTCAAGCTCGTCAAGCGGCTTGTCAATAGCACGGGATACATTCTCGCAATCGGTAATATCAATGCCGTCAGGCTTGTCGATATAAACTCTTAAAAACCAGTCGGCGCCCTCTTTAACATAGCGCACATCCCAAAGCGAAAGTCCGAAATCCTTAACAATAGGCTCGCAAAGCTCCCAAACCTTAGTCACGGTAAGACCGCCTTTTTTCTTTGCCATAAATACCTCCTTATGAGCGTTTGCAACAAAGCATAACGCAGTTGCAAATTATTTTCACCGTAAGCAACCGTAAAGCAATCAAGCGCAGGTTAGTTTAATGTTGCAAGTTATAACCGACCGATTGCAAGTGTATAAGCCGATACAATACAATAAACATACACCACTCAATAACACTGCAGTTGCAAACAGAAAGGAGTGGGCTTACTTCCCACTCCTTACTTTACAATACTTATTGTATTTAATTATAACACCATTAATATGAGATTGCAAGGGATTTTTGAAAATTCTTTTAAATAAAAAACGGTCTTTACTTAGACCGTTTCCTTTGGCAGAGCGGATGCAGTTAAATCCGAACTCAAATCTGAGTTTTCGATTTCATTCAGACTGATAGTTTCTGCGCCATCTTTATAGTTAAATGTTATCACCATTTTATCGTCATACAGATAAATCGTGTTAATAAAGCTATCGATCAGTCTGCGTTTATGATCTAAACGGCGAGTATTGTATTTACGAAAACGGTGAAACCAAAAGAGAATTTGCTCTTTTGTAAGCAACGGCTTTGACATTTTCTCTTTAATGATTTGAACGGATATGTCGTTCTTTTGCTTTTCCAAATCTTCAAGGCGTTTTTTTGTGGATGAAGTAATGATGCCTTGCTGAATGGCATTAAGAAGATTGTCAATACCTCTTTGAATATCTGCATACTGTTTTCTGAGCATCGGCAAAACCGTATTTTCTTTGCCTTGGATTTCCATTATTCTATCGGCAATCTTTTCAAGGAGAGCATCATCAAAAAGCACCTTTTCAATTTGCTTTACAACAAGGTCTTCTATCCAATCTTTTTTTACGGTTTTCTTATCGCAACCGCTGTGCTTTTTAACACCAACACATTTGTAATAACGATATACCGTTGAAGTCTTGCTCGTTCCGCTTTCGCCCACCATAAAGCAATCGCATTTACCGCAACGCAGTTTTGTGGTGAGCAAATATTCATCTTCGGCTTTATGTTTAGCCGGAGCCTTTTTATTTGCAGCCATACGGTGCTGAACACGGTCAAATAACTCGTCAGGAATAATAGGCGGTATACCACGGGGATGAACAATATCACGGTATTTGAACTCACCGATATAACGGCGGTTTTTAAGCATTCGTGTTACGATATCAACACCGATTTTACCGCTGAAAGCAGAACGCAAACCCTTGGCATTCATTTCCTGTGCAATCTCGGTCATAGAAGCTCCTTCGGCGTAACACTTAAATGCTTCTAAAACGGCAGGTGCAACTAAGGGGTCTATTTGAAAATGTTGCTCACTATCGATGGTATATCCTAACGGTAAAGTTCCGCCGTTGAATTTGCACTTGTAAGCATTTTTGGTAAGACCGCGAACAACCTTTTCAGAAAGCTCGGCAGAGTAATATTCCGCCATTCCTTCAAGTACCGCTTCCATAAGGATACCTTCCGAGCCTTCGGAAATCTTCTCGGTGGCGGATATAACTTTAACGCCGTTTTTACGGAGTGCAGCTTTGTAATGTGCAGAATCGTAACGATCACGCGCCAATCGGTAAGTTTCCATACAATGATAAGCTCGAACTTTTTGCTCGCACTATCCTTTATCATCTTCTGAAAGTCAGGGCGGTTATCCGTTCTGGCAGAGAAAGCACGGTCAATGTATGTACCAACGATTTGAATATCGTTCTTTTCCGCAAAAGCCTTACACTCACGCAACTGACCTTCAATAGACTCTTCACGCTGATTATCACTTGAATATCGCGCATATATTACAGCTGTCATTTTATCACTCTCCTTTTTAGATTTACTATGCATCTTCACTGTTTTTTTCGACAGATAAAATAAAATCCGCCATTGTCATTGCTGCGTTCACAAATAGACGAGCATGATGCTCTTTTAGATTAATTCTTCGATCCTCAACACCGTGTGAATCACTGCTTTCATTACGCATCTGTCCAATTGTTGTATAATCTCCCTATATCCCCACTATCAGAAGGAGTTTCTCCCTTTGCTTCAATAGCGTGACAAAAAACCTCCTCAAGCAAAGTTCTTGATTTTGTTATTGCACTGTCATACTCACCATTTTCCACGTCGCGAATTGCTCTTGTAGAAATATCAATTATATAATTGCGATCAACGCAAACAATAGCGGGTGTTTCAATAATAATATTACCTTTTTCTCTTTCGACAAGGGCTTTACACCTCTCGTACAGAGGTTTATTCTTTTCTTCTCCCCATCCGTCCATACAATTCAGTTCGTAGTATTGTAATAAATCTGAAAAAAGTTTAATTATTTCCTCATCAGTGGCTTCTTCACAATATGCAAGCAGCGACTTTCCTTTGGACATTTTATATTTCTCACAAAGCGGAACGCCAATACTTTCTGCAGTAAACACATCAAATTCATTTGTGCTAAAATCCAAGACATAACCGCCGCGATTGAACAGTTTATGAAAAGCGCCTTTTTCAATTCCATTTATCATTTTTACTCCTCCGCTTGTCCGCTATTTACCCAGGCATCAATTTCGGAAAGTTTAAATTTCCACTTCTTGCCGACCTTGTGTGCCGGCATACCTTTATTCGCAATCCATTTCAGTGCAGAATCACGGCTAATACCAAGATATTTACAAATCTCAGGCATTGAGTAGTATCTATCCTTAAAATCGGTCATTTAAAACACCTCTTAGGTTTTTCTGTATTTTACCATACAACTGCGGATTAGTAAAGTTAATTGTCGGTTATTGTATGGTATAAAAGTAATCACGATAGTCCTATGTAAAATATCAACTTAATTTTTGCATACATCGCACCTATAAATAATAATATTATTCTTGCTATTGCGAGAATTGACGAAATATGTTAGAATATAATATGAGATTTTGTGCTTTGGAGGTACATAAAAATGAGAAATACGATTAAACAGATTGTTTTTGAGGAATTTTCTAAACTTACCGATCTGATTGAAAAGGATTTTGCAGCCAACTACAAAAGAAAGGTAAATAATTTTCTTCTCAGTCAGATGGATGAAAATATAACAGCAAGTATGGTTTTTGTTAGTAGCTTTGAGTCCAAGAGCGGTTTTGCAATTGAAACTTGTGCCAAGCGCATTGCAAGGCTGAAATTCGGTGAAAAAAATGTTCCCACTATCGTTAACCCCCGAAACCTTTCACACGATTTTGATGAAACAAGAATATCGGGACAGATTGTTGTTACTGATGTTGATACACATAACGGTAATCTTCGCGGAGAAATTTCTGCTTTTAGAGCTAATAACGAGGCAAAAGGCGCAGGCAAAAAGCGTGTTGAAAGCGGTGTGACTCAAAGCAGTATCAAAGAACATCTTCTTCCTCTTTCTGAAAAGTATCGTACCACCGAAATATATTCCAAGCCAGTAGATTTGGCTTTCTTTGACGGTGCAGAATGGAATGTAATGGAACTTAAGGCTGGCGGAGATCTTGATAGTTCTAATGCTCCTTCAAATGTTGAAAAACTACTTACCATTTATGTGGATATGGGTATTGATAACTGCAAGGCCTATTTTGCTACGCTCTACAATAAGGACGGAGAAGGAAACACTTGG
The DNA here is from genome assembly GCF_015553695.1 of Ruminococcus sp. BSD2780120874_150323_B10. NCBI lineage: Bacteria > Bacillati > Bacillota > Clostridia > Eubacteriales > Oscillospiraceae > Ruminococcus > Ruminococcus sp. BSD2780120874_150323_B10. Next base: position 17,072 of record NZ_JADNHD010000022.1, read on the forward strand.
AAAGGTGCTGTTAAAAAGCATTTGGCATATCCCGAGATGTTCTTAATTGGCAAAAATCTTTGGACAAAAATTCTCCCTGACGGTATTTCTTTTGAAGAATTTGAGGAAATTTACAAAGAGGCTTTGGAAGAAATTGGGTTAAATGACCGCATTGTCGAAATGATTGATAAGTGCATTAATGGTTGATCATGTATAAAGTAGAGAAAATTAAGTCTAAAAAATATACCGTTGTTAACGGTGATTGTATGGATTATTTAAGTCAAATACCTGACCATAGTGTTGATTTGATCCTCACAGACCCACCGTACAATATAGCACAGTATTCCACAGGCAATATTGACCTGCCAGGGAGAAGTGCGTTAAATAACGATCTTGCGGACTGGGACTTGAATCCGATTGATCCTTCTACGTTAGTTGCAGACTTCAAACGTATCATAAAACCTGATGGGAATATTTTCGTTTTTACAAGCTACAATCTTATCGGAAAATGGCATGAAGCATTTGATAGTGAATTTGATACTTTCCAATTTTTTGTTTGGCATAAAACCAATCCTGCACCAAAAATTTTCAAGAACGGATTTCTTAATAGTTGCGAAATGATAGCGTGTATGTGGAACAAAGGTCACAAATGGAATTTTACAACTCAAAACGAAATGCATAACTTCTTTCAAAGTCCTATATGTATGCGTCCAGAGCGTCTATCCAATCCTAAGCATCCAGCTCAGAAACCTGTTGCGCTTCTTGAACATATTATCAATATCGCTTCTAATGAGGGCGATGTTGTATTAGATCCTTTTATGGGTGTTGGATCAGCAGGTGTGGCGGCGTTAAAAAGTGGACGTAAATATATTGGAATAGAAATTGAAAAAAGCTATTTTGAAGCAGCTGTAAAGAGAATAGATGGAGTGGAAAATAAAAATGACTGAAATAACAAGGGATTTGCTCTACAATAAAATGCTAAGTGAATTAAATGGTTTAGCACTGAATGTTGTTGCCAATTTTCAAGGCAATATGGCCAACAGAGAAAATAATCCATTTTTAATCTTCAATGATACTAACATTAAAAAATATATGGCATTAGGACGGAGTGTTGACTCACAATTAGGTAATAGACTACAACGAATAATTTTCTTTATTGCACGAATGAGATATAAAACAGAACATGTCCCCAATGTTGTTGAAATCAATATCACAGATCGTGCGGCGAGAAATATCGAATGTGTATTATATAGTATTAGTTGTGATTTGCCTGTCGAAGAGCAGAACAAAGGATTTAATCCTTATAGGCAATATATTTATGTAGATACACACTCATCTGAAAGAGATATAAAAAGAAGTTTAAAAATAAAAGCCGGCTCTACATCTTTACATATAGAAAGATATCAGTTTTATGGCATTGCTAATGATGCAATGAACAATCTACTAAACAACAAGGTGCACGGGAAAAAACTTCCTGTAGATTTACTGTTCTTTGATTGCGCAGATGGGACATTAGGCGGAGCAAATGCTTTTGAAATAAAAATGGGTGGTAATCTTGATACAAAAAATTCTGAAAGCAATGCCGAAGAAGTGAAAAGACTTTCCGGTTTGTTTAGTTTCTTAATAAATTGTTCTGCTTATTTCGCAACTTGTTATGGGGAGTGTTCTGCGGCGGTCAAAAGCGATTTGGAAGAAATCCTTGGCGACAATACAATTTGTAACAACCGCACATTCTGGAACAAAATTATTCCTCATCACAAGTTTACATATGATGATTTCATTTCAGTTTATGCAAATGCTTTTCAGACAACAGGTTTAGAAGAAAAACTACAGGATTTATAAAAGGAGATAATGTGAAATGAAAAGAGAAATCACAGAAAATAATTTGATTGACTTTTTGAAAACGATTTTAGAAGTCGAGGGAGAAATATCGTTAACAGAATTTAAGAAGAGAGTTCGTACAGCATTCGATTTGTCTGATTACGATTTAAGCATGTCAAAAACAAGACCTGGCGAAGCTATGTATGAACAACGTTGTAGAAATTTAAACTGTCACAGGAATTTCCCTAACAACTTAATATCTTATGAAAATTGTGTGTTTAAATCACGATAATAATTAACCTCTCGGTCTTAAACCGAGAGGTTAGTAATAATCAGATGTTCAACATTTCTATCATTTCTGCTTCGCACATTATATGTATATTGTTTATCAAAACTCAAAATGTTAAAATCATTTTTATATAAGCCATTAATGAAATCAGTATTCTTTATTATTAGTATAAATTTTGCTAATGTTTTTTTCAAAGAGTAAGCTAGACGTTCTTGGTCAAAATTTGTGAAATCTTTACCTTCGTAATCAGAAAAATCTGTATCATAAGGTGGATCTAAGAATACAAAATCATTTTCGGAAAGATTAATATTTTCAAAAAAATCCTCAAAATCAGAGCAATGAATATCAGTGTTCGAAAATAACTGATTAATTTCTCTATTAAACATGTTATCTATCTTCGTACGCATATTTTTTCTGTTGTAAGACATTCCACCATAGGGAATATTGAATTCGCCTTTTGAATTATAACGGAACATAGAACCATAACAATACTCACGAATAAAATAGAAGTTTGCAGCTTTATACTGGATAGATTGATTTTTGATGTGTCCAAGATTAATATCATTGAAAATTTTACGAAAATACATATAATATCCGCTTGTGAAACCAGTTATTAAGTTTTCGCATAAATCTTCAGTTGAGAACGGCTTTTTGTTATAGTTAGCAACCGTTCTAACGAACTTATCTTCAACCATTTGGTGAAGGAAAGAGTCAAAGTCGTCTTTGTTTAAAAGAAGTTTTTCGCTGAACCCGGAATTTATTTTATCCGACATACTCGATATCAGTGCTTCTAATGTAGAACTCAACTCGTCCTTTTGAATGGTGCCTTCTTTTAATTTGAAAAAGATATGCAATAGTTCGTTGGTTTCTTTGCTACATACAGATACGATATTATTAAAACTGTTATTGTAGCACATCAAAAGATCGTAAAGTTGCTTATCTTGATCTTTAATTAGCTTGTAATATTGAATTAGGGATTCGGAGATATCGTTGATTGCAGCAGACCTAGGTGCAAGATGAAAGAACAACGCTCCGCCACCAAAAAACGGTTCAACATAACGTTTATAATTAGGAATTAGATGTTCAATCTTATCAATTTCTCTTGATTTGCCGCCTGGCCATTTAATGATTGGATTCACGATATCACCTCGATTCTCTTACAGTATAACACAAAGCAAAAAAATATGAAAGCCTTTTTGAATAATTTCATAAATTTCCTCCTCGCTAATAGGTTTGGTGTATATTAACTTGGAGAACGGAGATTGTCAAGAACTATTTCAATATAAGGAGTTTTTTATGGTTTCTTCAGAAGAAAAAAGAAAGTGTATTGAGAATGTTATAGAGTTATCTTCGAATGAAGAAACAAAAAGTATCGCACTTAAAAATTTATATCAAGTTTTACTCAAAGACACATTGAACGGAAAGTTGTATAAATATCGTTCCTTCGATGATAATGGTTATGCTCTCGCAAATCTTAATGACGGAACGTTGCATTGCTCAAAGCCATCTGAATTTAACGATCCGTTTGACTGTAAAATTGGAATAACATTTAACTCTATTTTTAAAGCGAAGTATGAGTCTGAGTTTGATGTAATGATGGAGATTTATAATGAATTTCTCTCAGTTGTTCGCAATGAAGCGGATATTAATGATTATACCGATGATGTGCGTCGATTAATAATTAAGTTGCAGAACAATACCATAATAACGGATTTTATCAAAGCAAATGATGGTAAAATTTCCTCAGAACAAGAAATGGGGAAATTTTTAAAAGATAATGCTAATGTAATCATAGAACTTTTACAAGTCTTTTTGGAAGATGATTATTTTAAAGATACATTGGGTGTCTGTTCAAATATGATGCCTCAACTCGTAGAAAAAATATCTCCGGCCGGAATGCTTGTGTTATCTGATGAAAACGCTACATATGAAGATTTTGCAAAAGCTAATGGTGTTTGTGAAGATGCAGATGAGATTGAACTTACAATGCTTATGAGCGAGAAAATAAGTCCGGAGTTAGTGGATGCAAGAGCGGATATTATGAACCTTATTGATGATAAAGATAATCAGATCAATACCAAACTTGTGGATTTGCTTTTTGTTGGTTGTCTATGTACCGATTATAAGAATAGATTAATGTGGTCGCATTATGCAGATAGTCACAAGGGTTTTTGTGTCGAGTACGATTATAGCAGTTTAACCGAGGCTGAAATGTTATCATTGCCATTACCAATTATTTATGCCAAAGAAAGACCGTTATTGCCATGGAAAGCAGCGTTAGATAATACTCCGGAAAATATTTCAGAAGCTACTGCGCAAATTACTTTAGGGTTACTTACAAAAGATGATGAATGGAAATATGAGAATGAGTGGCGCATTCTCGTTTCCTCAAGCGGCTCCACAGAATTTAAGATGCCTAAAATTTCTTGCATATATCTTGGAGCTGCCATAAGTGATAAAAATAAAGCGAAAATTCTTGAAATAGCCAAAAGAAAAAATATTTTGGTAAAGCAAATGAAAATTGACAGAGGAACGTATGCCTTGCATGCCGCAACAATTTTTAATTAGGTGAGTTAATATATGGAAAATTAGCGTCGCAGAAATGTGACCCGACCCCCAAAAGTTAGACCTAAAAAATCTAATTTTGGAGGTCGGTATTTTTATGTCAAAATACAGTTATGAATTCAAGAAGAAGGTAGTAATGGACTACATAAATGGAA
>NZ_JADNHD010000023.1:0-21645 GCF_015553695.1 Ruminococcus sp. BSD2780120874_150323_B10
ATTGAGCCAAACGAATACGACTTAATCAAGTTTGCAGAAAGAGGCACTTGCCTGTATAGATGCGGTAATGAAAGGTATTTGTTACTTGTTCAGGCACCGGAATACAAAGCAGAGATTTTCGGTAGTGCTGGGGGTAGATAGAATTTAATTATAGACAATCTTATTTTCATATGGTATTATGATTGATAGAATTAAATTTTAAAAGTACCATTGCTTATATTTGACTGTTTATTTTTTAACGGATAAATGCAAGTCTAAAGCGAATGATCTTAAATAATGTTTGCATGGATTTTGTTTGATTTTTATGATTCTGCGTGAAATCGTGTTAGTTTTTAGGTGAAAGCAAAGGAACTTTTGATAGGTCTTTTAATTTCAACGCAAACTGTTGTATCAAGTGAAAGATTTATTAATGAATAATATGATTTCAGAATTTGGGGTGAATATATGTCAATAATAACAGGAATAATCAATGTATTAACTACATCGCCAGTAAAAGAAATTTTGGTAAATATTGTTGCAGGTGCAAGTCTGGATGGAATAAAAAAAATAGTATCTAATTTTCAAAAGGACAGTGTTGAAGGTCAGATTTGGTGTTTATTATCAGATACTATGGCTCAATTTTATGAGCAAATTTTTTGTAAATTTGAAAAACAATTGGAATATGATGAAGTAATTGTTGTAAAAAGTTTTTTGGAACAGTTTGCATATTACAAAGATTCTATTAACGAAAATCATCTTAGATGTATTGTTGAACAAACAATATACGGTAATATGGACATATTAACAGATAGAGAATATCAGCTTTGGGTTTCTATATTTGCAGATAATTGCTCAAAATACCCCAATATATATGAAATGTACAAAATTCAGAAAGATATTATAGACAACACTTTTACGGAAAGAAATTTGATGATCCAAAGAGTTGTGTCAAAACTTGATATATTTGTAGGAAATGAGAATCATACGGCGAGATTGTTTCAATCAGTCATTGAGAATTTATATCGTTTGTTTAATTTCTCATGGAAGAATGAGATTCTAGATTGGATATCTCAACTACCCTATAATCGTTTTAATCAAGATAAGATTACAGAAAAATTAAATTTTATAGAGGCAAATGAAGATTGTGAGTTAGTCTTGTCTGCACTCCAAAGTCTGTTCAATTTACATGATTTAGAAAAGTCTCAATATAAACGAGTTAAAAGGCTTAATAATTTTTTTCTCAACCCACATTTTAACAAGGTGTTTATTGTTACAGGAACAGCTGGTGCTGGAAAATCCTTTTTCATAAAAGAATATATTGTGTCTGTCGTTTCTGCGATTGAAGAAAATGATATATCAATATTACCTTGTATAGTAGATATTTCAAAAATAAATCGTTTTGTAAATTTTGAAGATTTTGTTATCGCTGAATTAAGTTCATTTACAGGAAAAGCACTTTCTTCCATTGATGAAGCAAATGTGTTTTTTAGAGATTTACCGGCTAAAGTATGCTTTATTATTGATGACCTAAATTCACAGGTTTTAAAGGAAAAAGACTGGGATAAACTAATTCGCGGAATAAAAAAGTTTTCAAAATTTGAACAATTTAGATGGATACTATCCATAGATGAGTATGAATACTATTATCTTGAATGTGACAATTCTTTTTTGAATAAATATTGTATTACGCAAACAGATATAACACAGAAAGAGAATCAAGAGCCTACAATATTTTGTAATGCATTTAGTATTGATCAATATAATAAGGTTCAAAACATTGTAAAATGGATTTTAAAGTCACAGTATGGAATTGCTGAACAACTATTTTCATTGGATGTTATTCTGGGTATTACTACGCCAAAGGAAGCGCATTACTTTGGAGAAGCAGTTCCAAAAGGCGAAGTAATTGGAATGCCATCAACATATTATGATTACATTATTAAAATAGTGAGGTGGAAAAATACCGCGTTAATGTCTCAAAAACCTGATGGTATTGAGAATGATTTACGAAAGATAATTGATTTCATCATTAGAAATCATATATGCGAATTGGACGGACTAGATTTGAGTACAATTGATTTGATGCCATTTAGAAAAGTACAATTAGTAAATCCTTTGTTTATCAAGAGTACCAGTATGTTTGATTTAGATCAGGGTGCTATGAAAACATCTTATAAGATAAATGTTTTTCCGTTCTGGGCTGCAAAGATGACTAAAATGGTTGATATAAGAGATTTAGAAAAAGTTGGTGATTTAGTATCATTTCCAAAAGAATTAACAGAATGGTTAATACCATGTGTGATCTTTTTCAACTTCGAGAGTTACACAAAAAAAGGCAATGAAATATTTGAATTTTTTAGTGTGTTAAATGAACAACATATATTGGATTATGCATTGTTTTGTGCAAATAAAACTTCTATTGTTTTTTCAAAGAAGTTGTTTGAATATCTTGTGGAAAATTTGACGTGTTATATCCAAGGACCTAAAGATTGTTACTCTGTTTTGTATTTTGTGTTTTATAGTAAACTTAAAATGGCAGAAAAGTTACGACTTCTAAATACAATGGCAGAATATATTCCCAAATTTGGTTTTGAAAAATTGTATGAACGAATCTTTTGTTCAATAATTAATAATTCTATGAGAGAAAAGAATTTAAAGAAAAATGTTCTAGAAGTTGCCCTGTGTCGAGTAGATACAGTAAACTATATTAACGGCTCAAACGCTGGTGCAAAATACTTCGGTTTGGCAGTGAACCAAGGAAAAGAAATTGAAATGATAGTCCAAGATATTATAGAATATATCGAATCTCATCCAAAGTTGTTGTCCACGATAAGTATTAAAGAAGGGCATAATGAAAGTTTTATGGATTTTTTTCTACGCAGATGTTTTGAAAAGTATTTGTTTATTACATATGATTCCGTTTTACACATATACCAGCGATTAGAATGTTTTTTTGTATTAGAAGAACCATTAGGGATTTATGTGAAACGTAATTTAACATGTGCAGCTGGAAACATATTTGTTTACTCGAAGGATGAAAAATATAGAAATAACTATATTCTTCTGACTAAATCATTTGTAGAAAAGGATGATTTATATCATCGATTAACAGCTCTATTCTTGATTGCAAATAGCATATGCGAAAAAAAGACAAAACTAAATGATGAATTAAAATCAATTCTTTTAGAGCTATCTTATGATAAAGAAATCAATATTAGATATGGCACAAAAATTAAGGAACTCTTAAAGGAGGAATAATATGGAATTAGTTTGCGATAAACAATGTTTTTGTGCCTTTGAAAATACAGACAGAACATTAATTGATGATAACGGATTTATTCCAATTTGCAAAGTAGTTTTACAAATAAATACAGGTATCAAAATCCGATTGAATTTTGGAGGTGATACATATGAGTGTCACGATAGGTGCAGTAATGAAATGTCTTTACTTCTCGTTCAGACTCCATAGCATAAGGCGAAAATTTTCGGTAGTATCGGGGACAGATAATGTGCAAGGTATATTAGTTGTGATATAATCATTCATAGACATATATCTTAAAAATACTTTGTTAAGGAGCAAAAATGGATTGGATAGACGAGTTTATAGAACTTTTTATGTCACAAAAAACAGGAAGTGTGGAGAAAGCACTTTTATATAAACAACAATACATTCCTCAAAAACTATATCGTTATCGAAGTGCTGAAAAAATTGAGCGTTTAAAGGATGAAATTGTCAATGGAAGAATTTTTATGTCATCTCCATTAAACATGAATGATCCTTTTGACTCCTGCTCGTTGTTAGAAAATAATAAACCAACGGTATATGTACATGATAAAGAAATTTATAAAGAGAGATTTAAAGAAATCCTTGATAAGAATACTTTTAATAAAATCTTTAAAGATGATAATTGGTTTGAAAAACTTACAGAGTCGGTTGCTTCGAAATATGTTTCACTTGAAGAAATTGATGAAGCTAAGGAAAAAGCATTGAAAACATTAATGCAAGGAATTGAGGATATTAACTCTGAGATAAATGAAACAATAAATCGAACATATCGTTTTGCATGTTTTACTCAAAGCAAAACTAATTTACCAATGTGGAATCATTATGCTAATGGTCATAAAGGTGTATGTTTAGAATATGACACTACAGAAATTAATAACATAATAAACATTAATGTACTTTTCCCAGTAAAGTATGTAGATAAGCTTCCTGACGGAATTTCACTCATGAAAGCTCAAGATGAGTTGCGTATGGAATACTTTCTTATGCATAAATTAAGAGATTGGAGTTATGAGAATGAATGGCGTTTGATTTATAATATTGGTTTTTGGTATAAAGATCCAAGTGAAGTTTCATACGAGATTTTGAAAAAAGGTGCATCGATATATTTTGCATTGCCGTCAAAAGTATATTTAGGTGCTAAAATATCTGATTTTGATGAAGAACAGATAAGAAAATGGTGTAGTGAGCATAGAATACCTGTACAGAAAATGAAGTGTACAGAGTATGGTTTGAAAGCTACATAATAGATTAATAACAAAGAGCTAACTGAAAATCAGTTGGCTTTTTCTATTTTTGGAGGTGATACAATGTCTGCCACAATAGGTGCGGCACTAAAGAAAATAGCAGTTGCTCTGCTTACAAACCCAAAAGTTATAAAAACAATATTCGGTATAGTAATCGGCATAATCATAATTGTGGTTATGCCGATTATTGCTGTTATTTCAATTTTCAACGGTAGTATGGATATTGACACGGACAAGTTAAGTCAATCCATACAGGAAAATATATCTGCCGAGCAGATGGAAAACTTTCAGCTAATCAACGACACAATGACCGAGGTTGAAAAACAGCTTGATAAAAAGAAACTGTCTGATTGCAAAACGCAGGCAGAGGTGATATATCTGTTTTCTCTGTCTGATAAATCAAAGGAAAAGAATTTTGTAAAGAACTTTGTTTCCTGCTTCAAAAAGAATCAGTCTGACGAAGATTTGATTAAAGCCGTCAATGCAAAGTTTGGTACAGAGATTGAATATGCAGAGTTTCAGAAGATGATGCAGTCAATCAAGGGGGCGAAAATCAGTACGGCAGGTTTTACTGATAAGACCACAAAGAATAATCTTGACCTTGTTAAGTGGTGCGAGAACGCATACAAAAACGGTTGGGGTTATGTCTATGGTGGTTACGGTCAGATATGTACAGAGCAGTATCTCGACCAGCAGGCGAGCCTGTTCCCCGGCAATAACGAGGCAGGTGGAGAGATGAGAACTGTCGGTGAAAAATGGCTAGGCAAACGAGTTGTTGATTGCATAGGACTGATTAAGTCATACGCTTGGTACAATGCCGACAGCGGAGAAATCGTTGCAGGCTCAAACGGCTTTACTGACTGCGGAGCAAACTCCATTTGGAATAATGTGAAAGAAGGCGGTGCAATCTCAACTATGCCCGATATACCCGGACTTGCAGTCTGGATGGACGGTCACATAGGTGTGTATGTCGGTAACGGCGAAGTTATTGAGGCACAAGGCACAGCCTACGGAGTTGTAAAAACACAGCTTAAAAATCGTGGCTGGACTAAGTGGATGAAGATACCAAATATCAAATATGTGGAGGTAAAATCAAAATGAAGAAAACAAGCGTAAACATAATGTACGATGATGAAAAGCTCAATGCAGTCAAGCTGTATATGTCACAGCGTGATTTAGATTTCAAAGAAGAACTTGAAAAATCGGTTGATAGTTTGTACTCAAAATATGTTCCTGCAAATGTCAGAGAGTTTATTGATATGAAGTCAACTATATCAAAGCCAACTAAAAAGAAGAGTATAGATGATTTGGTTAAGCAGGGTTCAGAAGAAGAGTTATAATTCTGATTTTTTGTCTTCATACTTCTGTAATGCTTTTTCTATTATGTCCAATTCATATGAGTCTACATTATAGAGATCACTGTCAGATAAAAGTTTAGCGTTTTTAATGATTGATTTGATCGTAAAAAAACAATAAATAATATAATTATTATCATTAAAATATTGTATGTTATTGGACCAAATCCAGATAAAATTTTAGAAGTATCTAAAATAAAACTACAGATGGCACTTCCTAATATTCCAAATAACAGAGATATCATTATATTAACAGCATTACTGCGAAATGATGTGAGAAATTTTTTCTGTTAAGTAAATCTTGATAGTAAAAATTGTTTTCGTGATATATCTGAGATATTTTGTTTTCTAATATATAATGTGCTTCTAATAAATTAATATCATTACTTTTTAATTTATCGTAAACATTGACTTTTTCTTTTTCAATTAATTTTGTAATTTTATCTTTTTTAAATTTTTTGAACATACGAGCACCTCAATTTATTTTAGTTGATATTATAATATCATTATTTTAAAAGAAACACAATTGTAGAAAAAGGTGATAATAATTAAAAATCAAAACTTTGGTGTAGAAATTGAAATGACCGGCATCACTCGCAGTACTGCGGCGAAAGTGATTGCCGGTTATTTTAATACCACAGCAACTCATATCGGAGGTTGCTATGATTCATATTCTGTCCGTGATAATGATAACAGACAATGGAAGATTATGCGTGATGCGAGCCTTAGATGTACCAACCGTTCAGGTGAACAGGCAAGTGCTTTGTACTCTGTTGAATTTGTCACACCCATTTGTAATTACAACGATATTGAAACTATACAGGAGTTAGTCAGAAAACTTCGTGGTGCAGGAGCAAGAGTTAATTCAAGTTGCGGTATGCATTGCCACATAGACGCATCAACACACACCCCGAAAACACTTCGCAATATAGTTAATATTATGGCATCAAAAGAGGACTTGCTCTATAAGTCACTTAAAGTGAATGTTAGCCGTGAGCATTACTGTCAGAAGATGGATACAAGATTTCTTGATGAAATCAATAACCGACCTCCTCTTTCAATGGAACAACTAAAATCAATGTGGTATGACGGAGGTGACTACAGCTACAGACACTATGATGACAGCCGTTATCACGGATTGAATTTGCACAGCGTGTTCAGTAAGGGTACTATTGAATTTCGCCTGTTCAATTCAACACTACACGCAGGAGAAGTGAAAAGTGCAATTCAGCTTTGCCTTGCAATAAGTCATCAGGCTTTAATTCAAAAGTCTGCACGACATACAAAAACAGTATCGGATAACGAAAAATATACTTTCCGTACTTGGTTGTTGAGGTTAGGACTTATCGGTGACGAGTTTAAAACCGCCCGTCATCATCTCCTGAAAAATCTTGACGGCAATATTGCATGGAAAGATCCTGCACAGGCTGAAAAGCAAAAGGAAAGACTTGCACAGAAAAGATTTGAGGTATTGCAGAACAGTACAAATGAAAATATAAATTCAGAACCCGAAGTTGAAACTGCTGAACGGCAGGAAGAAACTTCGGGTTTAGTTATGAGAATGTAAGGAGTAAAAATTATGAGTAAGTTATATGTTGCTTACGGAAGCAACTTGAATTTAAAGCAGATGACATATCGCTGTCCAACTGCAACTCTTGTAGGAACAGGAGTGATAGAAAATTATGAATTGCAGTTCAAAGGTATGCCGACCGGAGCATATGCAACCATTGCACCTTGCAAAGGAAAATTCGTTCCAGTTGCTTTATGGAATATAAAACCTATTGATGAAATGCGACTTGACCGATACGAGGGTTATCCCTCACACTATTTCAAACAAGATGTTCCTGTCAAGATGAATAACGGAGAAGAATTGTCTGCTATGGTTTACATTATGGACTTAAAGCAAAAGTTCGGATTGCCGAGTAGCAATTACTATTACACAGTTCTTCAAGGTTACCATGATTGCAATCTTGATGACAGTGTGTTTAAAGAGGCAGTGAAGAACAGCGCAGATAGATTCGTGGAAGAACAAAACAGTGAACCGAATTTATCTGATGATGAAGATTTCAGTATGGGAGGTATGAAATTGTGAATGAGAGAAAGAAACTGAAAAAGCAACTTGGAGATAAATATATTTTTAAGAAGTATCTTTCGTCAGCCGAGGTCAGAAAGATACTTTCTGAAAATTCAAAGGACAAGCATGAAAAGTTATTTGCATCTCTCACAGTAGGTTGTGTAAAAATCAATGCAATAATATTTCCCACACCTGATTGTATGATGATGGGGTATGACATTCTTGTAAAGGATACTCCCGACAGCAAAGAGTGGATATGCTATGACACATTAAATGATGATGTGAAATACAACTCTCTGAATTTGGAGCAGGAAATGTTTAATATACTAAGCCGTGAAGTTAAAGCGTACGGGTTGTCATATACCGACTGCAATTTTGAAGTAGTAAACGGCAAGGTAATAAATAAGGAATAATCGGCGAAACTTTCACCACATTTGCCCCGTGTCGGCTTTTTAACGAGAAGGCGGGTCGTTATTCTAAAAACTAAATAAAGCCGAAGTCAGGCGATTTGTGGCAAGGTGTGAAAAATCGAAGTTACGGCAATTTGGGCAGTTTTTCAAGGGTAGGTATTTAAGCAGGAGAAAGACACGGGGTTGCAGTCGCTCCCTCGTGTCGGCTTACGGCAGACGGCAACGCCGACTGCCATGCTGTTTTTCGCACTTTTCAGCCTTAAAAATTCATAGGGGTTAATTTTCAGCCTTGGGGTTGTACTTGTGGGTTTATCTGCCCGAATTGCCGAATGAAATGCCAAAATTCAAGGAGTTGCAACTATGGGTTGTAACAAAAAGGAGGTTTTTCACTTGAATGAAACGGATAACAGAAAAGAATTAAAGCGGAAGTTTGCGCTCTGGGTAAAAGAATCAACACTCGATATGGTTCAGAATATTTACAAGGAAGATAATTGCTCAAGCCGTAGTGAATTTATTGAAAAGGCAATCATTTTTTATGTAGGATACCTTTCCTCAAACGACAACAGTCAGTATCTTCCCAATGTAGTTACTTCAACTTTGAAATCAATTGTTGCCGAGAGCGACAATCGTATGAGCAGACTGATTTTTAAATTGGCTGTAGAGCTTGCAATGACAATGAATATCATTGCCTCGTCACAGGACATAGACAAGATGACTCTAACAAAACTTCGTGGCGAGTGCGTCAAGGAAGTCAAACGACTCAACGGTTCATTTTCCTTTGATGACGCATACGATTGGCAGAAAGGATAATTATTTGTGGCAAAGTTAGTTACAAAGTTTAAATATCTCAAGTCTAATCGTAAAGTAAGCGCAGGCGGTTACGCAAAATATGTTGCCACCCGTGAGGGGGTTGAGAAAATTGATAACACTAAAAAGTTTGCTCCTGTGACAGCGAAACAGAAGAATCTTATTGAAAAAATCTTAAAGGATTTTCCCGACAGCAAGGATATGTTTGAGTACGCTGATTACCTTGAAAAGCAAAATGCAGGCTCTGCTTCTGATTTCATTTCTCGTATCATGGAGGATTACGCTTATGAAATCTCGGGCAGAAAAGCATATGCCGATTACATTGCTCCCCGTCCTCGTGCCGAGAGATTCGGCTCTCACGGCTTGTTTACCGATGACGGTGTGCAGGTTCAGTTATCAAAAGTAACGGAAGAACTCGACAGTCACAAGGGAAATATCTGGACTGCGATAATTTCTATCCGCAGAGAAGACGCGGAACGGCTTGGCTTTAATACTGGAGCTCGGTGGAGAGATATGCTCCGCACACAGACAGAAGCACTCGCTAAAAATCTGAAAATACCAATGGAAAATCTTCGTTGGTATGCGGCGTTTCATAATGAATCGCACCATCCTCACGTGCATTTGATTGCATATTCAACCGTGGAGAACGAAGGCTATCTCACGCAAAAGGGAGTTGAAAATCTGCGTTCATCATTTGCAAAAGATATTTTTCAGCAAGATTTATTGTGCATATATGAAAGGCAGACCGAGCATAGAGATAAGCTCCGAGCCGAGGCTCGTGATATTGTAGAGGATTTGGTTTCAAAAATCAACTCCGAAATATATATCAGCGCATCAATTCAGCATAAGCTGTTGGAACTTACCGACAGGCTTTCAAGAACGAAAGGCAAAAAAGTATATGGTTATCTCAAGCCTGATGTAAAAGCGATTGTGTATTCTATTGTTGAAGAACTTGCAAGTGATGACAGAATCAAAAAACTGTATGACCTTTGGTATGAGCAAAAGGAAAATACAATCCGCACTTACACGGATGAAATACCGGAAAGAATTCCACTTGCCCAAAATAAGGAATTCAAGTCAATCAAGAATGCAATAATCAAGGAAGCGTTGAAATTAATTCCTAACGAAGATGAAGCGGAAGAAAGCGAGAATACAGATGAAGAACCTGTTATAAGTCCCTTTGAATATGAAGAAAACACCTCTGCCGAATCAGTCTTTAATTCAGACAGAGGTGTTCTGTATCCTCGTTATTCAATTAAAGCCAACCGCAACAGCGTTGCAGTTTCTTCTCTTTATCTCCTGCGTTACCTTTGCAACATAATCCAAAATCAACTCCGCTTTGAAGAAAAACAGAAAGCGCAAAGGACGGATAAAAAATTGCAGCAGAAGATTAATGATAAAAAGCAGGCTCGGGGGTTGAAGATGTAAGTTTGATAAACTGGGATTTATTATGTATTTCTTATTCTAATTTCATTTTCTCCCAAAGCACCTCTGTATCCTGTTTTGCTCCGTCAAATTTAGGCCATGCATCAACACAGTCGTTATTTTTTCTTGGAATAATATGAATGTGAAAATGCGAAACAGATTGTCCTGCACTTTTACCACTGGCATTTAACAGATTAACTCCATCATAACCACAGTTGTTCACAAGATGATTTGAAACTTTCTTTACACTAGCCATAAGCTTGTATAATGTTTCTTCATCACAGTCCAATATGTTTTTTACATGTTTTTTTGGTATAGCTAAAATATGTCCATCAACGTCTTTTGCTATATCCATAAAAGCTACTGTCCACTCATCCTCATAAACTTTCATCATTTTGTTTTCGCTGATTAATTTGCAAAAAACACAGTCATTCATATATTTACTCTCCAAATTCCAACTTATCAATAGGTTATTTTACAATTATCATAGCACACACAAATAAATTTGTCTATCAAAAAATCATCACACCGCCAAGGGGAAACTGCCCCCAAACGCTGATAGGTGCCACCTGTCACGGTGATAAGAGAAGAAGTACCCAATCTAAGATATTACAGCAGAAAAGAAAAATATATACAAGGAAGTGATTAAAATATTAACCTACATTCATTTTACAAAAGAACAGCGAGAACAGGCAAGGAGAACCGACCTTGCTAATTTTTTAATCAGTCATGGTGAGAAAGTCAGGAAATCAGGTTCAGAATGCGAATGGCTTGACGGTTCGCAAAAGGTTACAATCAGAGGGCACCTCTGGTATCATCAGTACAAACAGAAAGGCGGTGATGCGGTTGATTTTGTCCGCAGATTTTACAACAAGGACTATGCAGAAGCGGTGAAAATGCTTTTGAATAACTGCGGCGGTCAAATCATAACCTCACCGCCCATAGAAAAAAGTCATAAACCCTTTGAATTGTCACCGAGAAATGACAGAATGAGCAGAGTTTTTTCTTATCTGCTGTTGACCCGTGGAATTGATAAAGATGTGCTTTTTGAGTTTGTGCGGAAGAAAATGATTTATGAGTCAGCCTATTATCACAACGCTGTCTTTGTCGGCTACGATTCAAACGGTAAACCTCGCCATGCTCACAAGCGAGGAACAGTAACAAGTAATTCGTACAAGGGAAATGTTGCAGGCAGTCAGCCCGAGTACAGCTTTCACTTTAACGGCACAAGCGAAAAGCTATTTTTATTCGAAGCTCCCATTGATATGCTTTCTTACATTTCAATGCACAAGGAAAACTGGCAAGAACACAGCTATGCGGCATCCTGTTCCGTTTCGGACAGGGTGCTTTTTCAATGTCTTAAAGATAATCCAAACATCAAAAATGTGTTTCTCTGCTTTGACAATGACGAGGCAGGACAGACAGCAAACAAACGGATAGCCGATAAATTAAACTCAATGAATATCAAAAGCGAAATCCTCATTCCTACCCATAAAGACTGGAATGAGGATATTTTAAACGGTGAAAGGACTGATGAAATATGCCGTCAAGTGTTATAACTCTGATTATTGTTGCAGGCTCAATGTTTGCCTTGTTCATAATAATTTCTACGGTCGGCAATTACTATTCCCTGAACCGCATAAAGAACAAGACGGTCGGACAAGGACAGTACGGCACGGCTCGTTGGGCAACTAAAAAAGAGATTAAGAGAACCTACAATCAGATTGATTTCAAACCCGATGAATGGCGTACAAATCCCGACAGCAGACCAACTGAACAAGGTATAGTTGTCGGCTGTAAGAACAGCAAAAAAGTAACAACAGCAATGGTTGATACAGGAGATGTGCATGCTCTGATGATTGGTGCGGCAGGTGTCGGCAAGACCGCATATTGGCTTTACCCGTGCATTGAGTATGCCTGCGCTACTGGTATGTCATTTTTGTCAACCGACACAAAGGGTGATGTAGTTCGGAATTATGGAACGATTGCGGAAAAGTATTACGGTTACAAAATTTCTGTTATAGATTTGCGTAATCCCACACGCTCACACGGCAACAATCTCCTGCATCTTGTGAATAAGTATATGGACTTATACAAAGCTGAACCCGAACAGCTTGTTTACAAGGCAAGAGCAGAAAAATATGCAAAAATCATTTCAAAAACAATTATCCTATCAGGAATGGACTCGGCTTCATTCGGACAGAACGCTTACTTTTATGATGCGGCAGAGGGACTTCTAACGGCAACCATTCTGCTTGTTTCAGAATTCTGCGAACCAAAAGAACGACACATAGTTTCGGTATTTAAAATCATTCAGGAATTGTTTGCACCGACCAACAAGAAAGGCAAAAATCAGTTTCAGCTTTTAATGGAATATCTTCCCGACGATCACAAAGCAAAGTGGTTTGCCGGGGCGGCTCTCAACACAGCTGAACAGGCTATGTCAAGCGTAATGAGTACGGCACTTTCAAGGCTGAATGCCTTTCTCGACTCTGAGCTTGAACAGCTTTTGTGTTTTGATACGGAGATTGACGCTGAAAAATTCTGCAATGAAAAGTGTGCAATATTCATTGTAATGCCCGAGGAAAATCCCAACACTTTCTTTATGGTATCACTCATTATCCAACAGCTCTACCGTGAAATACTTTCAGTCGCTGATGAAAACGGCGGTGTTCTGAAAAATCGCTGTGTATTCTTCTGCGATGAATTTGGAACTTTGCCAAAGATTGATTCAGCCGAGATGATGTTTTCTGCATCCCGTTCAAGGCGTTTACAGATAGTGCCGATAATTCAATCCTTTGCACAGCTTGAACGCAACTACGGCAAAGAGGGTGCTGATGTTATCATCGACAACACACAGCTGACTATCTTCGGTGGCTTTGCTCCTAACAGCACAAGTGCAGAAGTGCTATCAAAAGCACTCGGCTCAAGAACAGTTATGAGTGGTTCTGTAAGCAGGAGCAAAAACGATCCGTCACAATCCTTGCAGATGATAGAAAGGCCATTGATGACCCCTGATGAGTTGAAGTCCCTTCCAAAAGGCGCATTTGTTGTTATGAAAACAGGCTTTTACCCAATGAAAGTCAAACTGAAATTGTTCTTCAAATGGGGTATTAAATTTGAAGAAAAGTATGAGGTCATGGAAAATGGCAATCGTGAAGTTCACTATGCTAACCGTTCCGAGTTATTTAACAACATAATCCAAGAATATCACCCTCAATATCTTGAACAGCCTGTTACTGATTCAGATTTTGATGAAATAAACGGTGAGAAGAAAAATGAAAATCTAAAGACTTCACCAAACGCAGAACAATCAGACAGTGAAAATACTATTGATTCTGAACAGCAAGATGAGCCAACAGAAGAACCTGAAAATTCAAATGTTGAACAGAATACAGACAAGCAGAGAAAAGTAGTCATCAGAACCCAGCGACCACCTCAGGAGGATAACAGCAATGAGTAAATTAACTTTTCTCTATCAAATGGACTTACCACACCGAGCCGTAGCAGTCTATACCTATCTCTACGACCGTGCAAACAAAAACGGTGAGTGTTGGCCCTCTGTAAAAACAATAGCAGGCGACATAAAGCTGTCGCCTGCTACGGTTAGAAGAGCTATTAAAGATTTGAAAAAAGCCGGATTAATTGAAACCGAGCAACGATATAGAAGTAATAGTGCAAAAAGTAGTTTGTTGTTTAAATTATATCCATTTAGTTCAAGGTTATGATACTACGCCTGTTGCACTACACTTTATTGTAACTGACATTGAATAATCTTTTGATCCAGCACTTGTTTTCCATGTAGCTGTTGCCTTTGCTGTTGCTGTGTTCCCTGATTTACTGTGTGATGCACTTTTTATAGACCAAGAAGATGCAGGGGCTGTTGTACTATGTGAACAGCTTGTACAGGTTGATGTACTGCCATTGTATGAAAATGTAGCCTTAACTGAAACAGACCAAAGTACAGTACCACTGCTGTTTTTATAATATTTTGTTTTTGTTTTGGTGATTGTATTTGTGGCATATAGAGAAATACCAGAATTTTCAGTATCATCGGTAATTATTGTTTCAATATAATTACCATTTTCTAAATATTCAATGGCTTTCTCTGTATTGTCAGTGATTGTAGCACTTACAGGTATACTAAATAATATACAACTAATAAGTGAAATAATTAGTGTAACGGTTATTGTTTTCTTCATTGTTTTTCCTCCTTTATTCAATTATCTCATCTACAATAACAGCTTCTTGTCTCATAATTGCTTGATGTTCTTCCCATAATATAACACCATACACAGTAGAAAGAACTAAAATAACTGCAATTATTAGAGCGATTAATGATTTAATATATTTGCTGATTTTAAGCTTTTTAATAACATAGGGAACACCGGTAGCAGAAAAATATTCAGCTACTACATCAACAGGATTTCCGTAGTTTTTATAAAGTTCTTCCTTTGTTGTTGCGTCTGCTTCCTCACAGTAGTCCTCTATATCCTTGCTTAGGTTCTTTATGTATTTTCTTTCTTCTTTTCCTTTAACAGGAAACATAGCTTTTATTTCGTTGATATATTCCTTACATAGTTTATTCATTTTCCTTATCCTCCATATTTTCATTTAAAGATGAAAGTATTTTTTCAACACCGGTGTAAGCGTCACGAAAGTTGTTTAATAGTTGGGTGTAATATTCCTTGCCCTCAGGTTCAAGATGATAATAAACTCTTGTTCTCCGCTTGCCAACTAGCTTTGAATATTGAGAAATTTTACCCTCATTTTCAAGCTTGTATGTAACAGCATAAATAGTGTTTTGGGAAATTGCAAGACATCCATCAGAATATTCCTTTATGTATTTAACAATCTCATAGGCATAACTGTCACTGCCATTTAAAATTGCGAGAATAAGAATTTCCGTTATTCCACTAAAGAAATTACTTTTGTTACCCATAAAACACCTTCTTTGATTTTTTTAATTTGCTGATAATATAATTATACATCAAAATATTAAAATTTCAATATTTTAAATTTCAAAATATTGTTGACATAGTGTTATATTTGTACTATAATATATTTAACATAGAATAAAAAAGTTTAATTGATAGATAATTTTTATATATTTTGCAATCAATTGCTATTTTGTGATGATTTTGTTGTAATAAGTCTAATATGTGCAAACACCAACAAGATGTCATCTGTTTATTGTTGTTTCGAACATAATAATAGAAAACTTAGTTAATGAAAAAGCTTTAATTTAAAACTAAATCATTTTAAATATTCTGCGTTTCACATAAATATAAATTAAGGAGGACATTCCAATGTTTCAAGAAAATAAATTTTAAATATAGTGTATTAATATTAGAATCAATTACTTGCAAATTTATAGTAAAAGTAAGAAAAGAGGGTTATTATCATGAAATTTAAAAAAATTGCTATTACTGCATTGGCAGCTATAACAATGGCAACAAGTGTAATGTGTATGCCGGTTAGTGCTTCGACCGTTGATTCAGATTTTGAGATAGTTATTCCTAATAGTGGTAGTAATTATAATCAAAACAGCAGAAGAAAAAAGGCTACATCTACATCTACTTATGTGAATTACAGCAAAACCGTTGGACCAAATTATAATGGTCAGGCAACAGGACCTAATAAAATAAGGATGTATGTATATGGTTCGGAAGGTCCTAACGGATCTTTAGCAAATTATACTTGTGGAACCTCTGTAATAGTTACTAAAGGAACAAAGGGATATATAAAACAAACTGTTTATGAAACCTTCGGAAGTAGCTCTTATGCCCAATTAAAGGGCGCAAAAGTATCAGGTTATACAACAGGTATAGCTAGAGGCTGTTGGAGTCCCGACAGTGTTAGCGAGTCCGGAACTGAAAATTATAATTAATTGAGAGAAAGGAAAAGTAATATGGCTTTTTGTTAATTACTTTTCATTTTGACCTATATTGGTTTTTAGAACAGTTACTGCTAAAAACTTATGCAGACTTCAATGCCATAGCAAACTTGATAAACTTTCAATTTCTTCTGCCTTATTAAAGTTGTGAGATAAAGAGAGACTAAATCGTCACATATTTTAATATGCATAAAAACAATTCTTTTCTGCATACTGTAAGGTGAATTTTATTTTTCAAAAAAGCAATGTAATGTATAAAAAAACAGCCGTTTGATATCACATACTTTAATTCCTATTTGTGTGTCACTTTACGGCAAAAGGGAGATTCATATGAAAAAATTTATGTCTTTATTATTGATATTAAATTTATGCTTTCCTCTTTTTACTGGTTGTTCCAATAAAGATGACCTATCAAGTAAACGTATTACCGAAAAAACAGTTGAAGACGGAAAATTGACTCCACCAGCAGGGGATTACACATATATAGAAAAGGGAGATACTGTATCTGATTTCTTTAAGTATTCTTTTGCTGATGAAGGGTTACCAGATGAATATAGTATGAGTGGATATGATGGATTAGAATATACCTTTGATGATGTAAAAGTGTATGATTCTGTATCAGCATCACCAATTAAAGAAAGTGAATGTGAGAAAATAACTGGGAAGAAATCGGATAAAACTCTATATAAGGAAAATAGTTTTATTCTTATAGATATGACTGCAACATACAATAAGCCTAAATCATCTAATTTCGACGAAATTATGTTTAGAATGGAATTTGAGGGAACATATATGATTGGCGATGGCTTTAAAGAACACGACCCAGATGAGTTTGCCTATCCATATGCAGACCCTATAATGATGTATTTTAGTGAACGTCCACAGAAGGGTGATGTTAATTTAGATGGAAACACCTTAAATTTAGAGGATGATGGTAATGTTTGCAGAAAAACATTAAAATCAGGAGATTCTATTAAATTTCAAATCGGTGTTCTTGCTAAGAAAGATTTAGTTGATGAGAAAAATGTTTTTCTATATCTTCGTTTTAGAGAAACACCGGAAAAAGGAAATCCTGTTCCCCTTGTAGATGTTTTAGGAAGATACAACAATGAGTAAATTATTAAATCTTGAAATTAAAAAATCTATTTTTTCAAAAGCATTCCTTTTAGGATTGGTTTTACTTTCAATATTTGCTGTTATAAGCGGAGTATTGATGATCAATGAATATGGTGGAAAAAATCCACAACAATTATACGAACATTGTATGGAGAATGGCAAGTATTTATATAACCCTGACTTTCCATTGTTTTCATTTTTTAATGCATGGGTTGGTGGTGAAACAACAACAGTAGCATACACATTGTTCTTTACAATTATGCCAGTGTGTACTGCGATACCCTTTGCTTGGTCATATCATAATGAAAGCAAGAATAGTTATATAATCAATGTTGCCACTCGCATAAATATTAGGAAATACTTTATTGCTAAGGCTATTGCTGTTTTTGTTTCAGGTGCATTAGTGGTATTTCTTGCGTTTGCATTAAATATTTTAATTGTTAGTGCATTTATTCCATATTGTCAGCCATGGGCAGGATACAATTTTTATAATCTTGTTTACTTTGATACAATGTGGTCTGATTTGTTTTTTTCAAATCCATATCTGCATATGTTATTGTTTATTTCATTAAACACGCTGTACGGCGGAATATTTGCATTGTTGAGTTATGTAACTTCATTTTATGTGAAGAAATATGTTGTAATTCTTTTTGCACCGTTTTTAACTATGATATTAGCAGGATATTTGGAAAATGTAATTTATAACAACATATTTAGAGATTCGATGTATTTTGTTGAATTTGTTCCAACACAGTTTTTACATTCAAGAAGTACAATCTATCAAGTGATGAGCTGGTCTGTTGCTACTACTACTTTGCTTTTAGTGGGATTTATATTCATTTCTATTTGCGTTAAGGTAAGGAAAAATGAAATTTATTAAATTTTTTAAATTTGATATCCGATATGGAATAATAAATCAATACAAAAAATATTTACTGTTTTCCTTTTTGATTATACTTGCATTTTTTGAATTTCGTTCTAATCAAATTTCATCAGAGAACTATTCCTTTTCACTTATGGATTCTATTCTTTATATTTACGGTGGAATTAAAGAATTTATCCCTACTGGGGGTGAAACATTTAAAATTCCATATCTTTGGTTATTGAATCATATTTTGATTTTGTTTTTTACCCTAAATTATATGCATAAGGATTTAGTTGGATTTGGACAACAGACTATATATCGAAGCGGAAGTAGAACTCAGTGGTGGCTGTCAAAGTGCTTTTGTCAATTCCTTTCAGTTTCTTTGTTTTATGTGATATCTTGGTTTGAGTTAACTATATGTACTTGGGTTGTAAATGGAAATATGTCGTTAAGCGTTTCCAAAATGATGAAAGATACTACAGAACTCGGGGTAAATGCTTTAGATAATCCAAATTGGAGTGTTAATTTGAATTTATTATTGATGCCTTTCTTGTTTACTGTATCAATGAGCTTGTTGCAGATGACTTTGTGCTTGTTTGTTAAACCTACTGTGAGTTATGTGTTTTCTGTAGTAGTTTGTATCTTATCTGCCTATTACTTGAATCCTGTAATTATAGGCAATTATGCAATGGCTCTGAGAAGTAATCAGTTGGTTTCAAATGGCGTTGATATAAACATAGGCATCATCTGTATGGTGATATTAGGACTATTTTCAGTTGTTATTGGTATGCTGAGATTTAAAAAATATAGCATTTTAACGAAAGGATAAAATATGGATATTGTATTTGAAAATGTTACCAAAAAAATTGGTAGGAACATAGTTGTAGATAATGCCAGCTTTACAATAAAGTCAAATTCAATAACGGGACTGAAGGGAATTAACGGTTCGGGAAAGACAATGATTATGCGTCTTATTTCAGGTTTAATATATCCAACTTCCGGAAAAGTATTTATCGGAAATAAAAAGTTAGGCGAAGACATATCCTTTCCCGATAGTATTGGTATAATGCTTGAAAATCCTGCATTTCTCAATGGGTATAATGGCTATGATAACCTCCGTATATTGGCTGATATAAAATCCATTATTAACGAAGATGACATTTGTGAAGTTATGAAATTAGTTGGTCTTGAAGAAAGTGGATTAAAAAAGTATAGAAAGTTTTCTTTGGGAATGAAGCAGAGGCTAGGAATTGCAGCTGCAATTATGGAAAAACCGGAAATTCTTATTTTAGATGAACCAACAAATTCCCTTGATGAAGATGGTGTTGAAATGGTTAAAAAAATATTAAGGCAAGAAAAAGAAAGAGGAGCAACTATAGTCCTCTCCTGCCATGATACACAAATATTGGAGGATCTCTCTGATGAAATAATAGAGATTCAAACAGGCAAAATAAAAGGAATTTATGCTCCAAAAGAGAAAATAATGTGAGGAAAGTATGTACAGAGTAATAAAGAGAAAAAATCTAAAGGTGCTGTGGATAGTCATATCACTTCTTGTAGCTACTTTGGTCTTATGGTTTGTTAGCTTTTATAATGTGAATTCAAATGCATTCAAGCAAACAACAGAACATTACAAGATGAATGAGTGGGTTAAGCTTGATGGAAATTTCTTCTTTGATGCAGGTGAAAATACTAAAGGGTATTCAATTCGTGTGAATAGCGGAAAGCTTGAAGAATACGATAAATTAATTCAGAAATATGATAAAGAAATTGACACAGAAACAGATATGCCAAAGCCTAAATATGTTTGTCTTTTAAATATTACAGTAAAAAATACTGGAAATAAAAGTGGTTACCTAAATGCTATGGGTTTTGCTCTGTTTAATGGTGCATTACAAGTTCCTATCGATTTTGATATTTGGAATATTATCGATAAGAATATTGATGGTAATACTTTGTTGAAATTGAGAAAAAATACAGAAGTAACATTGACACTACCTTTTACTGCACAGCCGTTAGATGAAGCAGTAAATTCACATAGATTAAATAATATACTTGAAAATGAGGAATTTGATTTCTATATTTGTGATTTCCCTGTGCGAAAATTGATAAAAGTTAAATTTTAAAGAAAAATTATAATTCCAATTCTCTTAGCCGACAAGTTATAGCTTTTAATGCTATTGCCTGTCGGCATTATTTTTGCCCTTTTTGCGTTGAAAGCAGAAAGGGCAGTTATGTTTTTCAGAAACAGAAGCCCTCCAATCGACCTGAATTAACAAAAATTCAGAATGATTGGAGGAAAATTAAATGGACAAGCGTCCGAAAAGAAGAAAGGATAAATACAATCCTTATACATTGTCAACAGACAATCAAAAATATTATGTTTCATTTAAAGATATAAACGGAAATATTCAGAAAACGGAGGTGGATAAATCAGTTTTTGATGCATTTGATAGTTTTGAACTTGATGATATTTCAATAATGAATGAAGCCGAAAGACATTATGAATACTTAGAACTTACAGAAGAAACATTGAATCGCAGAGCTGTACATAAAACTAAGACAGTGGAGAATATAATTCTAACTGTATTTGAGAATGAAATGTTGTCAAAGGCTATTTGTGAACTTACTGAAACCCAGCGCAAAAGATTATTGCTATATTATTATGATCGTTTAACCTACGAGCAAATTGCAAAAATTGAAGGTTGTACAAAAATGCCGATTTTGCGTTCAATAAAGAAAGCAGAAGAAAAAATTAAAGAATATTTTAAAAATAGGGGCTACTTTTAGCTTCTAAGTGAGGAAACAGGTGAAGGGATAAATAATCCTTTCGCCTGTTTTCGATTTTTAGAGAACAGGTCTTGTTCTTTGAAAATTAAATATCAGCACATCGGATACATTCCTTCTGTTGTTCGGTACGGACAAGCCACATGAGCGAACACCTTTACAGGTCTTCAGGACTCAGACATTGAAAGGCAATTTCAATGACGGCGATGATAGGCAGAGGGGATAATGATACTTCCGTCAAGTCAAAAGTCGAGCGTGATAAAACCGTCGCAACCAAAGATGGCGGCTGTGGGAGATCCTCACGGTGGTGAAATTCCAATGGAGCTATATGCAAGATTCGGCATTACAGACTCAACGGATTACAGCGCAAAGAAACCGTCAGACTTTCCTGTAATGAGTGA
>NZ_JADNHD010000024.1:0-21058 GCF_015553695.1 Ruminococcus sp. BSD2780120874_150323_B10
ATGCCTTAGTTGCATAACAAAAGCGTAGCAGCTAAAAGCCACTACGCTTTCAAATCTAACTTTTGGGGGTCACCACAAAAAGGTCAATGAGCGGTTTATATTTTTTTAAGCGGAATATTTTCTTATTCTAAGGTGAATTCCCATATCGTCAGCAATCTTCTGACAAGCCTTTATATCTTCCTGTGGAATAGTATCGACTATTGAGAATTGAGTGTGACCAAAGTATTTTTTTGCGTCTGCCGCAAATTTCAGCATTGATTCATATGCATTTTCAAATACAGGTCTGCACACCTCGTCATATTTTTCTGACGAACAGGTGTTAAGACTGATTGATACAGAGTCAATGTATTTTGACAAAATCTCTGCAACAGGCTTTTTGTTTATAACATCACCAAGACCGTTTGTATTAAGTCTTAGCTTAATATCCGGGTGCTTTTCTCTGACATACTGCGCAGTAGCAATAAGATTATCGAGAGCATTGGTAGGCTCGCCGTAACCGCAGAACACAAGTTCTTTAAAGCCTGTAAAATCAAAATCATCTACAGCTTTTTTGATTTCTTCAATGCTCGGATCGTGCTTATGCCACAGTGTATCTGCATTACCGATTGCATCGGTATTATTGCGAATACAAAAAGTGCATCTGCACGGGCATTTGTTAGTCAGATTAGCATAAATTGATGTTTTATAAACATAAAGTATGTCAGCCATTTATTTTCTTCTCCCTTATAAATACATTATATTTCTCCGTTAATCATTTTTATAAAATAATTATGTACGGTTAAATCATTATTTAATTCAGGGTGAAAAGCAGTTACCAACTGTTTCCCCTGCCTTGCCGCTACTGTTTTTCCGTCAACTTGAGCAAGAACTTCTACACCGTCGCCAACTCGGCTTATATATGGAGCTCGTATAAAAGTCATAGGAATTTTTCCTTCGTTCGCAAAGCTGTCTTCGGCATAAAAACTTCCGAGCTGTCTGCCATAGGCATTTCTTACGGCCTCAATATTCATAGAGCAAAAATACTTTCTTGTATCATTCTCTATGCTGTCGGCCAAAAGCAATAAGCCTGCGCAAGTGCCAAAAGTCGGCAGTCCGTCATTGAGCAACTTTTTAATCGGCTCAAAAAGCCCGAGTTCAAAAAGTAATTTTCCGATAACGGTGCTTTCGCCGCCCGGAATTATAAGACCGTCAAACGGCTTTTTCAAATCATCTAAACAACGGATTTCAAAAGAGGACACACCGAGTTTTGCAAGCATTTGTTCGTGCTCGATAAAAGCTCCCTGCAAAGCAAGTACACCTATCTGCATAATTATTTGCCTCTTTCAGCCATAAGGATTTCAATTTCCTGCTCGTTAATTCCTACCATAGCTTCGCCTAAATCTTCTGAAAGTTCAGCAAGCATTTTAGCGTCATTAAAGTTTGTAACAGCTTTAACAATAGCAGACGCTCTTTTTTCGGGATTACCCGACTTAAAGATACCCGAGCCGACAAATACACCCTCTGCGCCGAGCTGCATCATAAGCGCAGCATCAGCAGGAGTAGCAACACCGCCGGCAGCAAAATTAACAACAGGCAATTTCTTATTCTCGTGAACATACAAAACCAAATCATACGGAACCTGTAACTGCTTTGCAACTTCAAAGAGTTCATCTTTTGCCATAGATGCGATTCTGCGAATTTCAGACTGCATCATTCTCATATGACGAACAGCCTGCACAACATCGCCTGTACCAGGCTCGCCCTTTGTACGAATCATAGATGCGCCCTCGTTGATTCTTCTTAATGCCTCGCCTAAATCTTTGGCGCCGCATACAAAAGGTACATCAAAAGCGGTTTTATCAATGTGATACTTATCATCTGCAGGAGATAAAACTTCGCTTTCGTCAATGTAGTCAATCTCAATTGCCTGTAAAATCTGTGCTTCTGCAAAATGACCGATACGGCACTTTGCCATTACAGGAATAGAAACTGCGTTCTGAATACCTTTAATCATCTTAGGGTCGCTCATACGAGAAACTCCGCCTGCCGCACGAATATCAGCAGGAATTCTCTCTAATGCCATAACTGCGCACGCACCCGCAGCCTCGGCAATCTTAGCCTGTTCGGGAGTTGTTACATCCATAATAACTCCGCCCTTGAGCATCTGCGCAAGGTTTTTATTTAATTCAAATCTGTTTTCCATTTATTATACTCCAAATTTCAAAAATAAGCAAATATGCTTATTTTAAAGCAAGTTTTTTCTTAAAATCAATTCTGTCAAGGGCAAAACCAAGAACTATAAAGATTAATGCGCCCATACCCGGCTGTAACCACCAAGTAGCAAGCTCTGCAACTGCGCCTTCAAAGCCATACATAAGACCGTTCGCAATGAAGTAACCGCCGACTGTAACCATAGTAGTCGGAATAAGCATTAAAAGTGATGACCAGTTAATAATCTTGTTGTCCTTGCCGTGTTTTTTCATAGCCATTCTGCAAAGAACAAACGGAACAGCATTAAAAGCCTTGATGATAGCAGTAGGAATTGCCCACTGCGGATAACCGGAAATCAAGTCTGCAAGCGCACCGCCGATTGATGAGGCAATGATACCGTAAGGACCGGGCAAAATGCTTGCGGCAAGATAAATCATTGAGTCGCCTGCGTGTGAATATCCGAACATTGACGGAATTTTAATAAACGCAGTTGTAACTGTTACCAAAGCCGCACACATTGCTGTAATTGCAATGAGCTTTACATTAATTTTTGACTTAGATTTTGAAATTGTATTTGATTCCATAGTTATCCCTCACAAAAGTATTTTTAAGTGTTTTTCAAACTCAATGCCCTCATTGCGGTCAATACCCAACGCTACGGTATCACGCAAAGAAGTTTCTATGAATTTTACTGCCAGACTAACGGTATCTCTCAAAGTGTCGCCTCTTAAAAGTCCGGAAAACATTACCGAGGCAAACAAATCTCCCGTACCCGAATAGCTGCCGCCTATTTTTTTACAGCTTACACTAAACACCTCATCTTTGGATGCAATAAGATTTTGCACATACATTGTACCGTCAATATCTTTGTGATCAATGCCCGTAATTATTACGATTTTTACGCCATAACGATTAAGCAAATTCTTGCCAAGCTCTGCGATTTTGTCCATAAAATCGGGCTTGTCGGCATTTTTTATAAATTCGCAGTAATCAACATCGCAAAGAATACAGCACTCTGTAAGATTCGGTGTAATAACATCGGCAACCGTCACCAATTTTTTCATTTTACAGGCAAGAGCGTCTGTAAAAAGGCTGTAGGTTCTGCCGCCGTCACCCATAACAGGGTCCACAAGTACAAGCGTGTTCTCTGTTTCAAAGCTGTTTATGAAATCAAGAATTTTATCAACCTGTTTTTCGCTTGATAAAAAGCCTGTGTAAATGCCGTCGGGCTGAAAACCGAGTTTTTTCCATTCCGATGTGTAGTAATCGAGCTTGTCGGTGCAGTCGTTGCAGTAAAAACTCTTAAAGCCGGTCTGGCTTGTAAGCACCGCAGTCGGCATAGGGCAAGCCTGAATACCCATTACGGAAAGCACGGGTATAGCCGCAGTAAGCGAGCATTTTCCAAGACCTGAAAGGTCATTTATTAAAACAGCTTTTTTTGTCATTAAATCACGCCTCAAATTTCTGAACAGTTCAACATTTATCTTGTGATGTTCCCATTATACAACAATAGTGTCACTATTAAAATAGACAATTTTCGTAAATTTTATAAGGACAGTTTATAAAACATAAAAAATCCGTCTGCTTTTTTACAGACGGATGTATTTATTTAAATATTGCATAACTTTGGGTAAATAATTTAAAAATTTAGGTCAAGCCTTTTTAAAGGCTTGCGGGTTTGGGCAGCACCCATAATATCCTGCGATATAACAATTTATCCGGCGCAAACAGCCTCGCTGTTTGCGTGCTAAAACTAAGTTTGGAAAAACAGGCTGTAATCAGAAATGCACAAAACACAGTCAACGCATTGCGTTGACTGTAAATGAAGTGTATTTTCTTTTATTGCTCTCGCAAAGGCTTTCGCCTATTTGTTCAAGCCGCCAAACAGCAAGCTGTTCGGCTATTGTTAGATTGCGTAAGCGGAAAGTATTTGTGGGCTTAGCCCACACCCACGACCTTTGAAAAGGTCGACCAAACTTTTATAATTGCTTGATAAAGCAATTTGCTAAATCATAATTTTAAATTTATAAATTAAGTATTAATGCTGTTAAGTTTTTTCCTGTCCTCTGCCTCAAAAACTTCAAGACACATATTATAAATAGCATTTACCTCTACATCAAGGTAAACCTCATCTTTAAAAAGTGCAAATTGAAGTGTTGATGTTATGTAAAGATAGTACAGCGCTTGTATGCTTTCAAAAGAAACATCAAGGTTTTTGGCTATATGATGAATGAATGTATCGTATCTCTTCGGAATACCCGAAAAGAAATCATAGCCCTGTTTTTTATATTTCGGAGAAGTATATACCTGATATACAAATCGCATATGCTCGCCGTAGTTTTTCTGCATCCAGCGTGGAAATTTTTCAAGATAATTTTTTAAATCCGCTCTTGAACGAGGTGCTTTCTTCATAAATTCTCGTTCAAATTTTATCATTGCATACTGTACAGATTCGGTAATTATCATATCTTTACTTTCAAAATAGTGATATAATGCTTGGTTAGTTTTAAATCCGCAATATTTGCACAAAAGCTGTAAACCTGTATTTTCAAGTCCGTTATCCATAAAAGCCTGAAAGCACTTGTCAAGGCACTCGCATTTACGCTTTTTATAAACAGCCGGATCAAATTTTTTCATTCCAACACCCCATTACATCTGTTGCTACAATTATAATTGTGTTGGGTATTTTTGTCAATAGCAAGACAAAACATCAAAAACAAAATACATATTTCATCGTAAGACTTGACAATTCGTTTATCTAATGCTAATATATTTTTTAAAGAAAATTAACTTATTTTTATAGATATACAATAGAATCGGAGGGCTATATATGAAAAAGAGTACAAAAAAGGTAGTAATAATAATTTGTTGCGTTCTTGCTGTTGCATTAATTGCAGGAGGCACAGTTGTTGGTGTAAATGTTTATAACAAAAATGTGAAGGAACAACAGATAGAGCAGATACTTTCTGACATTAAAGGAAAATATGATACCTTTGTAAATGAAAGCGACAGAGATAAACGAATTATAATCATCAAAAATCTTGAAAATGATTTGACTGACTATCTAAAAAATAATGAGCCTGTTGAGAAAATTAAAGAGGAGTATCAATCTGACCTTGAGCAGATGAAATCATACTTTGTGACCTACTATGAAAAGGTTATTAGCGACAACACTTTAAACGAGGTTGAGAAAATCACAGACAAAACAAAACTCAAAGCTTGCAAGGACAAACTTACTACACTGCTTGATAAACTCAACAGCGAAAAAGATGCCGTTCTTTCAAGCGAAAAGTTTGAAGAATTAAAAACAAAAATTCAAGATTTGATTGATAAATATTCTGCAAGAATCGACGCTATTGAACAGGCAGAAAAAGAAGCAAAGGATAAGCTTGAACAGGAAGCTCAGACAATAATTGACGAAGGCAAAGAAGAGATTGAAGAAGTTATTGAACCTGAAAACAACAGTTATACTGAGGAGAGCAACACAGCCGCAGAATCAACTGATACTGATTCAAACTATGACAGCTCAGATGATGATTCCGATACCCCAAATGATCTTGTTCCTATTACTCCTTTTGAAATTCCTGACGATTACATTTATACATATTAATTTTTTTGAATAATTTTAAAACGCAAGGCTTTTGTCCTTGCGTTTTTGTTTTTGTTCTAAATGATGAGTAAATTTAGTCTTTAGCTGTCACTAAAAATAAAAAAATTAGGTCAAGCCTTTTTAAAAGTACTTTTTTATGGTGGGTAAATTGTGGTTTAGCGGAGTGTCGGTCGGGCATTGAAATTTAGCTAACGCTAAATTATCCTCCCAAAAACAAAAAAGTTTACTCAATTTTTTCAAAAATTGCGGGTTTGGGCAGCGCCCATAAAAATCTTCCGATTTAACAATTTATTGGGCGCAAACAGCCGCGCTGTTTGCGTGCTTGCACCGGGTTTGAAAAAACAGGCGGTAGCCTTTTAGAAAAGAATTTGCTTATTTATTGTTTAATGAATGGCTTTTTTGTTGCTATCGCATTTATGGGCTTTCGCCGTTGTATTTAAGCCGCCAAACAGCGAGCTGTTCGGCTATCGTTAGATTGCATAAACGGAAAGTATTTGTGGGCTTTGCCCACACCCACGACCTTTGAAAAGGTCGACCAAACTTTTATAATTGCTTGATAAAGCAATCAGCTAAACCACAATTTACCCCAACTTTTGATAAAGAACCACCATAATTTATTATTGTTACCCCAACATTTAGTACAAAACCTTTTTTCAATAAATTTCTCCAAACTTTTTATAAAAGCCCAAACAAAAAACAGCAAGGAAAAATCCTTGCTGTCTTTAAATTCCATTAAGTATTAACTTATGCCTGAGCAGGTGCTCCTACCGGGCAAGTTGCCTCGCATGCTCCGCACTCTACACAAACATCAGCGTCGATAACATACTTGTCATCGCCCTCAGAAATTGCGCTTACAGGACACTCCTCAGCACAAGCTCCGCACTTGATGCACTCATCACTAATCTGGTATGCCATTCAAAAACACCTCCTGTGAAATATTACACCTATATTGTAACATATATTTTTAAAAATGCAATATTTTTAGAACATTTTTCAAAAATAAATATTTTCCAAAAGGTATTTTTGGTTAGTTTACTCTAACCCCTTTAATTTTTCCATTTCTTCTTTATCGACTTTAATGTAGCCGTCTTTAACAATTTTGCACTGCTTTACATTAAAAGTCTTTGCCGGTGCTTCGGGCGGAGTGTTGTTCAGTTTAACCTTAAGCGTGCGGGCAATAAGGTTGTTTTCCACTACAAGACCTTTTCCGTCAGGTGTATTTACTATTGCGCCAACCTTAGGAGTTTTCTTTAACAGGTCTGTGTATGCGTCCTGCTCGTACTTAAGGCAGCACATAAGTCTGCCGCAAGTACCCGAAATCTTTACGGGTGAAAGCGAAAGCCCCTGCTCCTTTGCCATTTTTATTGAAACAGGCTGAAACTCGCCCATAAAACTTGCACAGCAAAACGGTTTTCCGCATACACCGAGTCCGCCGAGCATTTTTGCCTCGTCACGCACACCTATCTGTCTTAACTCGATTCTTGTTCTGAATACAGACGCCAAATCCTTTACAAGCGCTCTGAAATCCACTCTGCCGTCTGCTGTAAAGTAAAACAAAATTTTACTATTGTCAAAAGTACATTCAACGCTTACGAGCTTCATTTCAAGTTTGTGGTTTGCAATTTTCTGCTCGCAAATTCTGTATGCCTCCTTCTCCTTAAGTTTGTTTTCCTCAAGGTGACGAAGGTCATTTTCGGTTGCAATTCTGATAAGCGGCTTGAGCGGATACGCAAGCTCTTCATCAGAAACGGTTTTATTCGGTGTGGCAACCTTACCGCACTCAAGACCTCTTGCGGTTTCTACAATTACCATATCGCCGGCGCTTAACTTATTATCAAGCGGGTCAAAGTAATAGACCTTGCCGACTTCTTTAAATCTGACTCCGATTACCTCTGCCATATTATCCTCCTGTACTCCCCGCTCAAAAAAGCGGAAAGCAAATCCATATTTACATTCTGCGGTATTTTCTGCCTTGCAAGCTCGGTTGCCTCTACAAGCTGCAAAGCCATACCCGTAGTTATTCTTTTATTCAGCTTTTGCGCAAGCTGACCGTCTATTCTCGCACTTATCCCCCGTGCAACCGCTATGCAATCTCTGAAAATCACCGTAAGCACGGCAAGGGTTTCGTCTGCAAGTTTTCTGTCGGAAAAGCCTGTCAATGCCGACAGCAACTGCCACTCGCTCGGCGCAATCGTTCCCTCTGCCACCGCTCTTGCAAGCTCGGTTGCTTGCTCGCTGTAGCTTTCTTCACCTTTAACGGTAAGCACGGTACAGCGTGACAAAATAGTGTTGAGCAATCCTCTTGAATTTTTGCAAAGCAACAAAAACAGGCAATTCTGCGGCGGTTCTTCAAGCAACTTCAAAAATGAATTTTGTACCACAGGCGAAAGCCTTGTATCTGCACTTTCAAACACAAAAATCTTTATATCCGCCTCATTCGGGCGAATACTTGCGTTTTCAATAATATCTCGCATTTGCTCAATGGAATAAATCTGCGATTTCTTTTCAGGTTGGGCATAGTAAATGTCGGGGTGCACCTTTTCCCTTGCTTTTATGCACTGCTCGCATTTTCCGCAAGGCTTATTTTCGGCTCTGCACACCGCCCTCATTGTAAGAAAGGTTGCAAGCCCCTTGCATTTTTCAGCGTCTGCGCCCTCAATTACTATTGCGTGAGGTTGTCTGTTCTGTGAATACAGGCTGTCAAGCCTTTGCTTTAAAGCCTCGTCAAACTCAAAATCCGTGTAATTCAACCTTTCGCCTCCCGACCTTATTTTAGTATAACACAAAAGTGTTCATAATGCTACAAAAATCATTTTACAGCTACGGTATTGGTAATAATTTCACCCTTGTCGGTAATATCAATTATTCCGTAGCTTGCCATATATCCGCCGCAGCTGCCCGGGTTAAGAACATAAAGTCCGTCCTCGTACATAGAAAGCGCAGAGTGAGTATGACCGAAGCAGAGAATATCAGCTTTTGCCTCTCGTGCGGCGCACATAATTGTGTAAAGTCCCACCTTTGCGTTATACAAATGACCGTGGGTTATAAAAATTGTCTTTCCGTTTATTCTCAAGGTTTCGGTCGCAGGCAGCATACTGCCCCAATCGCAATTGCCACGCACACCGACAACCATTTTATCCTTAAAATTCTGTTTTAAATATTCAACCTGTTCTTCGCCGTCGCCGCAGTGAATAATAACCTCTGCAGTCGGCTGCTCGGTAACGGCTTTCATCATTCTGTTAAAATCTCCGTGTGTATCGGACAAAACTAAAATTCTCATACTTACCTCCGCAAAACTAAAGCTAAGTGTTATAAAAATATATAAATACGCATATTATTATCCGAGGTGTTTATATGGCTGATAATAAGAATATGCAGGATATGCTTAAACAAATGTCGCAACAGCTCAACCTGTCGGAAAACGAGCTGAAATCCGCTGCAAAAAAGGGCAATGCAAACAGCATTTTTAAAAATGCCGACAGTAAAACTCAAAAAACAGTGGAGGAAATTTTAAACGACCCGCAAAAAACAAAAGAGCTTTTGGAAAGCCCGCAGGCAAAAGCAATAATTGAAATGCTGAGAAAGGGGAAGTAAAACCCGCCATGGCAGATATTCAGGATAAAATAAACGAAATACTCAGCAATCCCGAGGCTTTGCGACAGGTGCAAAGCCTCGGCGAGCAGCTCGGTCTTTCAGGAAACGCACCCGAAAAACCACAGCCTCCCGAAAAGAAAAACGAGCTTTCCCTGCCCACGGATTTTATGAACGACGACATTGCAAAAAGTCTTATTAAAATTCTGCCCGCCGTTAAATCAATCGGCTGTGAGGACGATACAACAAGGCTTTTAAATGCTCTGCGCCCGTTTTTATCTTGTGAAAAACAGGAAAAACTTGATAAAGCCGAAAAAATGCTTAAGCTGTTCAAAATTCTCCCTCTGCTCAAAGATATAAATATATTTTGAAAAAACTCAAAACTTTTTATTATTTAACTTAATCTTTTCAATAGTATCTCTTACCCGAACACTAGGTTCTGCTCTAAATGTTGCGGTAACATTTAAAAATTACGATTTAGCAAATTGCTGTATAAAGCAATTATAAAAGTTTGGTCGACCTTTTCAAAGGTCGTGGGTGTGGGCAAAGCCCACAGATACTTTCCGCTTACGCAATCTATGGTTTCTTTTTATAAAAAAGCTTGACCTAAATCTTTAATTATTTAGCCTAAGCAGTGCGCTAAACCGTAATTACCCCAAACTTTTAATAAAGAACCGCATTTAACAAATCCCCAAAGTAATATTAACACCCAACCTTTGGAGGTGATAATTTGGCATCGTTTGAAGAAGAGGCTCTGCGCCGTGCGCAACAAATGCACTCTCGCCCACCGCATCAGACGGAGCGTGAGAAAAAGCCTAAACCGCCTGAAAAAAAGCCCGAAGATACTCCGCAAAAAACAGATAATAAACAAGAAAACAAAGCGCAGGGTCAGCAGAAAAGTCTTGTGGATTTTCTGCTCGCCGACAAAGAGCAAAGTCTGATTCTGCTCCTGCTGCTTTTGCTTTCAGGCGAAAAAGCCGACCCGTCGCTTTTGCTTGCATTGATGTATTTGCTTATGTAATTATCTGATCTGACCGTTGCCTCTTATAATAAATTTACAGCTTGTCAGCTCATTAAGGCCCATAGGACCTCTTGCGTGGAGTTTCTGTGTGGAAATTCCGATTTCCGCACCCAAGCCGAACTCTCCGCCGTCCGTAAAACGGGTTGATGCATTTACATACACTGCTGCCGAATCAACGCAGGCGGTAAATTTATTTGCGTTGTTGTAGTCATTTGTAATTATGCTTTCGCTGTGACCCGTGCTGTACTTTGCAATATGGTCTATAGCGTCATCAAGACTGTCCACAACCTTAACGGCAAGAATATAGTCGAGAAATTCCTTTGCATAATCCTCCTCGGTTGCAGGTATAACGCTGTCGCCGAGGATTTTTCTTGTGGTTTCACAGCCTCTTATCTCCACATTCTTTGTATCGAGAAGTTTCTTTATTTCAGGTAAAGCCTTTTGAGCAATATTCTTGTGGACAAGGATTGTTTCAATTGCATTGCATACAGACGGACGGGAAGTTTTCGCATTAAAAATAATGTTTGCCGCCATCTGCACATCTGCACTTTCGTCAACATAAATATGGCAGTTGCCTACACCTGTTTCGATTACAGGTACTTTTGCGTTTTCGACAACGGAACGAATAAGTCCTGCGCCGCCACGGGGAATAAGCACATCAAGATAATCGGATAACTGCATAAGCTCTGTTGCGCTCTGTCTTGATGTATCCTTAACAAGTGCGATACAATCCTTTGGAAAACCAACGCTTTCAACAGCGTTTCTCATAATCTCCGAAACGGCAAGGTTTGAATTGATAGCCTCTTTACCGCCACGCAGAATTACCGCACTGCCTGCCTTAAGGCAAAGTGCCGCCGCATCCGAAGTAACATTCGGACGAGCCTCAAATATGATGCCGATAACGCCCATCGGTACTCTTACTTTCTCAATATTAAGTCCGTTTTTGAGAGTTCTGCCCTCAAGAACATTACCGATTGGGTCGGCAAGAGCGGCTACCTGTTCAACGCCCTCCGCCATACCGTTTATACGCTCGGGAGTAAGTCTTAATCTGTCGAGTAAAGACTCTGTAAGACCGGCGTTTTTCCCGTTTTCTATGTCAATTTCGTTCGCCTTTATAATTTCATCGCTGTGCTCACGCAGAGCCTTTGCAATAGCCAAAAGCGCATCGTCTTTTTTACTGCCCGCCGTACGCAAAAACACCGAGGCATTCTTTGCGTTTGCACCCATAATTTCAAGCTGTGTCATATCAATTCTCCTTTCTGGCAAGGAACTTTGTTCCCACATTCATTCCGTCAAATACATAGTAAAGTACATTCGGATTTGCACCGTTTACAATGTGGCACTCTACCCCACGCTGAGTTGCATAATCCGCTGCGTGCAGTTTTGTAATCATTCCGCCCGTACCTCTGTTTGAGCCTGTGCCTGCCGCCATTTCAAAAATTTCGGGAGAAATTCTGCCCACAACATCAATTTTGTTAGCGTTTGTATTGGTGCGTGGATTATCGTCGTACAGACCGTCTATGTCTGTAAGAATAACAAGTTTATCCGCACCGACAAGACCCGCAACAATGGCGGAAAGCATATCGTTATCGCCAAAGTTGTTGCCCTCAAGTTCATCAATGGCGACCGTATCGTTTTCGTTGATTACAGGGATAATATTCATATCAAGCAGTTCATCAAGAGTATTGATTACATTCTGCTTTTTCTGCTCGGTTTCTACGGCATAGCGTGTTAAAAGTATCTGCGCAACCGAGTGGTTGTATTCACCGAAAAGTTTGTCATACATAAACATAAGCTCGCACTGACCGATAGCCGCAAGAGCCTGTTTTTTCTTGGTTTCTGTGGGACGAACTGAAAGCCCTGCCTTGCCCATTCCGACGCCGATAGCACCGGAGGACACAAGAATTATCTGCTCACCGCTGTTTTGCAAATCAGCAATAACTTTGCAGAGAGATTCGATACGGCGATAGTTGATTTTTCCGTTTTCGTATGTAAGGGTTGATGTACCCACCTTAATTACGGTAAGCTTTTTTTCCATATTATACCTCACCCGTTTTCAATATTCTTTCAATATTCATTATACTGTATTAATTTTGAAATATCTGCCGCACCGCATACGGCAACAGACACCTGTATTTAAATTATATCACAACTGCCCCTTAAATTACAACAAAATTTACACAAATGTATATGCGGTTTTCCGCAAAAATTTCATCAAAACTGTTAATTTATATTGACAAAAAGCCGTTAAAATACTAAAATTATAGTATATGTTACTAATTTAATATTTCACGACTTGAAAGGAGCATAACATAATGAAAAAATATGCATTTGGTGTTGATATAGGCGGCACAACAATTAAAATCGGTTTGTTTGAAACTTCGGGCAACCTTATCGAAAAGTGGGAAATTCCTACAAGAACACAGGAAAACGGCACATATATTCTTAACGATATTGCAGAGGCTATTGCGGCAAAACTTGCCGAAAAGAACATCAGCGAAAAAGAGATTGAAGGTATCGGCGTTGGCGTTCCCGGCCCTGTAGGCGATGACGGCACAGTATATAAGTGCGTAAACCTTGGCTGGAGCGTATTTAATGTAGCAATCGAGCTTGAAAGAAAGACAGGCTTTAAGGTTAAAGTCGGCAACGACGCAAATGTAGCGGCACTCGGCGAGATGTGGCAAGGCGGCGGCAAGGGCTACAAAAACCTTGTAATGGTAACACTCGGCACAGGCGTTGGCGGCGGTGTAATCATTAACGAAAAGATTATTCCCGGCAGTGACGGTGCGGCAGGCGAAATCGGTCATCTTCGTGTAAAGGAAAGAGAAACCGAAACCTGCGGCTGCGGCAATCACGGCTGTCTTGAGCAGTATGCGTCTGCAACAGGTATTGCGAGAGTAACAAAGAAATATCTTGAAGAGCACGATGACGAAACCGTACTCAGAAACACACCGGAACTTACCGCAAAGGCAATCTTTGACGCAGCAAAACTCGGTGACGAGGTTGCTATTAAGATGGTTGACGAAACCGCAAAGATTCTTGCAAAGGGACTTTCACTTGTTGCCTGCGTAGTAAACCCACAGGTGTTTGTAATTGGCGGCGGTATGTCAAAGGCAGGCGACTTCCTTATTGAGCAGGTACAGAAGTATTATCAGGAATATGCGTTCCACGCTTGCAAAAATACATTCTTTAAACTTGCAGACCTCGGCAATGACGCAGGTATTTACGGTTGCGTAAGAATGATCATTAAATAGTTTAATATTGTTTTAATTATCTGTCCGACTTAGGTTTTAACTTAAGTCGGATTTTTTTGTGTGAATTAATAAGATGTTTTTTATTGAAAGTCGGTGTAAATTATTGTTTCAAATTTTTTAACATTTTATTAACTCGATGTTAATAACTTTCCTCTTCCCTTTTACGCAAAAATCCGAACACCGTTTTAACAAGTGTTCGGATTTTTCATTAAATATTATTTACAAAATCATTTATAACGGCAACCGTTTTCTTACTTGCCATTTCGCAGAACTTTACAAAGTCCATTCCCTTGTTTTCGTTCAGGTCATCGGAAATCGCTCTTAATATTCCGCACGGTACTTCCGTTCTTGAGCATATATGGGCAATCGCCGCACCTTCCATTTCACACGCAAGGGCGTTAAAGGTTTCCCCTATCTTTATTCTTTTCCTACGCTCCGAAATAAATATATCTCCGCTTGCAATCGTTCCTTTTTCAACTCTTGTATTCTCAAGTTTATTTGCAGAAGCAAAAAGTTTGTCGGCAATCTTTTCGTCGCAATTAAAATACATTACCTTGCTCTCGGGGAAAGAAACCTCACCCTGCAAATCGCCGAGCGCTGTTGTATTCATATCGTGTTCGACCACATTTACAGCCACTACAATGTCGCCGACACTGACTTTTTCGGAAACCGAACCTGCTACGCCGCTGTTTATAATGCAATCGGGCTTATAATTCTGAATCATTGCAAAACTGCACATAGCGGCATTTACCTTGCCCACACCGCAAACCACAACAACAAGCTCTTTGCCGTTAAGCGTTCCGCTTGTAAATGTCATTTTGGCAATTTCCCTTTGCTTTTTGTTTTCCATAAGCGCAATTATGCCGTCTGCCTCAATCTGCATTGCGCAAATTATTCCTATCATAATTATTCTCCCTTAAGCAAAAGCTCTTTCATTTTATGAACATCTCCGTCCATTATCTTATAATTGCTAAGCAGCTCGCCCTCAATTTCAGGTGAAATGCTCTGATGAATATACAACGAATCAATGCCGAAATCATGAGCACCCTTTATATCCGAAATATAATCGTTGCCAATCATAACAGACTCGCTTTTCTCAAGTCCGTATCTGTCAAACAAAATTTCAAAATAATGACTGTCAGGCTTTGAACACTCCTCATCGGAGCTGATGCAAATACCGTCAAAGTATTTTGTAAGTCCGAGCATATCCATTTCA
Organism: Ruminococcus sp. BSD2780120874_150323_B10; assembly: GCF_015553695.1. Classification (NCBI taxonomy): domain Bacteria; kingdom Bacillati; phylum Bacillota; class Clostridia; order Eubacteriales; family Oscillospiraceae; genus Ruminococcus; species Ruminococcus sp. BSD2780120874_150323_B10. The sequence goes on from NZ_JADNHD010000024.1 coordinate 14,883, forward strand.
TTTGCGGTAAAACTTCTCTGTGCATTTGAAAGCAAATAAATCTTCTTGCCGTTTGCCTTTAATGCGTCAAGAACTTCTGTTACGCCGTCATAAAGTTTAATATACTTTGTGGAAAAACATCTGAATACTGCGCAGGTCTGCTCAACAACAGCCTTAGTCACCTTAACGCCCTTTTGGTTGTAAAGTTTTTTAAATACCTTATCAATCTTAATGTCGATAACGCTGTAGTCCTTGTGTCGTCTGTGTACAGCCTTTTTCTCTGCCTCAACAAGTTTACCGTACTCCTCGTTTAACTCTTCGGCAGTATAGATTGCACCCTTGTATCCGTAGTAAACTGCCATTTTCTCCCAAAGTTCAATACTCCACTCATCTGTGTTTATGTCAATTAATGTTCCGTATAAATCAAAAACACAGTTTTTATACATTAAAAAATCACCCTTTCTATCTATATTTTAACAGTTTTTACTGCTGATTGCAATAGTAATTATTTTGTGTTACACTATTATCTGAGGTGATATTATGGATAAAAAACAAATTGCCCTTATGGCTGTCGATGCGCTCAAAGCAGAGTACCCCGATGCAATTTGCAGCCTTGTATATACAGACCCCTTGCAACTTCTTATAGCCACCCGTCTGGCTGCGCAATGCACAGATGCAAGGGTAAATATAGTTACTCCCGCACTTTTTGAGAGATTTAAAACCGCACAGGACTTTGCAGATTCTACTCCCGAAGAAGTTGCCGAGTACATTAAATCGTGCGGACTTTATAAAACAAAGTCAAAAGACATTGTAGCAATGGCAAAAATGCTTTGCGAGGATTTTGACGGCATTGTTCCCGACAATATTGACGATTTAATAAAATTACCGGGTATCGGCAGAAAAACCGCTAACCTTGTATGCGGCGATATTTTCGGCAAGCCTGCGGTTGTAGTTGACACGCATTGTATACGAATTACCAAGCGGCTTGGTTTGCACAATTTAAAAGACCAGAAAAAAATAGAGTTCGCTCTGCGTGATCTGCTTCCCCCGAAAGAAAGCAATGACTTTTGCCACAGACTTGTACTCCACGGCAGAGCTGTCTGCACGGCACGAAACGCTAAATGTGAAAGCTGTTGTATGGACGGCTTTTGCCCTAAGAATATATGAGGTGACTATGAACAAAATTAAATTACTTGCACTTGACCTTGACGGCACAACCCTCACAAGCAAAAACACTCTTGCACCTGCCGTTAAATCTGCGCTTGAAAAAGCAATTGAGAACGGCATAATCATTGCGATTGCAACAGGCAGACCCCTCGGCACAATGCCGCAAAGCATCTTGGATATTGAGGGTATTGACTATTTGATTACATCAAACGGCGCCGCAATTTATGATCGGCACGGAAAAAAGATTTATTCCGCTACACTTAAAGAAAACGATGTACTTAAGATTCTTGATGTTATGAAAGACGAGGATATTATTTCGGAGGCTTTTGTTGACGGATTGACTTACACCGACAAGCGTTACAGCGACAATCCGCTTGCATACGGCTGTACCGAGGCATACATAGATTATGTAAAGGCATCGCACGGTCATATTGAAGATATGAGAAAGTTTATATTTGAACACAAGAATGAGCTTGACAGCATTGAATATATTTCTACCGACCCGCAGACAAGGAAAAGAATTTGGACTATGCTTGAAAATGCCGTTGAAGATATTTTTATAACTACTTCGTCCGAGCATTTCATTGAGCTTATGGATAAATCGGCAACCAAAGCCTCTGCCCTATCTCACCTTGCCGAAATGCTCAACATTGATATGCAAAACACCTGTGCTTGCGGCAATGCCGATAATGATGCGGATATGATTGCCGAATCGGGATTTGGAGCGGCTGTCGATGATGCGTCACGCAAGTGCATTGAATGTGCCGATTATGTTGTTCCCGACTCCGATAACGACGGAGTAGCAGTGCTGATTGATTACATTTTGAGTAACTGTTAAACAATGTTTCACGTGAAACATTTGATAAACAGGTTTTCAGTATTGTGATTTCCTAAAAATTATGTTCTAAAGGAAAGTCTGCTTACCAATTATAAAAGTTTGTCAACCTATAAAAAGGCTTGACCTAAATTTTTAATTATCTTACTTAACACCCAAGTGATACCCAACTTATCACACTTTATAAGCTAATCAAAGACAAAACTGCAACTCACTACGGGTTGCAGTTTTTCTGTTATTATTTAATTTTAGGAGCGGTAAGTTCAAAGCTAATGTCGAGGAAAAACTTTATATTCTCTTCACTTGCCGAACCGTCAAGTGCCGCCGTTATCCAATTTTCCTTATTCATATGATACGCAGGATAAAAGCCTTTATTACCAAGTGCAGAGCCAACCATTACTTTATCGCATTTAAAGTTCACTATATCAATCAACTCTTCTCCATTCAGCCCTAAACTTGATCTTTTAACCCTCATAACAATTGCAAACCATTTTCTGTTACCAATATGACGAAAAACAGTTGACACGGGATCTTTTTGCCACGGGTTATCGCCTTTCACACCGTATGCAGTTTGAACATAGTTTATAAATTCGTTTCTGTTCATAACACCTCAATAAAAAATTTTCAATAGATGGAGTAAATTATAATTAACGGGACGGTTCACCAAGTAATTATAAAAGTTTGGTCGACCTTTTCAAAGGTCGTGGGTGTGGGCACAGCCCACAAATACTTTCAATTTACGCAATCTAACGATAGCCAAACAGCTTGCTGTTTGGCGGCTTGAACACAACAGCGTTAGCCTTTAAAAGCGATAGCAATAAGAAAACAAATTAGTTATTCCATTAATAAAAAATAGGTCTTTTTAATGGCTGTCGCCTGTTTTTTCAAACTTAGTTTTAGCACGCAAACAGCGAGGCTGTTTGCGCCGAATAAATTGTTATATCGGAAGATATTATGGGCTCTGCCCAAACCCGCAAGCCTTTAAAAAGGCTTGACCTAAATTTTTAATTATTCACTCTTAACCGTGCGTTAAACCATAATTTATTTAATGCTACCAATTATTTAGAATTAAACCACAAAAGGGAAGTCAAACGACCTCCCTTTTGAAATTAATTATTTTGTAGGAACTTCAATTTTTTCTTTGCCGCCCATATATGGTCTAAGTGCAACAGGAATATTAATTGAGCCGTCCTCATTAAGGTTGTTCTCAAGGAATGCAATCAACATTCTCGGAGGTGCAACAACAGTATTATTAAGTGTGTGAGCAAAGTATTTGCCGTTTTCGCCTGTAACTCTGATCTTAAGACGGCGAGCCTGTGCGTCACCAAGGTTTGAACAAGAACCCACTTCAAAATACTTCTTCTGACGAGGTGACCATGCCTCAACATCAAGTGAACGAACCTTTAAGTCTGCAAGGTCGCCGGAACAACACTCAAGTGTACGAACAGGAATATCCATTGAACGGAAAAGGTCAACTGTGTTCTTCCAGAGTTTATCAAACCACATTTTGCTCTCATCAGGCTTACATACAACAATCATTTCCTGCTTTTCAAACTGGTGGATTCTGTAAACACCACGCTCCTCTATACCGTGAGCGCCCTTTTCCTTACGGAAACATGGCGAATAACTTGTGAGTGTATAAGGGAGGTCTTCCTCTTTATTAATTGTGTCAATGAACTTACCGATCATCGAGTGTTCGCTTGTGCCGATAAGATAAAGGTCTTCACCCTCAATCTTGTACATCATAGCGTCCATTTCAGCAAAGCTCATAACGCCTGTAACTACATTACTTCTAATCATAAAAGGAGGTACGCAGTATGTGAAACCTCTGTCAATCATAAAATCTCTTGCGTAAGCGATAACGGCACTGTGAAGTCTTGCGATGTCGCCCATAAGATAATAGAAACCGTTACCTGCTACCTTTCTTGCAGAGTCAAGGTCAATGCCGTTGAGTTTTTCCATAATGTCTGTGTGGTACGGAATCTCGAAATCAGGTACAACAGGCTCGCCAAAACGCTCAATTTCTACATTCTGGCTGTCATCTTTACCAATCGGAACAGATGGGTCAATCATCTGTGGAATAACCATCATAATCTCGGTTACTTTTGCCGAAAGGTCTTCTTCTTTCTTTTCAAGCTCGGCAAGCTGTTCAGCCTGACGGGTAACCTCTTCTTTAAGAGCCATACCCTCTTCTTTTTTACCTTGAGCCATAAGAGCGCCGATCTGCTTTGAAATTTTGTTTCTGTTAGCACGCAACTCGTCAGCCTGCGCCTTTACTGCTCTGCTTTCAGCGTCAAGCTCGATTACCTTGTCAACAAGTTCAAGTTTGCTGTCCTGAAATTTATTTCTTATGTTCTGCTTTACAGCCTCAGGATTTTCTCTTAAAAATTTAATATCAATCATTTTGCATTTCCTCTCATTATATTTTAATATGCCATACGGCAAATAGAAATATCTATTTTAATTTATTTGAAAGCTCGGTCAGCTCTTCATCTGAATAGAACTCAATTTGAAGTACGCCGCCTTGCTTACCTTTGTTTTTATTTACCTTGATTTTTCTGCCAAGACTTTCGTTCAGTGCAAGCTCAACCATACTGTAAAAAGACGGTTTTCTCTCCGGTTGAGTATCTTCCTCAACTTCCGGCTTTTTCTTTGCAAGTTTTTCCGCCTGTCGAACCGATAAATCTTTTTTATAGATAAGTTCCGCAAGTTCAAGCATATCTTCTTCGTTGTCAAGCATAAGCAATGCTCTTGCGTGGCCTGCGGAAATTTTGTCTTGCTTTACATACTCAAGCACGCTGTCCGGAAGTTTTAAAATTCTTAGCGAATTTGCAATTGCAGGTCTTGATTTACCGACTGATGTTGCAACTTCTTCCTGCGAAAAGCCATGCTCGTCAATAAGCGCTTTGTAACCGAGTGCCTCTTCAATCGGCGACAAGTCCTCACGCTGTAGATTTTCGATGAGCGCAAGCTCCATAGTTTCTGTATCCGAAAGCTCTCGAATTGTAACAGGCACTTCGGTAAGTCCTGCCATTCTGCAAGCACGGTATCTTCTCTCGCCTGCTACTATCTGATAGCCGCCGATTGGCAGTGGTCGAACAAGCAAAGGCTGCAGAAGTCCGTGTTGTGAAATACTCTGTGCAAGGTCGGATAATGAATTTTCGTCAAAATCTTTACGAGGCTGGGAGCGGTTTGGTTCGATTTCAGATATTTTCAGCATAACGGAGCTGTTGCTGTCTTCGGTTTCGTTCTCGGCAAAAATAGTATCAAGACCCTTGCCAAGACCGCCAAATTTTTTACTCATAGCTTCTCTCCTTTGCTATTATTTCCTTTGCAAGTTCCGTGTATGTAATACTTCCCTTGCAATTCTTGTCATAGTAAATTACGGGCATACCAAAGCTTGGAGCCTCCGACAGTCTTACACCTCTCGGAATTACGGTTTTAAACACCTTACGAGGGAAGAATTTTTTAACTTCCTCGACAACCTGCTGTGTAAGATTCAGTCTGCCGTCATACATTGTAAGCAAAACACCTTCAATGTCAATAGTGTTGTTGTATTGTCTTTTAATTCGTCTTACTGTACTCATAAGCTGTGTCAGACCTTCAAGTGCATAATATTCGCACTGAATCGGCACTAAAAAAGTATCTGATGCCGTAAGAGCATTAGTTGTAATAAGTCCGAGTGACGGTGGGCAGTCAATGATTATGTAATCATAGTATTGCTTAATTGGCAAAAGAGCGTTTTTTAAAATAGACTCTCTGCCCTTTTTATCGGAAATTTCAAGTTCAGCGGCGGCAAGGTCAAGACTTGACGGCAGAATATGCAAATTTTCATACGGAGTTGTAACAATACAACTCTCTGCCTTAGCACCGTCAACCAAAATTTCATAGGTTGAGGCAGTAACCTTACGCTTATCAATAGCAACACCGCTTGTTGCGTTACCCTGTGGGTCGGCGTCAACGAGCAAAGTTTTTTTGCCCAAGGCGCCCAAACAAGCAGCAAGATTAACCGCTGTGGTGGTTTTGCCAACACCACCTTTCTGGTTTGAAATTGAAATAATTTTAGCCAAAATATCACCTTTACCGTAAAATAATGCGTGTTTTCTAAATCTAATATAGCTTAAATGACAAAGTGAAGTTAGGGTAAATATACCCTTTTCACAACAAAAAGCCAAATAAGCGGTTTTATGTGGCT
>NZ_JADNHD010000025.1:0-19526 GCF_015553695.1 Ruminococcus sp. BSD2780120874_150323_B10
ATGCCTTAGTTGCATAACAAAAGCGTAGCAGCTAAAAGCCACTACGCTTTCAAATCTAACTTTTGGGGGTCACCACAATTCTCAAAGAGTGCTTTTTGTTTACCATTGAAATGTAGGGCTTTATCAAAAGTTAGGAAAATTATTGGTTATCATATAAACTTAAGTGAAATAATTAAAAAAATACATTGTATATGAAATGCATCTCATCACTTATTTCTCCTGTAACCCTCATCGTCTATGTATTCTTCGTGTTGTTTGAGATATTCTTCGTCCTTATCTCCGCAAATTGTATAATCGCACACACAGCCGTTTGCACAGGTTGTTTTTCTTACAAGTCTTGCATGGATAAGCTCCATAGCGGTATAGTCGGGATTGCACATTGCAGGCATCACTTCCGGCAAATTATGTTCCCTTGCAAAATCCGCAATCGGACATTTTGTAAATTCATAATAGATTGGCTCTTCTTTTTTGTACGGAGCTACATTCATATCAAAATCGTCCCACTTGTCGCACTTCTTTTTAGATAAAGCAAAAGACCAATACATCAGCTTTTTATATATCGGTTTATTGCAATCGACAAACTTCAAATTTTTAAATGCAGGTAAAAACAAATTGCCCTCCATCTCCTCGATTTCCGCAAGAGATGTTTTTTCTTTGCACACCACATAATAACTGAACAGAGCAATACAATCGTAATTTCCGCCGGCGCCGTTGTGGAAATTCTTTTTTCCGCCTAAATCCGTTCTGTAATCTTTTAAAAATTCAATATACTGAAGCTGAACCTTTGTGAATATTTTTTCAACATCTTAGGCAGAATAATGCAGAGAAATTTTATTTAAAATTTCCTCCCTGCACTGCTTCGTATACAATATATGGTGTTCACGGTCAAACACAAGTTCTTTATCTTCCATTCGCCGATTTCTTTTCCTTTTTGAATTTGCCTTTAACCCTTACATTTCAAAATTTTTCGCTTAAATTTTTTGTTGAAAATTATACCTTGACACAAGATTTATACTATTTGTAATCAAATTCTTTCCACATTCAAGTATTAACACCTATGTTGAAAACTCCTTCGTTAATTGTTGAAATGTTACATTTCTGTAAAAGATTGGGTGTTACTTGTAAAAGGGTTGTAGTTTTGACAGTCGTTTAACATAGCTTTTCACACTTTCCACATAGTTTTCAACATTTATGTTAAAAGATGTGTTAAATACAAATTGTATAAATTAATAATTCTTACTGTTCTTTCTTTTATCAAGATAATTTTGCAAAATTATCGTTGCGGCAACTTCGTCTACCACATTTTTTCTTTTTTTGCCTCTTGTATTTGTATCGTTTAAAAAGTTGTGGGCTGTAATGGTAGTACCTCTTTCGTCCTGCAAATCCACCTGCAACCCTGTTTCGTTGTGTAAACGCTCCGCAAAGGCTCTTGCGTTCTGCGCACTCTCGCCCTCACTGCCGTCCATATTTTTAGGAAGACCCACAACCACGATTTCAGCCTTTAAATTCACAACGGTTTCTTTCACTTTTTCAAAAAGTTTTTCGGGTGATTTTTCAAAAATTACCGTATGCGGCGACGCTAAAAACTCTGTCTTATCGCAAACTGCTATACCTGTTCTTGCTTTTCCCAAATCAACTGCCGCTATTATCATATTAACATCCTTTCAAAAACAGGGAACCCTGCCGAGTTCCCCTTTTCATATTATCGTGACGGTCTTTTTACATCTGATGCAACACTGAATACATCACTTGATTTGCCAAGCACTACAAGGTGGTCGTTTTCATCAAAGACATAATCGCCGCCAAGGTTCAGATTAAGTTCATTATCATTTTTTACCGCAATAATATTAATTTTATGTTTACGGCGAACATCAACATCCATTACCTTTTTTCCAACCCACGATGATACCACGGGAATTTCAAAGATAGAATACTCCGAAGTGAGTTCAATATAATCAAAAATATTGTCTGCATTGTATCTTACCGCAAGGTTTTCGGCAATCTCTTTGTCGGGATATACAACCTCGTCAGCGCCTATTTTCTTTAAAAATTCAACCTGTCTTGCCCTTTTAGCCTTTGCAATTACATACTTTGCACCGAGTTCCTTTAAAATGGAAGTAATTTCGAGGGAGGCATAAAAATCCTCACCGATTGTCACAAAGCAATAATCAAAAGTATTAACTCCTATAGATTTCAAAATTCCGTCTGCCGAGCAGTCACCGCAAAAAGCGTCGTTGAATTCAGGTGAAAGCTCCTGTATGAGTTCCTCGTCCTTGTCTGCAATCATTACTTCATTGCCGAGGTCCTGCATTTTTCGTGCAAGATAAATTCCAATTGTTCCCATTCCGATTACAAGTACCGACTTCATAAATGTTTCTCCTTAACCGATTAATATCTGTTCTGTAGGGCGCTTTACAGGTGCTTCGGGTTTTCTTTGTCCAAACACAAGCACAAGCGAAAGTCCGCCGATTCGTCCGCCATACATCATTATCATTAATATTATTTTTGAAATTGCCGAGATTTGGTTTGTTATGCCTTTTGACACTCCTACAGTGCCTGCCGCCGAGGCGGTTTCAAACAATACCTGCGACATACCCAATCCCTCTACGCTGCAAATTATCATTGACGAAAGCATAACCGCAAAGAGATAAATCAAAATAATTACCGCCGACTGCTTAACCACATCAGACACAATTCTGCGCTTAAAAGTGTTTATATCGTCACCGCCTTTCGCCATTGCAAATACCGCAATCACAACCACCGCTATTGTAGTTGTTTTCAGGCCGCCCGCCGTTGAACCCGGGCTACCGCCTATAAGCATAAGAATAAGCGAAAGCAATGTGCCGGAATCCGAGAGATTTGAAAGGTCAATTGTATTAAAACCTGCCGTTCTTGTGGTTACCGACATAAACATAGCGTTTACAATTTTTTGCGGAACAGTCTTGTCGGCAAGTTCGCCGTTGTATTCAAAAATAAAAAAGCCAAGTCCGCCTGCGACAAGCAAAATTGCCGTTGTAACAAGAACTATTTTAGTATGAAGCAAATATTTAGAAAAATGAAATTTATTTTTTAAAATGTCATTCCACACAATAAAGCCGATACCGCCGATTACAATAAGCGACATTATAATTATGTTTACATAGTAATCATTTGTATAGTAAGTCAGCGAAGAATACGGTTGGCGAAATCCCATAAGGTCAAAGCCTGCGTTACAAAAAGCAGAAATTGCGTGGAAACAACTGTAGTATATTCCTTTCAGCATACCCATTTGCGGACAAAAGCGAAAAGCAAGTAATACAGCACCTATTCCCTCAAAAATAAAAGTACCTCCGACTATTTTCTTAACGAGTTTTAAAGTACCGTCAATTTGAGTATTGCCCGATGACTGCATCATCATTTTGCGTTCACGCATATTAATCTTTTTGCGCAAAAATATTGAAATCATTGTTATTATCGTCATAAGACCAAGACCGCCTATCTGAATCATTATCAGAATAACAATCTGTCCGAAAACAGTCCAATGAGTAAATGTATCAAATACAATCAATCCCGTAACACAGGTTGCGCTTACCGATGTGAAAAGTGAATCAATAAAATTCGTCCATTCCCCCGTCTTTGAGGAAATCGGCAGGCACAAAAGGAAAGTTCCCAACAAAATTACAGGAATAAAGCTCAATGCTATAAATCTCGTGTAGCCGAGCTTTGATATTAACTTGCTTATCATTAAGCATTCACCGCCTTAAATTCTATTGTATCATATTATGTAACAATTCACAACCCAAAAAAATGCTCCTGCAAGTATTTTGCAGGAGCATAAATTTTAATATTGACTTTTAAGAAGCAATATGAAGAACTATGGTTACTATTCGTACTACAAAAAGTGCGGCTGCAACCCACATAACAGGGTGAATCTGCTTGATTTTACCTGTAACGATCTTGAGGATAACCCAAGAAATGATACCGAACATAATACCTGTTGCAATTGAATATGCAAACGGCATCATAATGATTGCAAGGAAACCGCCAACTGTGTCGGCAATGTCAGACTCAAAGTCCATTTGAGTAATGTTCTTAAGCATTAAAAGTCCAACGAACACAAGAGCAGGAGCTGTTGCAAATGACGGAATTGCAAGGAAAATCGGGTAGAAAGGAATTGCAAGAAGGAAGAGAATACCTGAGGTCATAGCTGTAAGACCTGTTCTGCCGCCCTCGGCAACACCTGTTGTTGACTCAACATAAGAAGTTACGGTTGATGTACCAAGACAAGCACCTACGCAAGTACCTACGGCGTCAGCCATTAAAGCCTTACCTACTCTTGGAAGCTCGCCTTTTTCGTTGAGGAGGTTACCCTGCTGTGCAACACCGATAAGTGTACCTACTGTATCGAAAAGGTCAACAAAGAGGAATGCAAATACAATAACTGCAAAGTTTACTACATTCTGTGCTACATAAGTAAAATCGAACTTAAATAAAGTTTCTGTTGCCATATTCTGAACAGGAGCAAATATTGCATAATTTGAGAAATCAGGAATAAGTGAAGTGCCCTGATACCAACCGCAAAGCTGTGCAATAATGCCGAAAATGTAAGTAACAATGATGCCGATAAGGATTGAACCCTTAACCTTGAAGTGCCACAAAGCGGCTACAATAAGAAGACCTACAATTGCAAGAACTACATTTGCGGAACCTAAGTCACCGAGTGTTACAAGTGTTGATGACTGAACAGCTGTGCCGTCATAGTAAGCATCGGAAACGATAACGCCTGCACCCTTTAAACCTACAATTGTAATGAAAAGACCGATACCTGCCGAAATACCGAGTTTTAAGTTCTTAGGTACTTTATTAACAAGTGTTTCACGGAATTTGAAAAGTGAAAGGATAATAAAGATAATACCTTCAACAAGGATTGCTGTAAGAGCAACCTGCCATGGATTTGTAATACCCTGTGATGCAAGCTGCGGAACTACTGTGTATGCAAAGTAAGCATTAAGTCCCATACCGGAAGCAAGAGCAACAGGATAGTTTGCAAAAAATGCCATAAAAAGTGTAGCAAATGCTGCCGATACTGCTGTTGCAGCAAAAACCGCACTTGAGTCCATTCCGGCAGCGCCAAGCATACTTGGGTTTACGGCAAGTATGTAAGCCATTGCAAGGAATGTGGTAACGCCGGCAACAACTTCTGTTTTTACCGCGGTACCGTTTTCTTTGAGTTTAAATAGTTTTTCCACTTAGAAAACCCCTTCATTAAATTTTTTATACAAAAGCCAAAAGACTATTGTTTACCGCATTAATACTAAAAGTATGACACCTTTCGAGCAAAAAGTCAATGCTTTTTCGATTGGAAAAAATTTTTTGTAGGATACTATAAAATATTCCGTTAATTTTTTAACATTAATACAATAACATATTAATATGATAATTTAATATACTGTATTTTACAAAAATTTTTATTAGATTATGGGTAGAAAAATACTTAACCCAAACTTTTATAATTACTCGGCGAAATATTTTGCTAAACCATAATTACCTAAACTTTCAAAAACAACCGACAACAAAAAATTCCGACCTTTTTAAGATCGGAATTTTTATTTTAGCTGATTTTTAAAAATTATAAATCCTTGCCGCAGCACTTCTTATATTTTTTGCCGCTGCCGCATGGGCAAGGATCGTTTCTGCCGACTTTTTTGCCTTTACGGATAGTTTTGTTGGCTGTGTCTGTACCGTCACCCGAAGTTTCTGTAGGCTGAGCAACCTGCTCACGCTTTAAAGCAATTTCAATCGGGCTTTCTTTCGGCTCTTCATCTTCGCCGTTATTTAAAACTACCTGATGTGCAGCCTGTGCCTGCTTTAATGCCATACGCTTTGCAGCCTCGATAGCGTCCTGACGCTTTTTAACCTCATATACCTTTTTAGGCATAATGAGCATCATCTTAACTGTATCTTCTCTGATGCTTTCAATCATCTCGTCGAACATATCAAAGCCTTCAATACGGTACTCTACTACAGGGTCATGCTGACCGTATGAACGGAGTCTGATACCTGACTTAAGCTGATCCATATTATCAATGTGATCCATCCAGTGTGTATCAACATTCTTGAGGAGATATACACGCTCCATTTCACGGATAGTTTCGGTCGGCAAAAGCTCCTCATTTTCTTTATAGATAGCTTTTGCATCTTCGATAAGCATATTCTTAATGTCTTCGGCTTCCATATCCTCAAGGTCTTCGAGGTCAAAGTCGTAACGGCTCTCGTCCTGAATAAGCCAATCCTTATAATAATCCTTAAGGCTCTGGAGATTCCAATGCTCACGAGGGCCGTCCGGGAGATACTGCTTAACGCTTGTGTCAATTGTATCTTCAATCATCTTATAGATAGTATCGTGTAAGTCCTCACCGTTAAGAACCTGATCACGCTGACCGTAGATAATTTCTCTCTGCTTGTTAAGAACATCGTCGTACTGGAGTACATCTTTACGAATACCGAAGTTACGGAGTTCGATTTTCTCCTGTGAGCTGTCAATGATATTTGAAATCAACTTAGCGTCAATCGGCATATCATCTTCAACATTAAGGCGCTCCATAACCATCTTCATTCTGTCACCGCCGAACAAACGCATAAGATCGTCTTCTGTAGAAAGGAAGAACTTACTTACACCCGGGTCGCCCTGACGACCTGCACGGCCCTTAAGCTGGTTATCAATTCGTCTTGATTCGTGGCGCTCCGTACCGATAATGTAAAGACCGCCTGCTTCTCTTACCTTTTCAGCTTCTTCTTTGATTTCTTCTTTATATTTTGAGTTAAGCTCATCAAATGTCTTTCTTGCATTGAGGATTTCCTCGTTATCTGTTTCTGCGTGACCTGTTGACTCTTCAATAAGTTCATCTGTAAAGCCCTGCTTACGCATAGATGCTTTAGCCATAAATTCAGCGTTGCCGCCAAGGATAATATCGGTACCACGGCCTGCCATATTTGTTGCGATTGTAACCGCACCGAGCTTACCTGCCTGTGCTACGATTTCAGCCTCTTTTTCGTGCTGTTTGGCGTTGAGCACATTGTGCTTGATGCCGCGCTTTTTAAGCATTTTGGAAAGTTCTTCCGACTTTTCGATAGAAATTGTACCGACAAGTACAGGCTGACCCTTTTCGTGAGCCTCTACAACCTGGTCGATTACATTCTTAAACTTGCCTTTTTCTGTCTTGAATACGGAGTCCGGAAGATCTATACGCTGAACAGGCTTGTTTGTAGGAATTTCAACAACATCAAGTTTGTAAATTTCCTGGAACTCCTCTGCCTCTGTCTGAGCAGTACCTGTCATACCTGAAAGCTTTTTGTAAAGACGGAAGTAGTTTTGGAATGTGATTGTAGCAAGAGTTTTGCTCTCGTTCTGAATCTTTACGCCCTCTTTTGCTTCAATTGCCTGGTGCAAGCCCTCGTTAAAGCGTCTGCCGTACATAAAACGACCTGTAAATTCATCAACAATGATAACTTCGCCGTCTTTAACAACATAGTCAACATCGAGTTTCATAATACCGTGAGCCTTGATAGCCTGGTTTACATGGTGCTGAATTGTAAGGTTTTCCGGGTCTGTAAGGTTTTCAATGCCGAAAAATTCTTCGGCTTTCTTAACACCGTTCTGTGTAAGTGTAGCTGTTTTCTGCTTTTCGTCTACAACATAGTCGATGTCGTTTTCTGCGTAGTAATCCTCCATATCTTCTTTGGAGTCAAGCTCTTCAAAGCGCTGAACCTTTAAAGTTCTGGCAAACTTATCTGCCTTTGCATACAAATCTGTTGACTTGTCGCCCTTACCCGAAATAATAAGAGGTGTTCTTGCCTCATCAATAAGGATTGAGTCAACCTCGTCGACAATTGCGTAAGCGTGGCCACGCTGTACTTTCTGCTCCTTGTAAACAACCATATTATCACGGAGGTAGTCAAATCCGAGTTCGTTGTTTGTACCGTATGTAATATCAGCTTCGTATGCCTTTTTTCTGCCCTCGTTGTCAAGTGAATGAACAATAAGACCTGTGGTAAGTCCGAGGTATCTGTAAAGTTTGCCCATCCATTCGGAGTCACGGCGTGCAAGATAATCGTTGACTGTTACGATATGTACACCCTCGCCTGTAAGACCGTTAAGGTATGCAGGAAGTGTAGCAACCAAAGTTTTACCTTCACCTGTTTTCATTTCGGCGATTCTGCCCTGATGAAGTACGATACCACCTATAATCTGTACCGGATAATGTTTCATACCAAGTACACGCCAAGCACCCTCTCGGCATACAGCAAAGGCATCCGGTAAGATGTCATCTGTAGTTTCGCCGTTTGCAAGACGCTCTTTGAGAACAGCTGTCTGATTTTTGAGTTCGCTTTCGCTCATAGCCGCATACTTGTCCTCAAGTGCAAGCACCTTATCGCAAATCGGCTGAATTCGCTTTAATTCTTTTTTACTGTAATTGCCAAACAAGGCTTTGAGAATATTCATATATAAATGTCCTTTCGGTATAAATTCTTTTTACTGTACGGCAGCTGCACCGAGTGATTTTGCTGCCTGTATCATAGCTGCCTCAACAACAGGACCCGCATAGGTAAAGCCAAAACCCGAGTCTTCCACAACGCAGGCAAATGCAAGAGGGCAATCCTCGTCCTTTGCATAACCTACCATCCAACCGTTAGGGCCTTTGTCCTCGCCGACCTCGGCAGTACCTGTCTTTGCGCATACTGTAAGTCCGCCAAACAGATCGTCGCCGTAGTAATCGGTCATTGTAAAGCGCATCATATCATCAAGCGCTTCTGCCGTGCTGCTGCTGAAAAGTTCGTTTGTACTGTCCGAGCCGCCCAATCCGAGCACACCCAGAATTGAACCGTCCTTTATCATATACGGTTCTTTTGTTTTGCCGCCGTTTGCGATTGCTCCGCAAATAACAGCCATTTGCATTGGGTTTACTTTGTCATTGTACTGACCGACGCCCGACCAGCCGAGCTGGTTTGTGTTTGCATCGCTTACATCGTAATTTCCCTTTGCGGTTTCGTTGTCATCCACCTTAAAGCTGCTGTTTATGCCGGCTTTATTTGCGGTGGCAGTCATTTTTTCTTCGCCGAGTTCAACCGCAAGTTCCGCATAAACAATATTGCAGGAATGTGACATTGCCTCTTTAAAGTTTATGTAACCGTGCGGTTCAACACAGGTTACATCACTTCCGCCGATATCTTCCTTACCCGAACAATACCATGTACGGTCGTAGATGTCGGGAAGATTTTCAACAGCGCAGGCAGAAGTAATTATCTTAAAAATCGAACCGGGCGCATAGGTTGAAGAAATAGTATTGTCAAGATACACACCCTCGTAGTCTTTTTCGTTTTCCTCAGTAATTTCGGGAGGCGCTTCCGGATCGTAAGCCTTTGTACTTACGGAACAGATGACCTCACCTGTTTTGTAGTTATATACAACGCAAGCACCGTCTTTGCCGTAGCCTGACAATACATCATAAGCCGCTGCGCAGGTGTCTGCATCTACCGTAAGATTAATGTCATTGCCCTTTCTTAGAGAATCGGGCATATTCAGTCCCCAAATAAGATTATATCCGATAAGCTGGGAACGGTATCTGCTCTGTAAAGCAGTAGAAATATTAGAAGAATTATCGCCTATTGTGTGCAAAAGCGAAGTTCTGACGCTTTGGTTTTCATTATAAACTCTTTTTCCGTCAACACTTTGAGCGAGAATATTGCCGTTGCGGTCATAAATTGAACCTGCTTTTGCAAGTCCGTCGGTTCCTGCGATGTGGTAGTTATAGTGCTGATCTACCCAATCGCCCGAATTTGCAACGAGCTTGTAGGCGAAAAAGCCCATACCGCCGATAAAGGCTACCGTAACCGCAAATATAAGCGTACTTCTCCGTAATACTCTTTTCATTCAAACACCGTCCTTTCTCTGATTTATTCAGAGGGTACTGCAAAGCAATACCTCATTCGGTTTTGTAAGATTATTTTTTCACCGCATATGTTCTTTCGTCTGCCGCCTTGATAAATGCAATAAGTCCCCAACAGGAAAGCACACTTGAACCGCCACAGCTGATGAACGGGAATGTTACACCTGTAAGCGGAAGAATATCGGTTGCGCCAAAAACATTGAGTGAAAGCTGTATTACAAGCAAACCCGCAGCACAGCAGGCAGAAATAGAATAGAATGTACTTCTGCTTCTTGTTGTGATTGCTCTTGCATAGATAACAAGGCAAGCTACCGCAACGGCGAGAGTAATTGCAACAATTACACCCATTTCTTCGGAAACCAAGCCAAAGACGAGGTCACTCTCCGATGCTCCGACGCCCTTTAAAAAGCCGTTGCCTATGCCGACGCCGAAAAGTCCGCCGCTTGCTATATATGTAAGCACATGAGTTTGCTGATAACCTAAGTCATTTGCGTATTCCCACGCATGTCCCCAAGCCTTAAAACGGTCGAGAACATAAGATTTAAAGCGCAACACAATAGACACACCGAATACAGCCGCCACAATGGCAAGAATTACTGTTTTAAAGTCGCCCGAACGCATAAATGAGATTAAAAGGAAGGTCATAAAGAATATGAGCGCTGTACCGAAGTCACCCATTAATGCAAGCAATCCTACACAAACAGCCGAGAATATAATAAACTCAAACAAATTCTTTTTTGTCTGTAATCTGTCAAGTGTGTTTGCACCTATAAATATGTATATGATTTTTACTATTTCGGACGGCTGAAGCGAAATACCGCCAATGCTGATCCAGTTAGCCGCACCGTAAGTTATTTTGCCAAATACTATACTCACACCGAGCAGTCCTACTGCGGCAATCATAAGTCCGTATCTTAATTTTGTTGACGAAGTTCTGTCCGGGTCCTCAATAAACTTGATTATAACACAGAACAGCGCCATTCCCACAACTGCGGCAATAAGCTGTACATAAGCCGACCGCTCTACCTGCCGCACAAGCAGCATTACACCCACGCCCGTCAAAAACAGCGCAAGGCTTTCAAGTTCAAAACTCACCCTTTTAAGTACCTTTGAAGAAACAAAGAAAAATGTCCATTCTGCCACTGCAAGGCATCCGAAAAGTACGAGCGGTGAATACTTGTTGGTACCGTCCTGCCAAAATACCGCCTCTACGCACATAAAGAAATGGAAAAGCGTGATTAAAAGCATAAGCTTCCACGACTTCATTGCAGGCTTGTTGTTGGCTTTCTTAAAAAACCAACTGTAACGGAGATTTTCGTCATAATCTTCGCCACGCAAAAACTGAAACTGCGAATTGCCCACACTGATAACATCGTCAATAAGCACTCTGGTTCTGCCCACAGCTTCTTCGCCGTTTACATATGTACCGCCTTTTGAACCCGTATCACAGATATACCAGCCGCTGGCTCTTCTCAAAAGAACGCAATGATTTCTTGAAACGGCAGGGTCATCAACGACAATGTCGCTTGCCCTGCTTCTGCCGATTGAATTTTCCCAGAAAATAACAGGAAGTTTAAGTCCTGTAACTGTATTGTAAAGTGTAACAAGAGGCTTTTCGGGCCTTCTGCGACGACGCATTGCAGCATAGCACTGATATACAATTATAATAGCATATACGGGCATTAATATTCTTAACGCAACAATGGCTAAATCGTAAATTACCGTCATATCAAGCACAGGCATCCTCCTTGTAATCATAGCTAAAGTTATACATTTATCATAATACCGCATTTTGGTAAAAAAGTCAATAAAAATAAAGGCGGTTGACCCTCAACCGCACAATATTATTTACAAAAAGCTATTATTTGCTTATTAATACCCGTAAATAATTGTCATAATCAGCATTATTACAGGCTGATGCAAAAGATATATTATAAGACTGTATCTTCCTATTACATTTAATATGGGAATTTTAAAATAAAAATATTTCTCCCATTTTATTTTCTTTATTATACGCCATAAAAATATTCCGAACACAAACATAAACAGCCACGGAATTATCGAAAAATAGTCGCTTGAAACAAAATCATACGAACGAAAGCCCAAGAATGACAGATATTTATATTCGTACAAAAAAGACGGCAGTTCAATAATCGGTATTCCCAAAAATCCTATGTAACCTGTCGGAACTCCGTATGTAACGGCATAAAGCATAAAACTCAAAATTGCACCCACTACAGTAGGAATTGCATTAAATAAGTCTTTCAGTGCCGAACATATAAGCATTGAAATACCCAATAAATTCAGTATTCCGAACCAAACAACCTGACTCGGTATAGCTATTGCAGTAACTGTTGTAACAACAAAACCGCATAAGCTCACTATTATTCCGTTTCTGACCGTATGATTTGAAAAATTAAAAGACACTCCCGAAATAATAATAAACGATACACAAATAAAGCGTTCCCATACGGCAAAAAATGAGTTTGTAAAAGCAGAGCCGTCGCCGTATATTATAAAAATATCATACAATGCGTGAAACGCAACCATATTAATAACGGCAAAGCCACGGATTGAATCAATTAAGTCATATCGTTTTTTACTTTTCAGAGTGTCCTTGTTCATTCGCAAATTCCTTACTTATCCTGTTTCATTCTGCGGTTAAACAGCAATACAGCACAAGCAAAAATTACTGCGGCATATCCGAATACCCAAAGTAATTCGGGTATTATCTGCGAATAATTGCCCTCAAGCGTTGCCCTTAAAGCATTTACGCAATGAATAAACGGCAAAAATTCTGCGATTTTTTGAAATGCACCGCCCACAAGCGAGATGTCAAACCATATATTTGAAAGCCATGCCGACAGGTTTGTGAGTACCGCACCGCATATTATACCTACCATTTTATCACTAAATGCCGTACCGCACAATAGCCCTATTGAAATATATAAAAAAGCAGGAACAATACTTACAACCGCCGCAAGCAAAATATTTGCCGAAAAAGATAAACCGAAAATCAGCGCAAACAAACAGGTAACAAGTGTTTGCAATAAAGCCATAGGAATGAGCGGTACTGTATAACCGAGTATGTAGCCGCTCGGCTTAAGGGGCGAAGCGTAAAGTCTGATAATAAAAGCCGTGCATCTGTCTTTTGAAACCAAAAGCGCAGAAAAAAGCGACAAAAACACAAGTCCGAAAGCGCTTATTCCGCCCGTAAGATTTTTAATTTCAAACAAGGTCATATGTGCCTCTTTCGGAATACTTGAGTTAATTACCGACAACAAAACAAGCAATACAATAGGAAAAGCAATACCGAAAATTGATGTTAAAACATCTCTCTGCAATTCCTTTGCATTTCTTGACGCAAAAGCTAAAGTTTTCATAATCATTTACCCTCTTCCGCAATTTTTACAAAAGCGTCTTCAAAAGATGTGGCATTAACGCTGTTTTTAAGTTTGTCAGCCGTACCCTCAGCCACAAGATTTCCCTTTACCATAATACCTATGCGGTCTGACAGCGACTCCGCCTCTTCGAGATAGTGAGTTGTAAGGATTACCGTAATCTTACCTTTTAAAGCGCTGATTTTATTCCACAATTCTCTTCTTGCCAAAACATCAAGTCCCAAAGTCGGCTCGTCAAGAAATAAAATTTTAGGGTCGCTTATAAGCGCCATTGCAATGCTCAATCTTCTTTGCCAGCCGCCCGATAAAGTTTTTGCCTTTGACTTTGCAACTTCCGCAAGCTCAAAATCATCTATCATATTCTGCGCTTTCTGCACCGCCGTTTCTTTTTCAAAGCCGTATATTTCAGCTATCAGCTCAAGATTTTCTCTTACGGTCAGATTTGGCGCAACTGCGGTTTCCTGCGGTGATACATTAATAATTCTCTTAACATCTTCGCTGTCATTTACAATGCTGTATCCGTTAAGCACAGCGTCACCGCTTGTCGGCTTAATCAGACACGAAAGCATTTTTATTGTTGTCGACTTGCCCGCACCGTTTACGCCGAGCAACCCGTAAATTTCGCCTTTATTTATAGAAAGATTTATGGAGTTTACCGCAATTTTATCTTTATATTTTTTCGTAAGATTTTTAGTTACTATTGCTGACATAATACCGCCTCATTCCTCAAATACAAAATCGCTTGCAATAGAACGGCTTACCTTGCCTATTCCCAAGCCACGCTTTATATCCCCGACAACGAGCAGTTTATCTCCGGGTTTAATGTCAAAAACATCTCTTGCGTGTTTAGGAATAACTATCTGACCACGCTCGCCTACTTTTACAATGCCGAAAACATATTTTCCGTCCTCCGAATTTGTCGATTCCTCTTCAACGGATATTTTATCGTGTACAAGCTCGTCAAGCGATATTTCATAAAGATTAGCAAGTTCGCTGCATTTTATAACATCGGGAATACTCTCTTCGTTCTCCCATTTAGCCACAGACTGACGGGAAACATTAATTTTTTCCGCTACTTCTTCCTGTGAATAACCCTTTGCTTTGCGCAGCGCCTTTAAATTCATACCAATCATATTTTTCACACCTTTCATAGCCTAAGTATAGCACAGCAAATTTACATAAACAACCAACTAAATTATACAAGAGATGTAAAGAATAGTTGCGTAATTAAACATACTCTATTAACTCAAAAAATTCAGTGATAAATATTCACAACAAATATATTTAAATGTATTTTTATCATATATTTAATAAAAATGCACAAATATACAAAATTGTTTTCTGTTATTATTGCAGTTACATTTTCATCGTTTTTATAGTATAATCAAATATAAGATAAAATAAATATTAGATACTTTACCGACAAATATTTACTTTATCAGTGAAGATGTATAGTTTAGAAAGGAATAATAATTATGAAAAAAATCACAAAAGTTGTTTGTTCAACTGCTCTTATCGTAGGTATGCTTGGAACAGCTCAAGCTTTTTCGGTTTCTGCGATGGTAAGACCTATAATTACAGGTGATGTTGACGAGAATTTTAAAGTTGATATCAATGATGTTACACTTCTTCAAAACGGACTTGCCGGCAATGCGGAACTGTCACCAAGACAAAATTATGCAGGCGATGTTAATTTTAACGGTGTAACCAATGTTGAAGATGTTACACTTATTCAATTACATATTGCCGGTACATATGAATTTGAGAGAAATTCTACTGCTTCGGAACACATTATCAGTAATTTTTGCGCCGATTATGATTCCGGAAAGGCAATGGCAGGCACTCCTGTAACATTTACCGCAACAATGGATTCGGGCGTTACACCGTTCAGCTATGAATTTTTGATTAACGGCGAGGTTGTTCAGCAAAAATCAGAGTTAAACACATTTACTTATACATTTAGTGAAAGTGGCAGCTATGATGTTTCGGTAAGGAGTTATAACGCTATTGATGATTGCGCAGAGGAAACCCTGTATAATTATACGGTAGTTGACGCATATGAAAGTGAAAATCCTGTTATTGTGGGTATTCATACAGATAAGGACTACATCGGTAAGAGCGATAAAAATGTAACAATTACCGCAAATGCATTTATGGGAACTGCTCCTTATCAGTATAAGTTTACACTTGACAACGGTTTATTGGTACAGGATTATTCGGATGACAATAATTTCTTTATTGATATGCATAAACTTAATTATGAGAACAATACTCCGTTAGAAATAGGCGACCATACCGTACTCGTTGAGGTCAAGGATGCAAACGGCAAAACCGCACAGGAAACATTTACATTTGAAGTTAAAGAACCAAGAATGTGATTGTCCGAAACAGCATAATATGATATAAAAATTCAGCCGACAAACTTAGTTTTGTACTATGTTTGTCGGCTTTTTATTATTTGTCAAAGTTGGGGGTTAGGGTTTAGAAAATTATCGGTCGGGCAACAAAGTAAAGAAAAAGATAAACTTTCCGTCCCGAATATAAAAGTTTGGTCAACCTTTTCAAAGGTTGTGGGTGTGGGCAACGCCCACAAATGCTTTATGCTGTCGCAAATTTTGATAGCCAAATGGCTTGCCGTTTGGCGGCTTGAACATAACGGCGAGAGCATAAAAATTGCGATAGCAACAAAAGAAAAGGCACGCTACTAAAACTACTAATTTGCCTCTTTTCAAGGACAAATTAGCCACACACAAAAACCTTTGCATCCTTTAGAGTATCTTTTTCTAAGACTGCTAAAGTGCAACTTTCTTACTTTCTGCCACTCATTAGTCTTTACTTTTGTTTTATATTAAAATCTTGATTAATCTAAAGTTTGGTTATTCTACAATATAATTACAACTGTTTGTTTTAATTACAAATCAGTTCGCTTTTATTATTTAATGGGCTCTGCCCAAACCCGCAACCCTTTAAAAAGGGTTGACCTAAATTTTGAATTTATTAAACCAAACTTTGTGTGTTAAACATCATTTACAAATACCACCGTTTCTCCTTAATCTGCCATTCTTGCCAGTAAATTGACTTTTATGCCAAATAGTTGCAATTCTTGTCATTAATGTGTATTATATTAGTTGTAAACAAAAATATGCAATCAAAAAATTAAAGAAATGAGGTAATTGTTTATGAGTAAAGCAGGTGCAATTTTAATCACATTTTTCCTTGGTGGTTTAGGTGTACACAGATTTTTGACAGGTAAAATCGGTACAGGCGTAATTTGGCTTCTTACAGGCGGTGTTTGCGGTATTGGCTGGCTTGTTGACCTTATTATGGTTATTGCCGGTAAATATACTGACAAAGACGGTAATGTATGGGGTACAAACTGATCTTATACATAATGAAAGGGGTTACTAATGGCTTTATGTGTTAAGATCAACAACATAAAAGCCAACAATTCCTATTCTATTGAAAGTTTTTACAAAGCAATTAAAGACAAGCATTTTTCAGCCGGTGTTCCGTCACTGACTAAATACGGTGCCGCAAGTGTTATAACATTCCCTGCAATTGACAGTCAAAACCAAGTATGGATTATGAAAAACGGTTTATCTACCAAGTCGCATAAATTTTCCATACAGAAATCATATGAGGCAGGACTTGATAATATCGAAAAAATCATTTATCCCGACTCTGAAAATCATAGTTCTTTCGGCTTTGATTCGATTATTAACGACAATGCAAAGAAATGCGAACATCTTGTTGACATCACTGCAAAAGAGCTTTTAAAACTTAATCTTTAAAACCGACAGGTACAATCAATTTCCGATTGTACCTGTTCTTTTTATGGTTTTATTCTAAATGTTGGGGTAACAATAATAAATTATGGTTAGCAAATTGTAAAATGAAGATGAAAGAATAAAAAAGAATATCCATAGAAACGATTTCGTAGTAGAATTAAGTTACCACACCTAAATTTGAAAGGAAATCATCACTATGGATGCACTTAATTTTACACAAACACACAAAAGGTCGACACTTAACAAGAGAAACCTTGTGCTTGAGCGTATCTGATAAATGATACAACGCTGAATTTGTGCATTTGGAAAAGCCGCTTCAATAGCCAGTCTGAAACCTGTCAGACCGTCCACGCAGAACAGAAATACAACTTTTTTTATTCATAACTATAGACCTCTTGATATGTAACCTTTGTTTCATTGCATCTCCTTTAATTAAGTTTACTGTTGTTACAGTCCTGTTTCAGAGGAACTATATCTTTTTTAAGTAAGAAGAAGAGTGTACAATATTACAGATTTTATTTAAAATAATGCTAATTAATATCGGTACAAATAGACCAAATATAAGATATACAAAAGCCCACTGTTGCAAACCGTTTGGGAGATAGTAGTACCATATACTTGATTTAAATGATGCAACATTAAAGTCACCAAACAATGAGCCTGAAGTAATGCAGCTTAATCCGTAGAATACAAATTTTAGGCACATAAAGCCTACAAGCTGATTTACCATAATTCCGTATGTGTTGTCAGCTATAAGCCTTACAAGCTTGCTGTTTCCTATGGCAGGTACAAGCAATCTTGAAACTCTCAGCCAAAATGCAATTGCTATGATTGACGAGATATACGGAATTACAAAACCGTTGTTGAAATTAGTGAACGATGACGGCGTGTACTCCAAATTTTCGCAAAAAGTTAAAAGTATCAGCTGTACAGCAAATATAATTGCAAAGTACGCAACATTATTGAGAGTGTCTTTCTTTTCAAGCACAGCTTTATAAAAGCGACCGAATTCATAACAGGGCAGGAAAAACATTGTTCTGACAAAAAGTTTCACTATACCGTTAATTGCAGTCGGATTTTCTATTGCAGTGTTAATTCCTATCATTCCGATTGCGAGATACACTATCAAAACTATAAATTCATTGTCAAGATGAATCAGTTTCAAAAATTTTCTGAACAGCACATTTATTATACAAACCAAAAACAGCGGATATACAAACCATGAACCGAGGTTATATTGAAAAGCCTCACCGTCAACAAACGGCATAACAAAAAGATTGTATAAATCAGGCTTTGCACCTATAGTAAATCCAAACAAACCGAGAAATGCAACCATACCACCGTAAAATATATTCCACAGATACGCAGGAATAAGAAGCCGCTTGGTGCGTTTCCATATGTATTTTCCGATATTTTCTTCATAATCGGTTTTGTAAAAATATCCCGATATAAATACAAACAGTGCCAAATTATACGAATACGGCGGAAACCAGTTATAAGCAAGTTCCATTCCGCCATGATAACAATGTCCGGAAACTATAATGATAATTCCGATTGCCGACAAAAGTTTGAATTGCAAATTCACCCCTCCGTCAGTATTAACGCTACGCAAATTTCTACCCTTTTCCAAAATTCAACTCTCCTTAATTTTTGATTTATATTAAATATTACTGCTTATTTTCCCCTTTTACTTAGAGCATATCTGAAAACAGAAACGGAGAAACAAATATGCTCTACAAATATTTTACCGAAAAACTCTTAGTATTGCAAGATGTTGATATAGAAAAAAGTTGAAGAAATTGATAATTCAATCCATATTAACTGCTGATTAAAAAGAAAACCTCATAAATGTCCCTGCTGTGGCAATTTAACTGATAAGGTTCACGATTATTGTGAACAGCCTATAAAGGATATTCCTGCCTTTGGCAAGCACATCTTTATTCATCTTTATAAGCGTCGATATCGTTGCTCCTGTGGCAAGCGTTTCCGTAACCGTATTTTACATATGATTTCTCACCAAATGCAAAAACAAGCGATAGCTTGATTTACTATCGCTTGTTCATTTCAATTCTTCTTTTTCGGGTTTACCCCAACTATTGACATAGAGCCCATATATTCTGTTTTTTTGGTTTACCCCAACTATTGACATTGAGCCTATAATAGTAATTTAGACAAACTTTTAGATAACAAAAAACAGAGCAGCTATAAAAACTACTCTGTTATGGCTCCCCCAACTGGGCTCGAACCAGTGACATCATGATTAACAGTCATGCGCTCTACCGACTGAGCTATGGAGGAATATAGTGCAAAACACCTGATTAGGTGTTTCGCCTGTGTTGGCATCTCCCTATCTTTCCGGGCCGTCACCAGCCAAGTATTTTCGGCACCACTGAGCTTAACTTCTGTGTTCG
>NZ_JADNHD010000026.1:0-15468 GCF_015553695.1 Ruminococcus sp. BSD2780120874_150323_B10
ATTTCTGATGCTTTGTTGTGTGCATCTCACTGTAAATCTTTGAGTATCCTCAAAGTATTACGGGTTCCTTTATCTTTCTCGTTGTTTAATTTTCAAGGTCCTACGCACTTTTTGGAAAGTTTTTTGTCGGTTCTTACCGAACCTCTCTCAACAGTGCGTGAATTATTATATCACATTCATTTTCGTTTGTCAACACTTTTTTTAAAGTTTTTAAAAAGTTTTTGAAATCTCTTTCATTACTTTTAAAAGCTTTTTCTGTGTTTTCAAACCTTTCTGTTGTTTGTGCTTTCCTCAAGCGACTTCGTTATTATATCACTCCTTTTTACAAATTGCAACCCCTTTTTTCAATTTTTTTAAATTTTTTATTTTTTCTTAAAAAACAATTTAAAAGCCGCATATTTGTCGCATTTTCATATTAGTGTATAATAAAACTTTCAACGCTTTTAACTATACCCATTATTTAGTCGATTATTCAATTCACTTAAAATTATTTTATCAACTCGTTATTTCAAATGTATATCTGTACTTTATACTTATTACTTCCCATATACATTATATAAGAAAAGTGTATTTTATAGGAGAAATAATCTTGACAAAAGTTTTTATTCTCTATATAATAGTAACAACAAGTAAATCCCTCTAAAAGCGATGACGGGAACAAGATATTTTGGTATTTCTTCAGAGAGCAGCTGTATGGTGAAAAGCTGTGATTACCTTTATATGTATAGCTCATCCCCGAGTTTTCTGTGCGAGGTTATGTAGTGCAGAACGCAAGACTGCGTTATCGGTCAGGACTTTGTTGGAAGTCTGTAAGGGGTGTACAGTGATGTGCACCTAAAACCGGGTGGTACCACGGATGTTTTATTCGTCCCTTTTTAGGGGCGATTTTTTGTGCAATTAATTAGGAGGCACTTTATATGAAACCAGGATTTGAAAAGTATATTCCTTTTCAGCAGATTAAGCTTGAAAACAGAGAATGGCCAAACAATGTAATTACAAAAGCACCGATATGGTGCAGTGTTGACTTGCGTGACGGCAATCAGGCGCTTGTTGACCCTATGAATATGGAAGAAAAACTTGAATTTTTCCACACGCTTGTTGATATGGGCTTTAAGGAAATTGAAATAGGATTTCCGAGCGCATCTGAAACAGAGTACGAAATCTGCCGTGAATTGATTGAGGGCAACCATATTCCCGATGATGTTACAATTCAGGTACTTGTTCAGGCAAGAGAGCACCTCATCCGCAAAACTTTCGAGGCAGTTAAGGGCGCTAAAAATGTAATTATCCATTTCTATAACTCAACCTCTACATTACAGAGAAAAGTTGTATTTAAAACAGATATGGAAGGCGTAACTAAGATTGCCATTGAGGGTGCAAAGCTCATCAAACAGCTTACAGACGAATATACAGGCGATACAAACTTTAGATTTGAGTATTCTCCCGAAAGTTTCAGCGGTACAGAAGTTGAGAACGCTGTTTACATCTGCGATAAAGTTATGGAAGCTCTCGGTTCTACAAAAGAAAACCCTGTTATTCTCAATCTTCCTAATACTGTTGAAATGTGCACACCAAACACATACGCAGATCAGGTTGAATATTTTATTAAACATATAAAGAACAGAGAGGCTTGCATAATCAGCTTGCATCCGCACAATGACAGAGGCACAGGCGTTGCGTCGGGCGAGCTTGCACTTCTTGCAGGTGCAGAGCGTGTAGAGGGCACACTCTTCGGCAACGGCGAGAGAACCGGTAACCTTGACATTGTTACAATGGGACTTAATATGTTTACACAGGGAGTTGACCCTAAACTCGACTTCTCTAATCTTCCAAAGCTCAGAGAGATTTACGAAAGATGCACAGATATGAAAATCAATCCTCGTCAGCCGTATATCGGTGAACTTGTATTTACTGCTTTTTCGGGTTCTCATCAGGATGCTATCAATAAAGGTATGCAGTATATGAAAGACAGCGGCACAGAATATTGGGAAATTCCATATCTCCCTATCGACCCTGCCGATGTCGGAAGAGAGTACGAACCTATTATCAGAATCAACTCTCAATCAGGTAAGGGCGGCGCCGCATTTGTAATGAGCCATAACTTCGGATATGACCTTCCAAAGAAGATGCACCCTGAATTTTCTAAACTTGTTCAGAAAAAGTGTGAAGAACTCGGCAGAGAGCTTATTCCGAAAGAACTTTTTGAAGTATTCAGCGAAAACTATCTTGAAGTTAATCAGAAATACGCTCTTACAAAGCGTAAAATTTACGAAGAAAGCGAAAACGGTAAAGATTATGTGCACTTCAAGGGCAAGATGACTATTAACGGTGCCGATGAAGTTACATTAAGCGGCGTAGGCAACGGACCGATTGACGCATTCTTTAATGCTATTAAGAAATTCGGACTCGACAAATACGAATTTATCTCTTACAGCCAGCACGCTATTTCACAGGGTTCAGATTCAAAAGCTGTTTCTTACATTGAACTCAAAAAGCCTGACGGAAAGAACATTTTTGGTATAGGCATTGATTCAAATGTCAATGTTGCATCTGTTCTCGGCGTTCTTAATGCAATTAACAGAGCTGAAATGTAAAAGCAGTAAATTACAGTATAATATCAATATAATTATTAATCCGCTCAATTTTATTATAATTTGAGCGGATTTTAGTTTGTTGGTTTAATGTAAAAATATGGTTCACCACCAAAAGTTTAGTTTTGCTTTACTTTGTTGCCCGATGGAAAGTATCCTAAACCACAACTTTCGCAACTATTGCAATTAGTCTTTTAACATCTTTATTTATACAGTCACACTTTCTGTATTTTGCAATATTATGTAGTGTAAACAGAAAGGAGGCAAACGCTTATGTGTAACTTTTTCGGTAATGGCAACAACTGCTGCTCATGGGTTATTCTTCTTATAGTTATCCTTGCTTGTTGTGGCGGTAACGAGTCTTCTAACGGTTGTGGCTGCGGCTGCTAAAAATTAAGTATAAAAATAACCCCCTCAATTGAGGGGGTTAAATTCTGTTCGTCTATAAAACTATAATGCGATTATGCACTGTATGCAGACCATGAACCGTAGTTATTGTTTCCCTGAACAGGAGAAGTCTGGATTGAAGTAAATCCTGCCTCCGCAATGTTCTTAAGTTCTGCTATAATGTCGGTGTATTTCCAGTCAAAGCAATGGAGAATAACACCGTAATAAAATTACACATACGACAAAATAAGCAAAAACCTCTTATTTGCGTATAAAATACATTTTAACGCTTTTATCATAACAAAAATGTATTAAATTGGCAACCTGATTATTGCACAATAAGCGCAAAACGGTTTTGATTATTTTGCTAATATTTTATATATTTAATCTTAAAATAAGCAAATATTTACGCAAATTATTTATTTGTTTTGTTGAGCAAGTATTTACAGATTTATAAAAACATTAATTTTATTTTGTCAATATATGTGTATTGAAATTTACCGATTTTGTAGTAAAATATCTTTATAGGATGTGATAATATGAAAATAGGTCTTGTAGTTGAGGGCGGTGCAGCACGCACCTACTACTCCTGCGGCGTTATGGACGAAATGTTGAAAGAAAATATTTACGCCGATTATGTAATAGGAACTTCGGCAGGCATTTCAAATGCCGTATCTTATGTTTCAAAGCAGATCGGCAGAAACTATATAATCGGCACAAAGTACTTAAATGACAAAAGATATATGGGCACTAAATATTTGCTAAGCCCTAAAAAGCGCTGTTACTTTAACCTTGATTTTATAATGGACGAAATTCCAAATAAACTTGTTCCCTTTGACTACGATACTTTTGCAAAATTTAAAGGTGATGTAATCGCAACTCTTACAAATATAAACACAGGCAAAACCGAGTATGTGCCTGTTTCACGCTATGACAGAAAATTTGAAATACTAAGAGCGACCTGCGCATTACCGCTGCTTTTTCAGCCGATTATAATAAAC
Organism: Ruminococcus sp. BSD2780120874_150323_B10; assembly: GCF_015553695.1. Taxonomy (NCBI): domain Bacteria; kingdom Bacillati; phylum Bacillota; class Clostridia; order Eubacteriales; family Oscillospiraceae; genus Ruminococcus; species Ruminococcus sp. BSD2780120874_150323_B10. The sequence continues at coordinate 3,980 of NZ_JADNHD010000026.1, forward strand.
GGAAACGAATATCTTGACGGCGGAATTACCGACAGCATTCCGTTTAAACACGCTTTTGATGACGGCTGTGACAAATGCATAGTTATACTTACGCAGGCAAGGGATTACCGCAAAAAAGCCGACAAAACGCTCGAATTTTCCGCAAAGCGCTACAGAAAGAAACCTGAATTTGCAAAGGCGCTTTTAAACAGACCGCAAATGTATAACAAACAGCTTGAAGATATAAAAATGCTTGAAGAACAGGGACTTGTTTATGTAATTGCGCCAAATCAAAGTCTTGGCATAGGCAGAACTGAAAGCAACCCCGAAATAATAGAAAAAATATACAAACAAGGTGAGTCAGATTTAAGAAAACACCTTGATAAACTTAGAAAATTTATTGAAAATTAAAGGTGTCCATTTATCTGAAATTGCAAAACAATTGTCAGAAGAACTGGCAAACGGAAGAATTAGTATGGAGCAAATATGATACCTATTTATATGACGATTGCAAAGTTTTGAAAAATTTGCTTAACATACAAAATGAAGCTGATTTAAACTTAGCTGATAAATACAAATTTAAAAATTATAAGCCTGTTCCGCACGAATACTTAGAAGATTAACTCTTATCTCTTGACTTTTTTACATTCATTTGGTACAATAGATTATGTTGCAACGGGATGTAGCGCAGCTTGGTAGCGCACACGTCTGGGGGGCGTGGTGTCGCAAGTTCAAATCTTGTCATCCCGACCATTACACGCTAACCGCTCGGTCAGCGTGTTTTTTCTTACTGTAATCCTTTTTATAATGAGGTGAACATATATGCAGATTTCAAGCAGATTTACTCTTGCCGTTCATATTCTTACCTGCATAAAAACTTTCGGTGACAGTAACAAGATTACGAGCGAGTTTTTGGCTGCAAGCACCAATGTTAATCCTGTAATTGTCCGTAAAATTCTCGGGCAGTTAAAAAAAGCGGGTATAGTGGAAGTAGCACGGGGTTCGGGCGGTGCTGTTCTGGCAAAGCCTGAAAATGATATAACATTTCTTGATATTTATAAAGCGGTAGATTGCGTGGGTGACGGCGAGCTTTTCCATTTCCACGAAAATCCTAACCCGCTCTGCCCCGTCGGACGAAACATTCACGCCGTTCTTGACGACAGGCTCATAAAAGTACAGCAGGCAATGGAAAAAGAGCTTGCGTCTGTTACATTAAAAGATGTTTTGGACGATACGCAAAATATAATAAAATCGCAACAATAAAATAATTTGATTAATAATAAGATTTTAAGTATTTTTCTTCTTTTTGAAAATTCTTAAAATCTTTTTTTATTTTTGTCGTTGTAACTATTGACATTACAACGAGCTTGTGATAATATATCGTTGTAATCATTAATGTTACAACAAATTCAACACATAAACATTTTTACGGAGGTTTTATTATGAAAAAGACAGATTACAAAGAAATCAAATTAGAAAAAGGCACTATCTTTGAATATTCATTCGGTGAAGTAAAGTTGTTGGTTTACCGTACAAATGACTTTATTGACGATGAAGCAATTATGCTTGTAAAAAACAACAAAACAGTTGTTATCGAATCGCCTTGCTTTAATGACAACATTGCAGAGCTTGAGCAGTTTATTAAAGATACAGGTACTCAAGTTGAGGGTGTTGTACTCGCTTATCATATGGGCGGCGGCACATTCTTGCCGAATGTAAAGAAATATGCTACTAAAAAGGCAAATACTTACGGCACTGTCGGTGGCGGTAAAGCTTTAGTAGAAAATTTCACAAAGGCTTTCGGCAATATCTTTGATTCATCAATTCACTCGGTTACAAATATTATTGCAGGCGAAACATTAAAAATCGCAGATACCGAACTTAGCATTGTAGAAACTGCTGATGCTTTTGATATTGTTTTCCCTGAAATCAATGTTATTTACACTCATATGCTCGGTCACGATTGTCACTCTATTATCGGCGGTGCAGCACATGCCGACGCAATGATTGCCGAACTTGAGGGCTATATTAACAAAAATTATGACCTTATTCTCACATCGCACTATGACCCGGAAGATACAAACGATGTAAAGACTAAGATTGACTATGTAAAGAATATTAAGTCTATTGCAAACAAGTCAGCCAATGCCGAAGAATTTAAGGAAAAAGTAAAGTCAGAATATCCGAATTACTCCGGACTTAACTACCTTGACATTACAGCCGGTGCATTTTTCCCCGCTTAATTAAATTTTCTGCAATAAAATAAATTATAATCCATATTTGAAGGGCAGCCCAAATAATGGGCTGCCCTTTTGAGAAGTATAGTAGTGTCAGATATTCAAAATCGTAATTATTTTTCCTTCATAGGTAAGCACATTGCTTTCTTGCAAACTCTTTAATTCTCTCATCAATGTGCTTATATCCATTTGTAAATGGTCTGCGAGCTCCTGTCTTGTAAAAGGAATTTGTAATTTGTCACTTTTTTGCTCGCTTTTTAATTGTCGCAAATACTTAATAATTTTATTTTTCGAAAGAGATTCCGCATTAGCAATTATGCGCTGCATAACATTTTCTGTCATTCTGTAAAAAATACTGATAATGTTTTGCTGAATTCTGTTTTGTAAAAAAATAATTGACGGATCGGTTATTAAAAACGAATTTGTTTCAAGTGACAAAACAACCGATTTTTTCCTTGCCTCTACCGATACCGTCGGATACGGAGTATCCAAGCTTATGGCTATCAATTCGTTTCCGTCGGGTTCAAAATGATTTATAAATGTTTTCACACCGTCTATATTTGTTTCATAAGAAGCTATTGAACCGTATAAAACAAAAATTGATTTATCAAGTTCAACATTAAGTATTGCGCCACGATTAAGTTCAAAAATCTTAAATTTAGTATTATATAGAAATTTCTCAATTTCATCATCGGTAAATCCATGAAAAAGTTGAGAATTTCTTAAATGCTCGATATTTTTTTCGATTTGATTCTCCATAAATATAAACAATACTCCTGATTACAAAATATATACTTAAGCTGTCAGATTGACAAAACCTGACAGCTTTATTATATCACTCTTATTTTTTATTTCAATGCAATTTTTAAAATCATCAGTTATTAACGGTATATTTTCCGTTTGAACTGCCCGAAATATAAAACTTGGCACTGCCTGTAACAGGAATATCAACAGTCTGACTGCTGCCATTGTTGAATATTACATATGTAGCGTCGCTTGGAATATCAATGGTATAAACACTCTGACCTAATTCATTTGTTGTTGACTTTGTCATTGATTTTCCCGGCCATGATGTCATTTTTGTATTGCTGTCAGACCAATAGTAGCAATTCACATTACCCCAGTTGTAGTTATCTGTAAATGTCATAGTATATTTGTCAGATACAGATGAAGTTGTAGGTTGGGTTGTCGGTGTCGGCGCTGTAGTAGGCTGTGTTGTAGGTTTAACCGTTGTCGGCTGTGTCGGAGCGATTCCGCCTTTGTATTGACCTACCTTGGCCTCACTGCTTGGCTGATTTGCAATGTACAGCATAATGTATGTAGCATCTCTGATATCAACAGAACCGTCTTCGTCAACATCGGCAGCAATCTTTTGTTTTTGATTAAATGTAATCATTTCATTGATGCAAAACTGAATTTCAGTTACATCGCTGATTGTAATTTTACCGTCCTGATTTGTATCACCGATAAGTACGCTTTCAGCAGGAGATGTAGTAGGTTGTGCCGTAGTAGGTTGTACTGTTGTAGGCTTTGCCGTAGTAGGTTGTGCTGTTGTACTCTGGGTTGGTACAGGCGTATTATAATCTTCAAAAGTGTGATTTGCTTTGAATATCTTTGTAGCGCCGTTGAGATTTAATCCCGGCTTTGCATCTGCAGGATAACGCTTGCTTGCAGAGTTTGTGCCGTCACTGAAAATAACCGCACCGTTTGCAAGTGAATCTGAAACTTCAATTACATAATAACCTGTAGAAGAATCCAAAGTCATTTTTTCGCCAGGCCATTTTGCATTAGAAACTGCATCTGAATAAATATAAGCATATATATTTGACCAGTTATAAGATGAATTGTCAAAGTAAATTTTTTGCGTTAATGTCGGGTCAACCTTTGTGTAAATGTAGGTTTTATCGGCTGAACCGTTGGCGTTGCTTGCCTTTACATTGATTGTTGTCTTTGTACCGTACGCAAGACCTGCGCCGATTGTAATTTTCGTACCGTCACTGAATGACTGATATTTACCGCCGTCAACGGAATACTGCGAGTTTTCAGCGTTCTTGGTATTTAATGTAAGTGTGTAAGTTTCTGTTTCGTATGTAGAAGAACCCGGAGTTACACTTACCTTTGGCTTAGGATTTTCTTCTTCATAAATAACGGCAATACCGCTTGAGCCGACCTTACCGCTGATTGATGATGAAGTAACCGTAAATGTGTTGCCGGAAATTTTGTCAACATATGTACCCGGTTTTGCATAGCCTCCGCCGTTTTCAACAGAAACATTACCGCTGCCGCTGCCTTTTACAATAACAGCACCGCCGTCTTTACGGGTAATTACGCTGCAGTCGTTTGATTTTTTATAACAATCGGCTTTTCCGTTCATGGCATTGTGGAATTTATTAACTTCCGCAACCTCACTGCTTGTAAAGTGAGTGCTGCCTTTTTCACCGATTTTTATATTATCTTTAATTTTTGATGACGGACGAGAAAAATAAAGAGCCGTTACTTCATTTTGGCTTGCCGCAACAGCATATGCACGGTCAATAACATTCTGACTCATATCATTTGAATAGCCCCAATCTTTGTTATTTGACCATGTGTCATGGCTTTCGGCCCAATAAATGAGTTTATCGCAGGAAATACCACGATTGCACCAGTTTCCAGACGAATCGGGTGCATCACCGGAATTAAATGAATCACGCAGAGCTTTACCGTAATTGCTGTCGGTTACTGTAATATAGTCTGTATATTCTTTCATTATATCTTCATTTCCGGTTTCTCTGTCATCAGGACCGGTAAGAATTTCGCCATAGTTATATAAACCATACTTTGTTACCGAACTCCAGAAATTATCGCCCTCGCTCGGAACGCCAATATGTTTTGCTGCGTCCCAGCGAATACCGTCAACACCGACTGACTTTAATTCCTGCATATATTTTCCTACTTTTTGCTGAACATATGAATTTTCAGTTGCGATATCAGGCATACCGATTTCTCCGTGTGTTACCTGCCATCTGTTTTTCCAGTCAATACCGCCTCCAAAAGTATGCCAATACTTTGATGGCTTTAAATCTTCTTCTATTCTTGAATGGTCGCCTGCAAGATGATTTGCTACAACATCAACTATTACCTTGATACCATAATTTTCGGCTTCTTTACATAGTGATTCCAACTCTGCCTTTGTACCGAGTTCGCTAGTACCTATATAAAATCCCAACGGCTGATACAACCACCACCATGTACCGGTTCCGCTGCCGGGCTGTGCAGGTGAAGTTTGAATTGTTGTAAAACCTGCCTCGGCAATATTATTTAATTCTGCCTTAATATCATTGTACTTCCAGTTAAAACAGTGCAAAATTACACCGTCCTGAATGTTGTCCATTAAATCGTAATCGCCGACAGAAACCGAATTTTCATCTGATACAACTGCCGCATTTGCCGACACCGCAGCTGTTGCAAAACAAGGCAACAACATACTTGCCGCAAGAGCCGCACTGATTATTCTTTTATTCTTTTTCACGCTTTTTCCTCCCGTAAAATGTTAATTTCAAAACCTAAAAACCATAAAATTACAAAAAGTTTCTAAATAATTGCCTGCTTAACAAAAATCACCTCCAAAAACAAGGCATAATAACAATGTTTACTATTTATTATAATAATTATTTTTCCCCTTATATAATGGTAAATACGAATGTTTATCTTAAGAGGAATAAAATTTAACCGTTATTTTTTGTTCATTTTCACAAACAAGTTCTTAATATCAGCAAAATTTAATTTATAATATAAATTATAATACAAAGCTATGTTAAATTAATTAAAAAGCTTCTGTCTTAATATATTGGAGCAACAATAATACATTACTGTTTAGCGGAATACTTCGTCAGGTAATTATAAAAGTTTGGTAGACACTAATTCACCCCGATTTTTGATAACAAAACAAAATGCCCTACTATGGCGTATAACCATAGTAGGGCATTTAATAAATTCTGTTATTATTTCACAAATTTACCGAGAATATCGAATTTTCCGATAATAGGGAGCTTTTTGCATTTACCCTGTACTGCGTTTACAATACCGTAAATTGCAAGAACAATAAAAGCAATTGACAAAATTGTGTTTATAAAACCGAGTATTGTAAGCAAAACTCCGCCTACTCCAAAAATAATACTTCCACGGAATACGATGCTTATAATTGTGGCTAAAATATAGTAAATAATAGCCTGTGCAACAGATAAAACAGTAATATTCAAACCCTGTGTTGCATGAAATCTTGCGTACTTTGAATCCTTTGCCGCAAAAATAGGTACAAGTACAAGCAAACCGATATAAGCAAGCACTGCCATAACCTTGTTTTCTTTGATATCCATAGGATCAAACTCTGCTGTAACATCATCACTGTTCAAAAAGTTGTTATGCTGTGTGCCGTACTGGTGCTGTTGAGTCTGCGCCTGCGAAGTTGTGTCATAAACGGGTGTTCCGCAATGTGAGCAGAATGTTGCTCCGTCCGGAATGTTATTGCCGCAATTTTTACAAAAAGCCATTGTTTTTACTCCTTTTTCTTTAAATACCTCATTAATTATTAAAATTAACATTATATATGATATAATATATCGCAAAATATGTCAAGTAAATATCAAAAATGGCAACTAAACATAAATATGTGTTTAGCCGCCATTTTATCTATATTGCTTTAAGAATAAGCATTAATTACTTAAAATACTTAACGCCGCTTTCAAAGATAAGCTGGTCCTTAGCAAACGGAACATTCTTGTAGAGGCTGTCGCCCTTTCTTTCGCTGTGGCCCATTTTTCCTAAGATTCTGCCGTCAGGTGAAGTAATACCCTCGATAGCGCATACGGAACCGTTTACATTATATGTAATGTCTGCACTTGGGTTGCCGTTAAGGTCAACATACTGTGTAGCAATCTGACCGTTTTCGGCAAGCATCTTAACTGTTGCCTCGTCAGCCATAAATCTGCCCTCACCGTGCGACACAGGAATAGCAAATACATCGCCTGCATTTACACTTGCAAACCAAGGTGACTTAACGGAAGTAACTCTTGTGTAAGCCATATGAGAGATATGTCTGCCGATTGTGTTGAATGTAAGTGTCGGGTCTGTCGGCTTAAGTTCTCTGATTTCGCCGTAAGGTACAAGACCGAGTTTGATAAGTGCCTGGAAACCGTTGCAAATACCGAGCATAAGACCGTCACGGTTCTTGAGCATCTCATTTACAGCGTTCGCAATTCTTGGATTACGGAAAGTAGTAGCAATAAACTTACCTGAACCGTCAGGCTCGTCACCGCCGGAGAAACCGCCCGGGAACATAATCATCTGTGACTTAGAAATGATTTTCTCCATAGCCTTGATTGTTTCTTCGATATGAGCGGATGTAAGGTTCTTTACGATAAGGAGTTCAACATTTGCGCCCGCTTTTTCAAAAGCTCTTGCAGAGTCAACCTCGCAGTTTGTACCCGGGAATACAGGGATAAATACTGTAGGTTTAGCAGTCTTAATTGCAGGTGAACTTGTGTTTCTCTGTGTAAAGAGCGGAATATCAACCGCAATTTCAGGGCACTCTGCCTTTGTCGGGAATACCTTTTCAAGCGGAGCAGTCCACTTTTCGATAAGTGTATTTACATCAACAGCAGCACCGTTTACTGTAACCTTGCCGTCGTTTGTAACTGTACCGAGGTCATAGCTTACTACACTGTTGTCAAGTTCCGCACCGTCTGCAAGCTCAAGAACAAGTGAACCTGAAAGAGGGGCGAAAAGCTCGTCATTTGTGAGTTTATTTGTAAATTTAAATCCATAGCCGTTACCGAAACAAGCCTTACATACGCTTGCGGCCGCACCACCCTCTTTAACAACAGATGCAGAAAGCACCTTGCCCTCGTCAAAGAGTTTGTAAACAGCCTTGTACATAGCGATAAGCTTGTCCCAATCAGGCATAAGAGTTTCTTTATTTTCAGGAACAGGTACATAAATAACCTTTGAACCTACATTTTTGAACTCGGCTGATACTGTCTTGCTTGCCTTTGTCATAGCAACCGCAAAACTTACGAGTGTAGGCGGAACATCAATTGTTTCAAATGTACCCGACATACTGTCCTTACCGCCGATTGACGGAATACCGAGTTTAAGCTGTGCTTCCATTGCACCGAGAAGTGCAGCGGCAGGTTTACCCCAACGCTCCGGTACATCTTTTAATCTTTCAAAATATTCCTGGAATGTAAGGCGTGCTGTAAGTGGGTTGGCACCGATAGCAAGAAGTTTTGAGAGTGACTCAACTACTGCGTATGCCGAACCGTGGAACGGACTCCAGCGTGAAACACCCGGAATAAAGCCGTAGCTCATTGCTGTAGCGTCATCTGTTTCGCCTTTTTCAAGAGGAATCTTAGCGGCCATAGCCTCCTGCGGAGTAAGCTGGTTCTTACCGCCAAACGGCATAATTACTGTTGCAGCACCGATAGATGCGTCAAAACGCTCTGAAAGACCGATCTGTGAGCAAACCTCAAGACGAGCCATATTTTCTTCAAGTGCCTTGTCGGCAGGCATATCCTTTAATACAGCAGGACAAGCCTTACGGTAGCAATCCTCTGCCTTTGGTGCTGTAATATAAGCTGATGAAAGCTGTGTAACACCGTTTGTATTCAAAAATTCACGGCTGAGGTCAACAATCTTGTCGCCTCTCCATGTCATTGTAAGTCTTGGGCTTTCTGTAACAATTGCGACTGCTGTAGCCTCAAGGTTCTCTTTCTCTGCCTCGGCAATAAAGGTTTCTACATCCTTTTTGTCAAGAACAACAGCCATTCTCTCCTGGCTCTCTGAAATAGCAAGCTCTGTACCGTCAAGGCCGTCATACTTCTTAGTTACCTTGTCAAGGTCAACTGCAAGACCGTCGGCAAGCTCACCGATAGCTACGCATACACCGCCTGCACCGAAGTCGTTGCATCTCTTAATAAGTTTAGCAACCTTAGGATTGCGGAACAAGCGCTGAATCTTACGCTCTGTTGGTGGGTTACCCTTTTGAACCTCTGCACCGCAGGTTTCAATAGAGCTTTCTGTGTGAGCCTTTGAAGAACCTGTTGCACCGCCGCATCCGTCACGACCTGTTCTGCCGCCTAAGAGTACGATAATATCATCAGGGAGCGGAACTTCACGAATTACATTTTCCTTTGGTGATGCGCCGATAACTGCACCGATTTCAAGTCTTTTCGCTACATAGCCGCTGTCATAAAGCTCTGTAACCTGACCTGTTGCAAGACCGATCTGGTTGCCGTATGAGCTGTAACCGTTAGCCGCACCTGTTGTAATTTTTCTTGATGGGAGCTTACCGGGCATTGTGTCCTTTACAGGAATAGTCGGATCTCCCGAACCTGTAACACGCATTGCCTGATATACATATGAACGACCTGAAAGCGGGTCACGGATAGCACCGCCAAGACAAGTAGCTGCGCCGCCGAAAGGCTCGATTTCTGTCGGGTGGTTATGGGTTTCATTCTTAAACTGAACGAGCCACTGCTCTGTTTTGCCGTCAATAGTTACGGGAACTTCGATTGAGCAAGCGTTAATCTCTTCGCTCTCGTCAAGGTCAGGAATAAGACCTTTTTTCTTAAGTGACTTCATACCGATAAGAGCCATATCCATAAGAGATACGATTCTCTTTGTATCTTTTCCGTAAACCTCGTCACGGGTAGCATAATACTCATTGAGAGCGTCCTCGATTACCGAACCGAGAGCTGCCTTTTCAACTTCGATTTTCTCAAGTTTTGTAAGGAAAGTTGTGTGACGGCAGTGGTCAGACCAATATGTGTCAATAACACGAAGCTCTGTTACACTCGGGTCACGCTTTTCTGTATCTCTGAAATAGTCACGGCAGAACTTAAGGTCTGACAATGTCATAGCAAAGCCCATTGAGCCGTAATACTTTTCCATTTCTTCGTCGTTAAATTTTATAAAGCCTTCTACACGCTTAACATCGGCAGGAACAGGAGTTGCAACGTCAAGTGTCTGCGGCTTTTCAAGAGAGGCAAGACGGCTCTCTACAGGGTTGATGAGGTAATCCTCAATCTTTTTAAGGTCATCATCCGAAATATCACCTGTTACGGCAACAACTCTTGCTGTAAGCACCTTGCAGCGTTCGCCCTGTGTAAGAAGCTGTACGCACTGCTCGGCAGAGTCGCCACGCTGGTCATACTGACCCGGGAGATATTCCATTGCAAATACCTTCCAGCCGTCCTCAACAGGAAGTGTTTCCTCATAAATAACATCCGCATTCGGCTCTGAAAGAATAGTACCTTTTGCTGCGTTGTACTCGTCGAGTGAAAGTCCCTCAATATCATATCTCATAATGTATCGAAGGTCGGTAACATTTCTCATACCAAGGTTGTGGCGAATGTCCCACAAAGTCTGCTTTGCAAGAACATTAAAGCCATCTCTTTTTTCTACAAAAATTCTGATTACGCCTGACATAGAAGCTCGTCCTCCCGTAAAAATCATATTATTTTAATAATACCACAAAAGCATTTTTTCTTTTTTCGATAAAGTAATTATAAAAATAATTGACGAATAAAATCGTATAAAATTGGTACAAGCAAAAAATTGTCGGTATATAAGCCATTAATGTGCATTGTAGGTTATAAAGTTTAGTTTAAAAAAAGTGATAATTTTTGAAAGGGAAATAATTAAAAGACTTATTTTGCCAAGTACAAATTTTATTAGGAAAATAAAAGTTAGAGGTTCCAAGGTCACTGACCTTGGTCGTCTAAGGAAAAGGGATACTTAAGGGGAAAGGGACTCGAAATCCCTTTCCCCTTAAGCGTGCTTTCTTTTGGAGCTTTTCTTTTCACGCAAAAGAAAAGCGGAATGGTAGGCATTTTATTATAGTGCATAAGTAGTTTACAGGCAACAAACTTATAAAATAATCTTTCTGCCATATTTTTGCTTACGCAATTAAAAGGCTTTCTCCATTATGTTCAAGCCGCCAAAAGGCTTGCCGTTTGGCTATTAAAATTTGCAATAGATTAAAGTTTTATGGGCGTTGCCCACACCCACAACCTTTGAAAAGGTTGACCAAACTTTTATAATTACTTGATTTGGCAAAACATTCTATCAAAGCTCTGTTTTAATCTATACTATGCAAAAAAACCGCCTGCAAAGCAGACTGACCCGACCCCCAAAAGTTAGACCTAAAAAATCTAATTTTGGAGGTCGGTATTTTTATGTCAAAATACAGTTATGAATTCAAGAAGAAGGTAGTAATGGACTACATAAATGGAA
>NZ_JADNHD010000027.1:0-15321 GCF_015553695.1 Ruminococcus sp. BSD2780120874_150323_B10
CCCGAAAGGAACGGTTTTAATCGAGTGTGGAAAGCTCTTGCAGCGGGGCGGGTACAAAATCAAGGTGCTAAACACCATCAATTTCAAGAAATCCATGCGGTACAATCCCTTCGCCTATCTGCGCAGCGAAAAGGATATTTTGAAACTGGTAAATACCATTATCGCCAACACCAAAGGCGACGGGGAAAAATCCGGCGAGGATTTTTGGGTGAAATCGGAACGGCTTTTTTACTGCGCCCTTATCGGCTACATCTGGTACGAAGCCCCGGAGAATGAGAAAAACTTTACGACGCTGCTTGAAATGATAAATGCGTCGGAAGCCCGCGAGGACGACCCGGAATTTCAATCCCCCGTTGACCTCATGTTTGAACGCTTGGAGGAAAAAGACCCGGAACATTTTGCGGTGCGCCAGTACAAGAAGTTTTTGCTGTCTGCCGGAAAAACAAGAAGCTCTATCCTCATTTCCTGCGGTGCGCGTCTTGCCCCCTTTGACATTCGGGAACTGCGCGAGCTGATGGAAACCGACGAAATGGAGCTTGACACCTTAGGCGACCGAAAGACCGCGCTTTTTGTTATTATCTCCGACACCGACGACACCTTTAACTTTGTTGTATCAATCCTTTACACACAGCTTTTCAATCTGCTTTGTGACAAGGCAGATGATGTGTACGGCGGGCGGCTACCTGTTCATGTGCGCTGTCTGCTTGACGAGTTTGCAAATATCGGGCAGATACCGAAGTTTGAAAAACTCATTGCCACGATAAGGAGCCGCGAAATCTCCGCGTCCATCATCTTGCAGAGCCAGTCGCAGCTAAAGGCTATCTACAAGGACAACGCCGATACCATTGTCGGCAACTGCGATACGACCCTGTTCTTGGGCGGCAAGGAGAAAACGACCCTTAAAGAAATGTCGGAAATCTTGGGGAAAGAAACCATTGACAGCTTCAACACTTCCGAAACAAGAGGACGGGAGCTTTCCCACGGGCTGAACTATCAGAAGTTAGGCAAGCAGCTTATGAGCGAAGATGAAATTGCGGTCATGGACGGCGGGAAATGTATCTTGCAACTACGCGGGGTGCGTCCGTTCTTCTCCGAAAAATACGATATTACCAAACACCCGAAGTACAAGTACCTTTCCGACTTTGACAAGAAAAATGCCTTTGACATGGAAAAGCACTTGCGCCGCCGTCCTGCAATCGTAAAGCCGGACGAGGTATTTGACTATTACGAAGTTGACGAAGCAGATTTGCAGGAGGACACAGAAAATGAATAAGCGTATCAGAAAGAAAAAGGCAAAACAGCAGCTAATCCGGGCTATCAGCGGGCTTGTGGAAGCTGCCGAGGAAATGCAGCGGGAACAGGAACGCAGGACAAGACAGGCAGGTATTTCCTATATCAAGTATATCGAAGCTGTCCGGGAACGGCAGTACGGCATTATGCCTGTCTACACACCACTTTTTGAAAAGGAGGGAGCTTAAAGTAAAAATAATAAACACGGGCTACATGGTACGCGCCCCTACTCCTTGCGCGTATCGCGGCAGGAAGCCGCACCCTTACAACTGAATACCGCCGCGCCGCAGCAACAAACGCAGCGCGGGGACTTATGACCGCGGCAGTTATCGAAAACTGACCGCCGTTTTTTATGCCCTTTTTCGGGCAGCCGCACAGCGGCAGAAAGGAGTTATATTATGGCATTTTTCAACAGCGCAGTAGGCGTTTTACAGACACTCGTTATCGCTCTCGGAGCAGGTCTTGGCATTTGGGGCGTTATCAACCTCTTGGAGGGCTACGGAAATGACAACCCAGGTGCAAAAAGCCAGGGCATGAAGCAGCTCATGGCGGGCGGCGGCGTTGCCCTTATCGGTGGCACCCTTGTACCTCTGCTTTCCGGCCTGTTCGGTTAAGCGGCGGGGTTAGCCTATGCAGAGCATACTTGACGCGATTAACGAATGGATAAAGGAAATCCTCATTGGAGCCATTAACGGTAATCTGTCAACTATGTTCGGGGACGTAAACGAAAAAGTCGGAACTATCGCCGCAGAGGTAGGACAAACCCCGCAGGGGTGGAACGCAGGCATATTTTCCATGATACAGAGTTTGTCGGAAAATGTGATTGTACCCATTGCGGGGCTTGTCATTACCTACGTTCTATGCGTGGAGCTTATCAGCATGGTAACGGAAAAGAACAATATGCACGATATTGACACGTTCATGTTCTTTAAGTGGTTTTTCAAGGCGTGGGTAGCGGTGTATCTCGTTACCCACACCTTTACTATCACTATGGCGGTGTTCGATATGGCGCAGCACGTTGTTTCCGGCGCAGCGGGCGTGATCGGCGGCAATACGAATATCGACGTTGACGCCGCCCTCTCGTCCATGCAAGCCGGACTTGACGCTATGGAAATCCCCGAACTGCTTTTGCTCGTTATGGAAACAAGCCTTGTGAGCCTTTGCATGAAAATCATGTCGGTGCTTATCACGGTTATCCTGTACGGCAGAATGATAGAAATTTACCTTTACTGTTCGGTATCGCCTATCCCGTTTGCAACTATGACCAACAGAGAGTGGGGGCAGATAGGCAACAACTACTTAAAAGCCCTGTTCGCCCTCGGTTTTCAAGGCTTCCTCATAATGATATGCGTCGGCATTTATGCGGTTTTGGTTGGCAGCATGATTGTAGCGGACAACCTGCACAGCGCGATTTTCTCCCTTGCAGCCTACACCGTGATTTTGTGCTTCTCCCTATTCAAAACAGGCGCACTTGCGAAGTCAATATTTAACGCCCATTAAAGACCGAAAGGAGGAGGTTTTCACTTGGCGTATGTACCCGTACCCAAAGACTTATCAAAAATCAAAACGAAAGTCGCTTTTAATCTGACAAAGCGGCAGATTATATGTTTTGCGGCAGCCCTCGCTATGGGACTACCGCTTTTCTTTTTGCTCAAAGACAGCGCGGGAACAAGCATGGCGGCATTTGCAATGATTGTCGTTATGCTTCCCTGCTTCCTCTTGGCAATGTATGAAAAACACGGGCAGCCCCTTGAAATCGTGATAAAGAACGTCATTCAGACAAAGTTTATCCGACCAAAGGAACGCCCCTATCAGACGGAAAATTTTTATGCCGTCATAGAAAAACAACGAAAACTGGAAAAGGAGGTATCGGCTATTGTCAATGGCAGAACGAAAAACCATGACCCGCGCGGTAAAAAATCCCGTGAAGCGTAAGCTGACCCGCGCAGAAAAGAAAGAAATCGCCGCCGTGATACAGGCGGCAAAGGGCGACGGGAAGCCCCGCACCGCACAACAGACCATTCCCTACTTGCAGATGTACCCGGACGGGATTTGCAGGGTAACGGAAAAGAAATACAGTAAAAGCCTTGTCTTTGAAGATATTAACTATCAGCTTGCACAGGCAGACGATAAGACAGCCATTTTTGAAAACTGGTGCGATTTTCTCAACTACTTTGACGCTTCCGTTTCGGTGCAGCTCTCTTTCATCAATCAGGGTGCAAGAAAGGAAAAGGCACAGGCGGCTATCGAAATTCCGGCGCAGGACGACGCTTTTAACTCTATCCGCAGGGAGTACGCGGATATGCTTAAAAATCAGCTTGAAAAAGGCAACAACGGACTGGAAAAGTGCAAGTACATTACCTTTTCCATTGAAGCGGACAATCTTGCGGCGGCAAAAGCCCGCCTTTCCCGTATCGAAACCGACGTACTCAATAATTTTAAGGTGCTTGGTGTAACCGCCCGCCCCATGAACGGACAGGAACGCTTGAACGTCCTGCATGGGATTTTCCACCCGGAGGGCGAGCCGTTCCGCTTCTCTTGGGACTGGCTTGTGCCGTCGGGGCTTTCTACAAAGGACTTTATCGCCCCGTCCTCGTTCCGTTTTGGCGACGGGCGCACGTTCCGCATGGGGCGAAAACTTGGTGCGGTATCGTTCCTTGAAATCCTTGCGCCGGAGCTGAATGACCGTATGCTTTCGGACATTCTCGACCTTGAAAACGGGATAATCGTCAATATGCATATCCGCAGTATCGACCAGAGCGAAGCAATCAAGACTATCAAGCGCAAGATAACCGACCTCGACAAGATGAAGATTGAGGAACAGAAAAAGGCGGTACGCAGCGGGTATGACATGGATATAATTCCGTCCGACCTTGCTACTTTCGGCAGCGAAGCAAAAAATCTGTTGCAGGATTTACAGAGCCGCAACGAGCGAATGTTTCTGCTGACGTTCCTTGTGGTAAACATGGCAGACACAAAACGGAAACTAGATAATGACGTATTTGCTACGGCGGGCTTTGCACAGAAAAACAACTGCGCTCTGACCCGCCTTGACTATTTGCAGGAAGCGGGCTTTATGTCCTCTATCCCGCTTGGGGAGAACCTTATCCCCATTCAAAGAGGACTTACCACATCAAGCACCGCTATTTTTATCCCGTTCATCACGCAGGAGCTTTTTCAGCGGGGCGCAGCCCTTTACTACGGCTTAAATGCGCTGTCAAATAACATGATACTCTGCGACCGCAAGCAACTGAAAAACCCAAACGGGCTTATTCTTGGAACACCGGGAAGCGGTAAATCCTTTGCGGCAAAGCGGGAAATGACAAACGCTTTTCTCATTACTGACGACGATATTATCATCTGCGACCCCGAAGCCGAGTATTTCTCCCTTGTGCAGCGTTTGGGCGGGCAAGTGATACGCCTGTCGCCTGCCGGAAAAGGCATGGACGGCAAGCCCCAGTATGTGAACCCTATGGATATTAACCTCAACTACTCCGAGGACGACAACCCGCTTGCCTTGAAATCCGACTTTATCCTTTCCCTCTGCGAGCTTGTTATCGGCGGCAAAGAGGGCTTGCAGCCCGTGGAAAAGACCGTCATTGACCGCGCCGTTAGGAATGTGTACCGACCTTTCCTTGCAGACCCCGACCCGGCAAAAATGCCGATTTTGGGCGACCTTTACAACGAGCTTTTGAAGCAGCCGGAGCCGGAAGCTGCCCGCATTGCGGCGGCATTGGAGCTTTATGTTTCCGGCTCTCTGAACGTCTTTAACCACCGTACCAACGTGGAGCTTTCAAACCGTCTTGTCTGCTTTGATATTAAGCAGCTTGGAAAGCAGCTCAAAAAGTTAGGTATGCTCATTGTGCAAGACCAGGTGTGGAACCGCGTGACCGTCAACCGCGCCGAAAAAAAGGCAACCCGTTACTACATGGACGAGTTTCATTTGCTGCTCAAAGAGGAACAGACCGCAGCTTACAGCGTGGAGATTTGGAAGCGTTTTCGGAAATGGGGCGGCATACCGACCGCTATCACGCAGAACGTCAAAGACCTTTTGAGCAGCCGCGAAGTCGAGAATATTTTTGAAAACTCTGATTTTGTCCTCATGCTCAATCAGGCACAGGGCGACCGGGCTATCCTTGCAAAGCAGCTTAACATCTCCCCGCAGCAGATGAAGTATGTAACCCACACCGAAGCGGGCGAGGGGCTTATCTTTTACGGAAACGTGGTGCTGCCGTTCATTGACCGTTTCCCGACGGACACCGAGCTTTACCGTCTGCTTACGACAAAGCCGGAGGAAATGAGCAAAGCATGAAAATGGACGTAATCATCAACCGTGACGCCCTCTATGCCCTGCGGGAGCTTCCGAGTGAAAGCGTGAATTGCTGCGTCACAAGCCCGCCTTACTATGGACTAAGGGACTACGGGCTTGACGCGCAGATTGGACGGGAGGACACGCCGGAGCAGTATATCGGGCGGCTTGTAGAAGTATTCCGGGAGCTGCGCCGGGTACTCAAAGACGACGGGACATTTTGGCTGAATATCGCGGACACATACTGCGGCAGCGGCATGAAAGCGGGCTGCAAGCAAAAGGATTTAATCGGTATTCCGTGGCTTTTAGCCTTTGCCCTGCGCTCTGACGGGTGGTATTTACGCAGCGATATTATCTGGCTGAAAGAAAACCCCATGCCGGAGAGCTGCCGCGACCGACCGAGCCGCTGCTATGAGCATATCTTTTTACTGACGAAATCAAAGAAATACTACTATGACGCTGCCGCCATTGCGGAGCCAATCGCGCCGGGAACGGCAGCGCGGTACAGGCAAGGGCGCGGCGCAGGACACAAATACGCCGAGGAAGTACCGGGACAGGGCAAGGTACAGGGTATCAATAAAGCCCGCAGCGGCGGCTATTATGACGACGCCCTTATGCCGACCACAAGGAACAAGCGGGACGTTTGGATTATCAATACCGTACCGTATAAGGGCGGGCATTTTGCCGCTTATCCCCCGAAACTTGCGGAAACGTGCATACTGGCGGGCTGTCCGGCGGGCGGCGTTGTCCTTGACCCGTTTTTCGGCAGTGGTACAACCGGGCTTGCAGCGAAAAGCCTTGACCGTCGCTATATCGGGATTGAACTGAACGCCGAGTATTGCGCCCTTGCAGGGGCGCGGATTGGAGGTGGTAACACTTGAAAGACCCATTAAAGCCCCGTGATAAAATCACGCAGAAAATGACCCGCGACGGGCTTGTAGAAGTAAACGAAACACAGCAGACCGCCGAGCGTATCAGCAAACGGACGCAGGACGCGGATTTTCAGAAATCCCCGGAGCAACAGACAACACAGGACGCGGCGGCACAGCTTAACCCGGTATCTGATACAATCCCGCTTCCCCACGCGCCGGGAGCTGCCCCCAAAGCGGACACAGGCAAAACGGAGCGCGTCATGGAGCATATCGAAGCCGCCCATACCCGCAAAGCGTCTAAAAAAGCGGTACGCAGGGCGCAGGCAGAAGCTACCGCAGGGACGAAATCTTCCCGGCTGCAATTTACTGATGAAGAACTTTCTACCCCGGAGCTTGAAAAATATATCAAGAAATCCGACAAAGCCGCCGACCGCTTGGATAAGGCAAAGGCGGCTATCCCCAAAGAAAAGAAACTGGTAAAAGAGCGCACCTTTGACGAAACCACCGGGAAAGGCAAGACCCGCCTGCACTTTGAGGAAAAGGACAAGCCACCCGGATTTAAGGAGAAGCACAACCCACTATCCCGCCCCACACAGGAAGCCGGGATTTTGGTACATAACAAAATCCATTCTGTCGAAAAGGATAATTCCGGCGTGGAGGGCGCACACAAGAGCGAGGAAACCGCAGAACGGGGATTGAAGTACGGGGCGCGGAAAATCAAGCAGGGCTACCGCAGCCATAAACTGAAACCCTACCGGGAAGCGGCAAAGGCAGAAAAAGCGGCTTTTCGGGCGAATGTGGATTTTCAGTATCACAAGACCCTGCATGAGAATTCGCAGCTAACCAGTAACCCCATTTCCCGGTTTTGGCAGAAGCAGAAAATCAAGCGGCAGTATGCAAAGGAAGCCCGCAATACCGCAAAGGGCATCAAGGGCGCGGCAGAACGCACCCGCAAGGCGGCAGCCAAAGCCGCCGAGAAAACGAAGCAGACCGCAGCATTTGTGGCAAGGCACCCGGCGGGTGTGGCAATCGCTGTCGGTGTGCTGCTGCTCTTTATCATGGTTATGTCCGGGCTGTCCTCTTGTGGGGCAATGTTTTCCGGCACCTTAAACGGCGTGCTTGGAACGTCCTATACCTCCGAGGACAGCGACCTTGTGGAAGTGGAAAACAGCTACGCCGGATTGGAAAACGAGCTGCAAAGCAGGATTGACAATATCGAGCGCGACAATCCGGGCTATGACGAGTACCGCTATGACCTTGCAAATATCGGACATAACCCACACGAATTAGCGTCCTATCTGACCGCAAAATATCAGAGCTACACCCGCGCCGAGGTACAAAGCGAATTACAGCGGATTTTCAATCAGCAATATAAGCTGACCTTGACCGAGGAAGTGGAAATACGCTACCGGGAGGAAGAACGCACCGACACATGGACAGACGAGGACGGCAACGAGCATACGGACACCTACACGGTACAAGTGCCTTATGAGTATTACATCTTGAACGTCAAGCTGACGAATACCCCACTATCCACCATTGCGGAAAACAATCTGACCCCGGAACAACTGGAAATGTACCGGGTGTACTTACAGACAAGCGGGAACAAGCCCCTTATCTTTGGCGGCGGCTCTCCCGACACTTCCGCGTCGGAAGATTTAAGCGGCGTGGACTTTGTAAACGGAACGCGCCCCGGCAATACCGCTATCGTTGACCTTGCAAAACGGCAAGTCGGAAATGTGGGCGGCTATCCGTATTGGAGCTGGTACGGCTTTAATTCCCGCGTGGAATGGTGCGCCTGTTTCGTGTCCTGGTGCTACGGGCAAATGGGACTTTCCGAGCCGCGCTTTGCCGCCTGCCAGTCGCAGGGTATTCCGTGGTTTACTTCTCACGGACAATGGGGAGCGCGGGGCTATGAAAACATTGCCCCCGGCGACGCTATCTTTTTTGACTGGGATTTAGACGGCAGCGCAGACCATGTAGGACTTGTTATCGGCAGGGACGAAAGCCGCGTCTATACCGTGGAGGGCAATTCCGGCGACGCCTGCAAGATTAAGAGCTATCCCCTTGACTATGCCTGTATCAAAGGGTACGGGCTGATGAACTGGAACTGACACATTTTTTGAAAATCGAAAGGAGAAAAATTTTATGGCAATGAGTAAAATCGAAAGAATTGACAAGGAAATCCAAAAGACCCGTGAGAAAATCACGGAGTATCAGAACAGGCTGCGCGGACTGGAAGCACAGAAAACCGAAGCGGAAAATCTGCAAATCGTTCAGCTTGTGCGCTCTATGCGCCTTACCCCGCAGGAGCTTACCGCTATGCTTGCGGGCGGAGGTATTCCGGGCATTGCCCCTATGCCCGCAGACTATGAGGAACAGGAGGACAATGCAGATGAAGAATAAAATCCTTGCAAGCCTTACCGTACTTTGCGCCGCCCTTGTCCTTGTGGGCGGCTTTTCCGTTACCGCCTATGCACAGACCCCGACGGAAGAAACCGACGACAGCGGCGTAATCGTGGAAACCGAGCCGCAGCCCTTGACCCCGGAGGGCAACATGACCCTTGTGGACGACATTGACGGGGAAGCTGCCGAGGATAAGCAGTTTATCGTCGTGAAAAGCAAAGGTGGCAACTATTTTTACATTATCGTTGACCGGGCAGCCGAGGGGGAAAATTCCGTCCACTTCCTAAATCAAGTAGACGAAAGCGACCTTATGGCGATTATCGGGGAGGAACAGACCGAACAACCCCCGGCTGTCTGCAACTGTACCGAGAAATGCAAGGCGGGCGAAGTAAACACCGCCTGCCCCGCCTGCTCTGTCAACATGGATAGCTGCACAGGCAAGGAAGCCACGCCGGAGGAACCCGCCGAGCAGGAGCAGCCCCAGAACGGCATGGGCGGGCTTTTGATTTTCCTTGTCGTGGGCTTGCTTGGCGGCGGCGCAGCCCTCTACTACGTTAAGTTTATGAAACCGAAACAGAACGTGAAAGGCAGCACCGACCTTGACGAGTTCGATTTTGACGAATACGACGAGGACGAGCCGGAAGAAGCTGACAGCGCAGACACCGAACAGGAGGACGAGGAAGAATGAAACTTGTGATTTGTGAGAAACCCAGCGTCGGGGCGGCGGTTGCCGCCGCCCTTGGCGTAAGGGAGAAGAAAGACGGATATATCGAGGGGAACGGTTATGTTATCTCTTGGTGTATCGGGCATTTGGTAGGACTTGCGGAAGCTGCCGCCTATGGGGAACAGTACAGGAAATGGAGCTATGACAGCTTACCCATTCTGCCGCAGGAATGGCAGTACACCGTAGCCGCCGACAAGGGAAAACAATTCAAAATCTTGAAAGACCTCATGCACCGCGCCGACGTTTCGGAAGTCGTGAACGCCTGCGACGCGGGGCGCGAGGGAGAATTGATTTTCCGATTTGTCTATGAAATGGCGGGCTGCAAGAAACCCTTTACCCGTCTTTGGATTTCCTCTATGGAAACGGACGCAATTCGAAGCGGCTTTGAACATCTGAAGGACGGGCGCGGGTATGACACCCTCTATCATTCCGCACTATGCAGGGCAAAGGCTGACTGGCTTATCGGTATCAATGCGACCCGCCTTTTCTCCTGCCTGTATGGAAAGACCTTGAACGTGGGACGTGTGCAGACCCCGACCTTAAAAATGCTTGTAGACCGGGACGCTGCCATTACAAACTTCAAGAAAGAAACCTACTATCATGTGCGCCTTATGCTCCCCGGCGCAGAAGCGGCAAGCGCGAAGATCTGCGCCGCTGATGAAGCGGGCAAACTGAAAGCAGCCTGCGAAGCGTCGGCGGCTGTCTGTACTTCCCTTGTGAAAGAAAAGAAAACCATTGCCCCGCCGAAGCTCTTTGACCTTACCAGTTTACAGCGGGAAACAAACCGTATCTACGGGTACACGGCAAAGCAGACCCTTGACCTTGCACAGACCCTCTATGAAAAGAAGCTCTTGACCTATCCGAGAACGGACAGCGCATTTCTGACCGATGACATGGGAGAAACAGCGACGGGCATTATCGCGCTGCTATGCGGGAAGCTGCCCTTTATGGCGGGCATTTCCTTTACGCCGGAAGTTTCCCGCGTTCTGAACAGCAAAAAGGTATCAGACCACCACGCAATCATTCCCACTATGGAGCTTGCAAAGGCTGACCTTACCGCGCTGCCGGAAAGCGAGCGCAATATCCTTACCCTTGCCGGGGCGCGTCTGCTTATGGCGACCGCCGAGCCGTACAGTTTTGAAGCGGTAACGGCGGTTTTCTCCTGCGCCGACCATGAATTTACGGCAAAGGGAAAGGCGGTAATCGCTGCCGGGTGGAAAGACATGGAACGGCTTTACCGGGTGACCCTCAAAAAGAAGCCGGACAGCGACGACGAAAACGAACTTGTTTTAGATGTGCCGGACTTTACCGAGGGACAGACCTTTGAAAACCCTGCTGCAAAGGTTACGGAGCATGAAACGACGCCGCCGAAGCCCCACAATGAAGCGTCCTTACTTTCTGCTATGGAACGCGCTGGGAATGAGGACACCGACCCGGACGCAGAACGCCGGGGGCTTGGGACGCCCGCTACCCGCGCCGCTGTCATTGAAAAGTTAGTAAAAGGCGGCTTTATCGAGCGCAAGGGCAAGCAGCTACTTCCTACCAAAGACGGCACAAACCTTGTGTGCGTCCTGCCGGACAGCTTAACTTCTCCGCAGCTTACGGCTGCATGGGAAAACAATCTGACGCAGATTGCAAAGGGTAACGCTGACCCTGCCGCTTTCATGCAGGGTATCGAAGCAATGACGCAGGAGCTTGTAAAAACCTATGCTTCCGTGTTGGGTGAGAAACAAGAGCTTTTCAAGACAGAAAAAACAGAGCTTGGAAAGTGTCCCCGCTGCAAGTCCCTGGTCTATGAGGGAAAGAAAAACTACTACTGTTCCAACAAAGAGTGCGGCTTTACCATGTGGAAAAATGACCGCTTCTTTGAGGAACGAAAAACCGCCTTTACCCCGAAGATTGCCGCAGCACTTTTGAAATCCGGCAAGGCAACAGTCAAAAAGCTGTATTCTCCGAAAACAGGAAAAACCTACGACGGAACGGTGCTTTTAGCTGATACGGGCGGTAAGTATGTGAACTACAAAGTAACCATTTCAAAGGACAAAGAACTGGAATAGCAAGCATAGGAAGCGGGTACCCACTTCCGTAAAATCCCTGCCACTCATGTAGAGCTTGGCGGGGATTTTGCTTGTTGGGAAGTTTCCCAAACCCTCTAAAAATCCTCAAAAATCTTTGGCAGAAATGCGGGCGCACCGTAGTAGGACTATGTAACCACAAACGCAGCGTCCGCGCTGCCATACGCGAAAGGAGGTTTTACACATGGCAAGTTTGCGCGACAGCGTAAAGGACTATCAAGAGGAACTTAGGGACGGTATTGCATGGGTAGCATTTTGGAAACAGGGACGTTCATGGAACGCCGAGCTGTTTCATCTTGAAGTGGACGGTACTTTAGAACCGTTTGACAGGAGCCGGTTAGAGGAAATCAAAGCGGCTGACCCCGCCGCCGTTATTCTAAACGGCTACTACTGCGGGCATTTAGGCGAGAATATGAGCCTTGACGAGCTGACCGCCGGAGTGCGCTATCACTATGAAAACGGCAGGAATGACCTTGACGGTTTTATCGGGGCGCATGACGACAGGCTTCCCCCGGAGGTTATCGAGGAAGCAAGAGCCGCCGCCCATGCAGCGGGGCTTCCCTTTTCCGAAAAGCCCTACCGGGACGGGGAAGATTTTGACCCTTATATATTTGACGGAAGCATGAGCATTGAGGACTACGAACTTATGCACCGCATGATTGAAAAAGAAAGGAGCGAGCAAATGGACGAATGGAAAACAGGTTATTCCTCATACGACCATGACAGACTGGAAGCCGCCGACAAGATGAAGATTGAGCGCGGTATCTATTTTGACACGAAAGGCGCGGATATTTCCCCGCTGACCGCCTTACCTCTTGCCGAGCTTGTGAAGCTGCGGGAGGAAAGCGCGGCTGCGGAACAGACCGTTTTTGAAAATCTGAAAGTACAGGCTTCCGCATGGGAGGAACAGGCAGGAAAGACCTTGCTATTTGACAAGGCGATTGAGTATGCGAGAATACCCGAAGTGAAGCATACGGCGAACAAGTGGCAGGACGAGGACAACGACCGCCACACCATCAGCAACCGGGTATATAAAATGAGCTACCATGTGTATGAAAATACCCGCTACGACAGAAAAGCAGAGAAATCTATCCCGTACTCCTATACGTTATCTTGGAACATCTACACCAACAGCCCCCACGGGTACGGACAGGCAAAAATTGCCGGACAGGACAGAAAGGTATTTGCTGACCGGGCAGCTATGGAAAAATATCTGAACGGGCGTATCAAGGCGTATGAAAAACTTTTTACGGAAATCTCCCCGGCTATCCCGCCGGAATACGCGGAACAGTTTAGGGTAAACGGACAGCTCTTACCAGGCTACACCGTAGAGGGCGAGGAAATCAAGCAGCCCGCCGCCGACATTTCCGCCGCTGCACCGAGAACCGAACCGGGACAGGAAACGGAACAGTTTGCAATCCTGATTGACAGCCGCACCCGCTTTGAAACGGGAGAACCGGGTGGCTACTGGCTTTCCATGCCCGCCACAAAGGAAGAACTTCACAAAGCTATGCGAAGCGTCGGCATTACCGCTGACAATCCGCAGGATTTTTTCATTCATGGGTATTCTGACCGGGAGGACAGACACATTGCCCTGCCGTATGACATGGTATGCGCGGCACAGGTGGACGAGCTGAACTTCCTTGCGGCAAGACTGGAAACCCTTGACGCTTCCGGGATTGCCGCGCTGAACGCAGCCACGCAGCGCAGGAATGGTTTTGAGAATATCGGGCAGCTCATTGACTTTACCTATAACGAGGACTTTTTCGTGCATATCCCCGAAGTCCACACGCCCCGCGAATTGGGCGATTATTACCTTAACAAATCCGGCATGGTGCAAATGCCCGCTGAATGGAAAAACAGCATTGACCCTATCGCCTTTGGACGAAACGCCGCCGCGCAGGAAAAAGGCAGCTTTACGGAATACGGCTACCTTGTGGAAAGCGGCGACGAATGGGAGAAACACTTTGAGGGACGGGACGTGCCGGAGGAATACCGCATTATGAGCTACCCGCAGCCGACCATCGAACTGGACGCAGCCCCGGCAGTACAGACGGCGACCATTCCCGAAGCACAGCAGCAGGAGCCGCGCCCGGTTATCCCTATCGTGCTGACGAGCGAGAAGCCA
Source organism: Ruminococcus sp. BSD2780120874_150323_B10 (assembly GCF_015553695.1). Lineage (NCBI taxonomy): Bacteria > Bacillati > Bacillota > Clostridia > Eubacteriales > Oscillospiraceae > Ruminococcus > Ruminococcus sp. BSD2780120874_150323_B10. Next base: position 13,805 of record NZ_JADNHD010000027.1, read on the forward strand.
GCCGAAAAGCTCAAAGAGATAACCGACCGCTTGGAGCAAGGCATTACGGAGCTGTTCGACAGCGAGCGTTACAAGGAATATCTGCGCGTCATGTCAAAGTTTCATAATTACAGCTTTAACAATACGCTGCTGATCGCCATGCAAAAGCCCGACGCTTCCCTTATCGCCGGATTTTCCGCATGGAAAAATAACTTTGGACGAAACGTGATGAAAGGACAAAAGGGTATCAAAATCCTTGCCCCGTCGCCCTTTAAGATTAAAAAGGAACTGGAGAAAATCGACCCGCAGACGGGAAAAGCCTTTATCGGCAAGGACGGAAAGCCCGTAACCGAGGAAAAGGAAATCACAATCCCCGCCTTTAAGGTGGTATCGGTCTTTGACGTATCGCAGACCGAGGGAAAGGAAATCCCCGACATTGCCGTAAATATGCTGACCGGGGACGTGGAGCATTACAAGGACGTTTTCGCTGCCCTTGAAAAGACTTCTCCTGTTCCTGTCGGCTTTGAAAAAATCGAGGGCGGCGCACATGGTTACTACCACTTGGAGGACAAGCGTATTGCCCTTGATGAGGGCATGAGCGAGCTGCAAACCTTAAAGACCCTTATCCATGAAATCGCCCATGCGAAGCTGCACGACATTGACCTAAACGCCCCTTTGGAGGACTTGGAGAACAGACCCGACCGCCGCACCCGTGAGGTGCAGGCAGAAAGTATTGCCTATACCGTGTGCCAGCATTACGGGCTTGATACTTCCGATTATTCCTTTGGGTATGTTGCCGGGTGGAGTGCCGGACGGGACCTTGCCGAACTGAAAAGCTCCCTTGAAACAATCCGCAGCACCGCAGCGGAAATCATCAACAGCATTGATGAACATATCGCAGAGCTGCAAAAGGAACAGGCGCAGGACGCTCCGAGGGAGAAAGCCGCCATGCAGGAGTACATTTACAAGATTGAAGCCAACCCCCGCACAACGGGCGACAACGACCGCTTTTTCCTGCAAGCCTATCTCCCGCAGGAAAACGGCAGGGCAAAAATCGGGGACGTGCTGTATATCGGCAGCCTTGCAAAATGCCGGGAACTCATGGGCGGGCTGAACGCCGGAGAGCTGACGCAGGGAGAAGTAAAGGAGCTATATGCAAAGGCGCAGGAAGCCGAAGCCGACAAAGACACCTTTTCCATTTATCAGCTAAAGCAAGGGGACGAAACGCGGGACTTCCGCTTTGAGCCTTACGACCGCCTGCAGGCGGCGGGAAATGTGGTTGATAAGGCAAACTATGAGCTTGTCTATTCCGCAGAGCTTACGCCGGGTACTTCCCTTGAAGATATTTACACCCGTTTCAATATCGACCACCCGAAAGATTTTAAGGGACACAGCCTTTCCGTTTCCGACGTGGTAGTGCTTCATCAGAACGGACAGGACGCGGCGCATTATGTTGATAGTTTCGGCTACAAGGAAGTGCCGGAGTTTTTGCAGGAGCAGACACAACAGCCGGAAAAGATAAACCCGCTAAAGCACGT
>NZ_JADNHD010000028.1:0-14586 GCF_015553695.1 Ruminococcus sp. BSD2780120874_150323_B10
CGAACACAGAAGTTAAGCTCAGTGGTGCCGAAAATACTTGGCTGGTGACGGCCCGGAAAGATAGGGAGATGCCAACACAGGCGAAACACCTAATCGGGTGTTTTGCACTATATTCCTCCATAGCTCAGTCGGTAGTGCGTGTGTACACAAATATACCCGACATTATCACTTAGTTTGAGGAAAGGCTTCGACCAAAAGTTGTTGCCGAAAACTTAATATGATCCTCCATAGCTCAGTCGGTAGTGTGAGTGTACAGAAATGTACTGGAAACTATTACTTAGCCTGAGGAACAACTAAATATGTTGTTTAAATCCACTACCGGGGATTTAAGTAACAAAAAAGATTGCTTTTATGTAATCTGAACAAAAATCTTTGGTAAAATCCAAAGGAAATTGTATATTCCTCCATAGCTCAGTCGGTAGTGCGAGTGTACACAAATATACCCAACATTATCTCTTAGTTTGAGGAAAGGCTTCGACCAAAAGTTGTTGCCGAAAACTTAATATGATCCTCCATAGCTCAGTCGGTAGAGCGCATGACTGTTAATCATGATGTCACTGGTTCGAGCCCAGTTGGGGGAGCCACAACGAGGCTCATAGTATATTCTATGAGCCTTTGTTTTTATTAAGTTTTCGGTTTGCAGAAATTATCTATTTTGGCAAGCCGGAAAGGAAAGGATATGGAACAGAATATGACTGATAAGCAATTCGATGTTCTTATGAACTCGATTATTCAGATTGTTAAAGATTCTGATTCAAAAGATGATGCCGTTGAAAAACTGCAGAATCTAATCAAAGAACAGAAGAACTGACATCTTTCTCGCTTAATTTAATACAATCAAACATATGAGTCAATCACTATATTTTGATATATAGTAATTGGCTCTTTTTTTATTGCAATCGTTTTAATTTAGATTAAGACGGTTGCTTTTTTTATTTTACAAAGAAAGGGAGATTTTAATGTACTTTACAGACACACCTGAACTTAGAAAGTTTGAGCGACAAATGAAACAAAAGCCTAACTTTGATAGGCGTAACGATTACTCTTTTGATAATGAAAGTAGTCATAAAAGAAAAGACATCAAATCTGATGACAACAAAAAATTTAATAACGGAGGTTAGACATATGAAAACAAAAATCAGAAGTCCTACTTAAATTCAACAAGATTACGAATTCAATTATGGAGGTAATAAACTTGAATAAATTTGATAGAAAGCGCAGACTTGCTGAAAGCGTTAAGCAGATGTATCCACCCGGCACAAGAATCGAGCTTATCTGTATGAACGACCCATATTCTCCTGTGCCATCCGGTACAAGAGGTACAGTTCGAGCCGTAGATGATATGGGTACGATTTTTCCTGATTGGGACAACGGTCGTTCTCTTGGTGTTGTTCCCAGTGAAGATGTATTCAGAAAACTTTCGCAGGAAGAAATTGAAGCTGAAAACCAATCTTCATCAGCAGTTGAAGAAGAAACGTTTGATGAAGATAATGAAATGATTATGAAACAGTGAGGTGAGTATAAAACAAATCTTCAAAGGTATGAAGATTTATGGCAATCAAATTTTTTGATATGTTTGCCGGTATAGGCGGTTTCCGTTCAGGTCTTGAAGCCATCGGCGGTTTTGAATGCATAGGATATTGTGAAATCGACAAATATGCAAAGCAGGTATATGAAGCAATGTATGATACAGGAGGCGAACTTTACTTTGAAGATGCAAGAAAAATCATACCCGAACAGTTACCCCATATCGACCTTATTACAGGAGGATTCCCTTGTCAGTCTTTTTCAATTGCAGGACAAAGGAAAGGATTTGAAGATACCAGAGGAACGCTGTTCTTTGAAATTGCAAGAATTGCTTCCGTTAAAAGACCTAAGTATCTGTTCCTTGAAAATGTACCCGGACTGCTTAGTCATAACAAAGGCAGGACATTTAAAACAATCCTCAGTTCGTTGGACGAATTGGGGTATGATGTCGTATGGCAAGTGCTTAACAGCAAAAATTTCGGAGTTCCGCAATCCAGAAAAAGATTGTATATTATCGGATTTCATAGAGAAAAATGTGCCGGACAAGTATTATCTTTCACGCAGACAAATTCTAAAACTACTGTACAAAGATACCCGGGCAAAGAAGGTGACCGCATATATTCCTCAGAAGGAACAAGTATTACATTAACAAGTAATGCCGGTGGCTTTGGTGGCAGAACAGGTCTGTATAGCATAGAGGAATTTGGACTTCCGATAAAGGTAAATACCAAGGACGGATACCAAATTGCCTATCCCGGTGACAGCATTGATACAGCTTTTTTGGGACAAAATTCAAGGCGTGGACGAGTTGGAAACCAAGTTGCACACACCCTTACAACATCCCAAACTCAGGCATATTACTTTATTGATATGAACCCTGACCCTAAAATGACCAAAATTGCAAGGTGCATTACAGCCCGTCACGCATCCGACATCAGCAATAGAAAAGGAGAACATTCTGCTGTGTTCATAGAAGATTACAACCTTACAGATGATGAGGAACATCCCCTTGTTGTATTCGTGGATAAGGAAAAGAAAATTCATATCGGCAGAATAAGAAAGCTTACTCCAAGAGAGTGTTGGAGATTGCAAGGCTTTACAGATGAGCAGTTTGATAAAGTCCTTGCAACAGGAATGTCGGATTCCCAGCTTTATAAACAAGCCGGAAATGCTGTTACAGTGAATGTAATATCTGAAATAGGAAAGATAATTAAACAGGTCAACGAAAACAGTAAAACATAATAAAAATAACAACTGATATCAATCGTTCCAAACGACTGATATCGGTTTTCATATATATATAAGCCGTTGGTTAGATTTTTTAATTTAATCAACGGCTTTTTGTCGTTTCAGGGGCGATTGATATTGCCACAGGAGGTGGATAATATCAAAACACCCGTAACATGGGTAGGTAATAAGACTTCAATATTACCTATTATTTATCAGGTTATTCCATTGGAATACTACCGATATGTTGAACCTTTTGGTGGTTCAGGAGCAGTAATGCTTGGCAAATCAAAGCCGGACAAATTTGAGGTTTACAACGATTATAATCAAGACCTTGTAAATTTGTTTCATTGCATAAAGGAAAGACCCATGGCTTTTTTAAAAGAACTTGGGTTCTATCCTCTTAATTCAAGAGATGATTTTAATGTACTCAAAGACTTTTTTAAGCACAAAAATTTTAGAAACGACTTTATTGACGAGGAAACAGAACTTACTAAAATAATGTTACCTGAACCTCAAGCTAAAGAAATTATAGAACTATTTAGTAAATCTGCAACGGATTATGATATTCGCAGAGCAGTTATGTTTCTAAAATTACTGCGATACAGTTATTCAAGCAGTGGAAAATCTTTTGCCTGTCAACCCTTTTCTATACGAAGTCTATTTAGGTTGATAGAAGATGTAAGTGTGAGAATGTCAAATGTGGTAATTGAAAATCAGGACTTTCAAACGCTGATAAACCATTATGACCGAAAAGATACTTTCTTTTATTGTGATCCTCCCTATATTAAAACTGAACACTTTTATTCTTGTGGTTTTAATTGGGATGACCATTTGCGACTTCGTGATACTCTTTTCGGAATCAAAGGGAAATTCCTGCTTTCATATAACGATTGTGAAGAAAGCAGAAACTTGTATAAAGGATGTTACTTTTTGAGGTTTACGAGAGTTCACAGTATGGCTCAAAAGTATAAACCGGGAGAGGAATTCCACGAAATTATAATATCAAATTATGATATGCGTGAGCGTGAACGGTCAAAGCCGTATCAACTCAACTTTTTTGATACAAACCAAACAAGAGAAGTGAATAAAATTATAAAGGAGAATGTTGTTTACCATGGAAAATAGAGTATACATCAGCATGCCGCTTGATTTATTAATTGTATCAGGCATCATATCAGGTTCGATTATCAAGATTACAGCCACAGATGGCTTAATTATTCTTGAAAGATGCAAAGATGAAGTATGTGACTGCGACTGCATCTGTGATGATTGCAGAGAAAAGCATGAATTTGAAGGAAGTGAGGATGAATAACGATGAAATTATATAGGTTTCTCGGAAAGAGAGGACGAATCACAATTCCATATGAAATTAGAAAATATATCGGGTTTAAGTACAATGATGTGTTGTCATTTACAAAGCTTGATGACGATTCGGTAGTTGTGCGTAAAGAGAAAATCTGCGATAACTGCAATGAATTTGCAGAAGAATTCGAGGAAAATTACACTCTTGAAGATTTCCTTGACAGTCTGTCCGAAGAAGAACAGAAAGACGCACTTGTGCATCTTTCTCTGTTGTGGGCAGAAAAACAGAAACACTAAATTGGAGGTAAATTTAATAATGGCACAGAATACAAATTTCAAAGGAAACAAAAACAACAATCAGAAAAAGAAACTGCCATATATCAAGGTGAAAATTGACAAGATCATAAGTCTTGAAGAAAGCAAAACAAAAGCCTTTGCCAGCGTCACAATCGGTGGTGCTGTAGTTGTTCACGGCGTAAGAATTATGAATTCAGCAAAGGGTCTGTTTGTTGCTATGCCTGCAAATGTATATGTTGATGATAACGGTGAAAAACATTTCAACGAGATTGCCCACCCAATTTCCAAAGAAGCCAGGACTTTACTAAACAACAAGGTTATGGAAGCATATCATCAGTCACTCGACGAACAGCAGGCAGAATCAGAAACTGAGAATATGTCGGAAGATGAATCGGAAAACTTTTTGCAGAGTATGTAGTAAAATTCTCTGGACATTTCAAAATCTTTGGATATACTTGTTGCTTGAAAGGACGGCGATAGCATGAAAAAGAAAATCGCAATTATGTTTACATTGATTTTAGCGGCAGGAACATTCACGGCTTGTACAGCAGAAGAAAAAGCAAATAATGATATTAGGACATCCGTAGTTTCAAAAACTGCGGATGTTTCTGTATCTGAAACAACTTTTGTAAGCAATACAACAAGTAAGATTGAAACTACTGTAACAGCAGAAACCACGGTAAACCCCACAGTATCGCAAGAAACAAAATCTTTGAAAACGGATACCAAATCCGAAGAAAAAGCCGACAGTGGGCAAAATCCGTCGGTTGTTTCGGCAACTGAACCAACTCAAGCAAAGCAAGGTTCAATACCAAAAGATACGGAGCAGAAAACCAAAGCAACCAAAGAAAAACCTACTCAAAAAGCAACAGAGAAACCGACCGAAAAGATAACACAACCACCCACAGAGAAGAAAAGTGTTGATGTAACTTCTGCTGTAAATTCAGCCATAAGCTACGGCAAACAGCTTGGTATGAAATATGACAGTTCTCTTAACACAGGCAACGCAAGTTGGTTCTCACCTACAAATGCATCATACTATGATGATACACAAAGTTTGATTGCAGACTGTTATGCCGATATAGAGTATGTGGCACACTACTACAAAAATGACGGCATAGTTCCAAGTGACCTGTCATTTAATGTAGTAGCAGAAAGCAACAAAATATATGTGGTATATTGTTAGTCGGGTGTCCCGACAGCCAATTTTTCAGCACTCACTTAATTGTGGGTGCTATTTTTATGTGAAAGGAAAATGTAAATGACAATTAAAAACATTACAACAAGTGATTTAAGAAAGATGAATAACAAGGAAGGACTAATCCTCCAAGGTTGCGGAGGTGAAGTAAAGGAATGGGTTGACGGTATAAATGATATTCTCACAGAAAACGGAATACTTCTTGATGACACAAAATTCGATGATGTGTCTGTGTTTCAAAATGAGGGCGTTACCTGCATTCTCTATCCCTTTGATAATGTTCACCTTGATGTGGGCAAACTGTCAATGTGGCGATTGCAGTCATATACAGCCTTTGCCGGAACTTGGCTTTCCGATTATGTGAATAACAAGCTGGGCGGTTTTGAACCTGAGCAGAACAAAGCTGAAAAGGTCAAACCCGACTGTGAATTGATAGGTCAGGACGGCAATATTTTCAATCTGATGGGAATTGCAAGTCATACCTTAAAGCAAAACGGTATGGCAGATGAGGCAAAAGAAATGTGCGGTCGTGTTACAAAATCAGGCAGTTACTGCGAGGCGCTGAGCATTATCGGCGAGTATGTCAATATAACGGACGGCGGTAAGCAGTCCGATGATATAGATGAAGATTACGATGAAAGGCAGATGATGAATCTATGATTGGATTAAAAACAGAATAAAACATCAATCGGGGCAAGGGTAAAATCTTGCCCCATATTTTTTATGAAAGGATTTTTAATATGACGAATTTAATCAAAAACAAGAAATTTACAAGAATAATGGCAATACTACTTGTTGTTCTCATCGCATTTAGCACAATGTTTACTCTCCCCGTAAGTGCGGCAAGCGGTGATAAGGTTACAATCACTTTTGATTATTGTTATGACAGCACGGGCAATACAATCAAATTTCAGCAGACAACTGTCAGCGATGGTTACACGGTCGGAACTCCCGGCGAAGAACTGTGCAAGATTTTTGCAGACGGAAAAGAAGCCTACTGCATTGAACCCGGTCACAGCTTGTTTTCAGGCAATTCATTGACGGAAAACGGTTCGACTGTGTGGAAAAATTTAGGTACTGCAAAGCAGAAAGCAATTAACCTTGCTCTGCTGTATGGTAAACCCGGTTCGGGAAAGAATTTAAGCGGTACAGAAGATCAGAAATGGATTGCAACACAGCTCATTGTCTGGGAGTTTGTGTCAGGTTGCAGAAGTACAAATGACGGTTACAAATGCACCAACACAAAATATATAGACGGCATTTGTGCAGGCGGTGCAAACCCAGGTGTTAAGTCGGTTTACAATGCAATTTCAAAAAGCCTTGCAAACTATTCAACTGTTCCAAGCTTTGCATCAGCAATCGCATCAAAGGCAGAAACCTATGAAATGAAGTATAGTGATGGAAAATATTCTGTTACACTTACTGATAGCAACAAAATTCTTGATGAGTTTACTTTCAAAACAACAAACGGAATTACAGCCACAAAATCGGGAAATAAATTGACATTAACCTCAACTTCAGCAGTAAATGATGCATTAACCTTTAATTCTGCAAAGTCGATGCCGGATGTGGGCAAAACTGTGCTTGTTCCGTATGGTGATGCAAGTTTGCAGGATGTAATCACAGGTGTTGAAAATGATGCAGACCCGATAAGAGCATATTTAAAAGTAAAGACAAGCTCAGGTAATCTGAAACTTGTAAAAACCTCCGAGGACGGAAATGTTGCAAATATTGAGTTTATAGTTAAGGGTGAAAATTTTAATAAGACCGTAAAAACGAACTCAAAGGGTGAATTTAAGTTGACAGACCTTGTGCCCGGTACTTACACAGTAACCGAAAACACAGAGGGAAAATATGCAAAACAGAACAGTAAAACTGTTAAGGTGGAGTCAGGCAAAACTGCCACAGTTTCATTTGCAAATATCCTTAAAAAGTGGAGTTTGACTGTCACCAAAACCGATGCCGAAACGAAAACAGCACAGGGAAACGCAACACTTGCAGGTGCAGTTTACGGCATCTACAATAACGGAAAACTTGTTGATAAATACACCACAGACAAAAACGGAAGTTTCACAACCTCATACTATGTATGCGGAGATAACTGGATTTTGAAAGAAATTGAGCCGAGCGAGGGTTATCTGCTCGATGAAACCGAATATCATATAGGTGCGGAAGCGAAAAATTATACAGTCGAAAACAACTCAATTTCAATGAGTGTTACCGAAGACATTACAAAGGGGAAAATCTCTATAATCAAGCATACCGATGATGGAAGTACAAAAATAGAAACTCCTGAAAAGGGCGCAGAGTTTCAGGTGTATCTCAAGTCGTCGGGCAGTTACAGTAAAGCAAAAGAAACGGAAAGAGATACACTTCTATGTGATGAATACGGCTTTGCAGAAACTAAAGATTTACCATACGGCACATACACTGTTCATCAGACCAAAGGTTGGGACGGAACGGAGTTCATAAAGGACTTTGATGTGTTCATAAACGAAAACGGCAAGACCTATAAGTATCTAATTAACAACGCAGGTCTTGAAAGTTATGTAAAGATAGTAAAGGTGGATTCTGAAACAGGCAAGCAGATTCCATATGCAGGCGCAGGCTTTCAGATTTACAATCCAAAGGGCGAGCTTGTAACAATGAAATATACTTATCCAACTGTTACAAAGATTGATACTTTCTATACAAATGAGGAAGGCTGTCTTATCACACCTGAAACTCTACCATATGGAAAAGGATATTCCATAGTAGAGGTTCAGGCTCTATACGGATATATCCTCGACAGCACTCCTGTATATTTTGACATTACAGCAGAAAACACAAGTGAGGAAAACGGCGTTACAATCGTAAAAACAGAGAAGAAAAACACACCGCAGAAAGGTACAATTACCGTAGAAAAAACAGGCGAGATTTTCTCAAATGTAACTGCAATAGGCGGCGGATATACAGATGAAAACGGAAATGATATTGCACTTCCGACCATCTATCAGCCTGAATATTCTGTAAGCGGTTTGTCAGGTGCTGTCTTTGAAATCTATGCTGACGAGGACATCACAACTCCTGACGGTACAGTAAGAGTGAAGAAGGATACACTTGTTGCAACCCTGAAAACAAACGAAAAAGGTACAGCAACAAGTAACGAACTTTACCTCGGTAAATATCGTGTTGTAGAAACCGTCGCTCCTAACGGAACTGTTCTGAACAAGACAGTAAATCATATTGAACTCACCTATGCAGGACAGAACGAAAAGGTGACAAACACATCAACTTCATTTGTAAATGAAAGACAGAAGGTGGAAATCGACCTTTTAAAAATTCTTGAACAGGACGAAACTTTTGGTATCGGTAATGGTAATGAAATCAAAAGTGTTTCTTTCGGACTTTATGCCGATGAGGATATTAAAGCATCAAACGGTACGGTTATTCCAAAGGACGGACTAGTTGAAATCATAACTTGTGATGAAAACGGTAAGGCAACTTTTGCAACAGATCTTCCGTTTGGCGGTTACTATGTTAAGGAAATAAAAACGGACATTCATTATATTCTCTCTGATGAGAAATATCCCGTTGTGTTTGAATACGTAGGGCAGAATATTGCAACTGTAAATATTACAGTAAACAACGGAGAACCAATTAGAAATGAACTTGCTTACGGAACAATCAAAGGCTTGAAGATTGACCGTGAAACAGGCGAAAATATTAGTGGTGCGTTGTTCGGTTTATTTAGCACTGATGAAACAGAGTTTACGGAAGAAAACTCAATCCTCACAGCAAAATCAGATGAGAACGGTGTGTTTGAATTTTTCAATATTCCTTACGGTCAGTACATTGTGTGTGAATTAAGACCTGCCGAGGGTTATCTGCCAAACGCTGAAACCTATCCCGTTACTGTATCAAAGAATGATGAAGTAATTGAAATCACAGTGGAAAACGATAAAATCCCCAAACTGAAAACCACAGCAACTATTGACGGAGAAAAGGAAGTCACAGCAGGAGAAACAGTTACCATTGATGATGTTGTAAGTTTCAGACATCTTGTACCTAACAAGGAATACACTTTAAAAGGTGTTTTAATGGATAAGAAAACAGGAAAGCCGTTTGTAGTTGACGATGAAGAAATTACCTCTGAAGTAACATTCACTCCGGAAACATCAAACGGTGAAGTAACTGTGTCTTTCACCTTTGACGGCTCTGCTGTTACAAAAGAAACCGATATTGTCGTCTTTGAATCTCTGTACAGTGAAGATGTAGAAATTGCCACACACACAGATATTGAGGACGAGAATCAGACCGTTAAAATTCATCCACAGCCTGAACCTGAAAAGCCACAGACGGGCGATAACTCAAATATCGGTTTTTGGATTGGACTTGGTGCAGTAGCCTTGGGCGGACTTGTATCTGTTGTAATTATCAAAATCAAAAAGAAAGATGAGGATGATGAATAATGCGAAGGGCATATATATGTTCACCACTGAGTGGCAACATTTCCGGAAACATTGAAAACGCAAAACGATATGCCCGATATATATTTAAGTGCGGTATGGCTCCTGTCATACCGCATTTTTACGCCCTCATTTTAGATGATGAAATCCCTGACGAAAGAAAACTCGGTATGCAGGCAGGAATTTCTCTGCTGTGGGTATGTGATGAAGTATGGGTGTTCGGTGATGAAATAACAGAGGGTATGAAAAAGGAAATTATCTTTGCCGAGAAGCTTAATATCAAGGTGAAATATATATCGGAAAAGGAATTGAAGAAAACGGAGGTTATCTAAATGAAAGTAAAAAGTAATAGAATAAAACTTTTAAAGATTTTTCTGACTGTTGCCGTTGTTGCTGTTTTGTTTGCAATATCGGCAGTAACGGTATTCGCCGCAGGTGATGTTTCAAGTGCGATAGAAAGCACTTGGACGGCGGCTCAAACACAAATCAAAAACGTAGTTAATAATGTAGTTTTTCCTGCTGTTGATATGATTCTTGCAATTCTGTTCTTTGTCAAACTTGCAACAGCGTATATGGATTATCGAAAACACGGTCAGTTTGAATTTACTGCACCTGCAATCCTTTTCGGATGTCTTGTATTTTCGCTGACCGCTCCTCTGTATATCTGGACAGTACTGGGATAGAAAAGAGGGGATTAAATGTTTGATTGGTTAGGAGATTTTATCGGAGGAATAGGCGATGCTATCGGCAGTACATTTGACTTTCTCGGTGAACAAATCTCAAACGCAATATGGAACACAATGCTTCAGTGGTTTTATGAAACCATTTACAATGCCGTGGCTGACTTCTTCACAATGATGGGCAATATGGGTGCTGATATTTTCGACATTGAATGGGTTCAGGCAACAATCAATCTATTCACCTTGTTCGGCTGGGGTTTGTTCGTTGCAGGAACGGTTGTCGCCGTATTTGATGTAGCGATAGAATACCAAAACGGCAGAGCCAACATTAAGACAACTGCAATCAATGTTCTAAAAGGATTTTTCGCCTGTTCTCTTTTTGGGGTTGTGCCTGTGGAATTGTACAAATTCTGTATCAGTCTGCAAAACACTTTTTCAAGAGATTTGTCATCTATAATGGCAGGACAGCAAAGCCTCAATTTGTCGGGACAAAGCACAAGCGTTTTAGAAGGCTGTTTTGCAGTATCAACACAGACAACATTTGGGTTACTGAATCTGTTATGTATGATAGCCTTTGCTTATTGCGTTATTAAGATCTTTTTCGCAAATATAAAGAGAGGCGGAATACTTTTGATTCAAATGGCAGTAGGCTCTCTGTATATGTTCAGCGTTCCGAGAGGTTATCAGGACGGTTTTAATCAGTGGATGAAACAAATTGCGGCACTTTGCTTAACGGCATTTTTGCAGACAACTCTGTTGTTCCTCGGACTTCTCACATTTCCCGGTAATATGTTGTTGGGGTTAGGCATTATGCTGTCGGCAAACGAAGTACCGAGAATAGCACAGCAGTTTGGTCTTGATTCATCTGTAAAGGTGAATATGACAAGCATTGTTCACGCAACTACAACAGCAGTAAATCTAACAAGAAGTGTAGCGAGAGCTACGAAGTGAGGAGAATTAAATGACCACATATTTATATCCGAAAAACTTAAAAGCCACAGCCAACTTATGGCTGTGGAGTTTGAGAGATTTTGCAATTATCTGTATAGCGCTTTTGTTGTCTGTGCTTATGTTTGCACAGACACAGTTTTTTCTGCCACTTGTTGTAACTCTATGCTTCGGTTTCCTTACAATCCGACTTGAAGATACAACTGTGCTTGATTTTATCCGCTATGCTGTGAAGTATTTTATTTCAACACAACAAGAGTTTATATGGGCAGCGTGACGCTGCACCCAATTCGCACACTTGGCTTGTTGTTAACAAGTTTTGTGTGCCTGCGAAATTACTATGATATGGAGGAAAAACACAAAATGCGTAAATCAAGAATTAAGAAAAAAAGGAAGGGCAAATCAACGCAGTACTTAATCGGTATAAAGACCTTTACCAAAAACGGCTTAAAGGTTGGTAAAGACGAGCTTGTTTTCTTTATGGTACAGCCTACAAATATTTCTGTGTTGTCGCACATCAACATTGAAATCAAGATTCGTCACCTTATGATGATTCTTTCTGCTGTGCCTGATATTGAGATAACCTGTACCGATTCCTGTGAGTGTTTTGACACAAACAAAAGCTATATCAAAGACAGAATTGAAGAAGAAAGTAATGAAAAGGTCAGAAAAATTCTGAACAAGGATTTAAAATTTCTTGACAGTATTCAGACGGAAACTTCAACAGCAAGACAGTTTTTGTTCATTGCAAGGTGCAAATCCGCAAAGTCGGAAAATGTGTTGCAGAAAGCAAACAGGGTTGAAAAAATCATTGCAGACCAAGGCTTTGAGGTAACACGAATGAGCAAAGGTGACATCAAGCGATTTCTTGCAATCTACTTTGATGCAAGTATGAACGGTGACCTTATGCCTGACTATGACGGCGAGCAATATATTTCGGAGGCTGAAAATGAAGAAGCATAAAGGGAAAATCCAAATGGGAATTGTTATAGGTATATTTTCTTCAATTTTAATTACCTGTCTTGTTTCGGTGTTCTCACAACTTTACACCGAAAACAAAGAAAAAGAAGAATTCAGACAGCTTGCAGAAATCGTTACTGAGGAAACAACAGATGCAACTCTTGAAGAAATAGTTAGAAAGCCGAATTTATTAAAAGTCAGTGATTCAGATAATGAAGTCCAAGCTGAACAGCCTGTGTATTACACAACCTATTACGAACCTCATTCAATATCAGAATTAATTGCGATGAATTCCGAATGCTTCGGTTGGATAAGCATAACAGGCACAAACATAAACTATCCTGTTATGCACACACCCGATAATCCGCAAAAGTATCTGAATAAAAACTTTTACGGTGAATACAGCCTTAGCGGTGTGCCTTTTTTGGATAGCAGATGTTCAACCGACAGCACAAACCTCATAATCTACGGACACCATATGAACAACGGCACAATGTTTGCCGAGCTTTGCAACTATACAAGCTCTTCATACAGAGATGAACACAAAGCAGTTGCGCTTGAAACAAAAGGCGGTGTATCTGCATATACCGTCTTTGCTGTTCTGAAAGTTAAGTCTGATGATGAATGGTACAGGTTTACATCAGCGCTTACAGAAAAGAGGTACAACTCTTTGGTTGAATACGCAAAAGAAAAATCTATTTATGAAACAGGTATCGCACCAAAATACGGTCAGCAGATATTAACGCTGTCAACCTGTTACGGCAACAATCAGGATGACCGCATACTTGTATTGGCGGTACGAAACTAAGGAGGTAAAAATGGGACTGTTTAAAAGAAAACCAAAGGTGCTTACACCACAGCAGGCAGAGGAGATTTACACTAAAGATTTCTTTGATATGATTCTGCCGTCAACAATAAAGTTCTTTACCGATCACTACATTGTTGGGGACTCATATCGCAGTGTGTGGGCGGTGCGTGAATATCCAACCTCAACGGAAGAACAGGCAATACTTTCTCAGCTTGCCGACAGAAATTGTGTAACGCTTCGCATTTATCACAGACTTGTGGAAAGTATGGAGCAGAGAAAAATCATACAGAACGCCACACGCAAAAACAAACTGAAATCAAGCGGTAATGATGTAAACGAAACCATTGAGGCACAGGGCAATCTGCAGGATGTTGTTACCCTCATTGCAAATATGCACAAGAACAAAGAACCTCTTTTGCATTGTTCGGTATTTATAGAATTGAAAGCCAAGAGCAAACAGAAACTAAAGGAACTTCAAACCGATATTGTAATGGAGCTTACCCGTTCAAATATCGTGGTTGACAGACTTACACTTCGTCAAAAGGAAGGTTTCTTGTCTGCCCTACCCATAGGTTCAAATCAATTCGGCAGTCTTTATGAAAGGGTGTTGCCGGCAAGTTCTGTTGCGAATCTGTTCCCGTTTAACTTCTCAGGTAAGACAGACCCCAACGGCTTATATATCGGACGAGATAAATACGGCACGAATATTCTTGTTGACTTTGACAGACGAACAGAGGACAAGACAAATTCAAACATACTGATTCTCGGCAACTCAGGGCAAGGAAAAAGTTATTTGTTGAAACTCATTCTCACAAACATTCGTGAAAGTGGAAAGAAAATTGTTTGTCTTGACCCTGAATCAGAGTATGAGAACCTTACCAACTCACTTGGCGGTTGTTACATTGACTTTATGTCAGGCAGATACAAGATAAACCCTCTTGAACCTAAGGCTTGGAATACAGGTCAAGGTGATATTGACAAAGATGCACCTGATGCGTTTAACAAAGCTACCCGATTGTCACAACACATTGCGTTTTTAAAGGATTTTTTCAGAGCCTACAAAGACTTTACAGATGTTCAGCTTGATACCATTGAAATTCTGCTTATGAAACTATATGCAAGATTCGGCATTACAGACTCAACGGATTACAGCGCAAAGAAACCGTCAGACTTTCCTGTAATGAGTGA
>NZ_JADNHD010000029.1:0-13889 GCF_015553695.1 Ruminococcus sp. BSD2780120874_150323_B10
AAAGTTTACTCAATTTTTTCAAAAATTGCGGGTTTGGGCAGCGCCCATAAAAATCTTCCGATATAACAATTTATCAGACGCAAACAGCCACGCTGTTTGCGTGCTAAAACTAAGTTTGTTAAAACAGGCGATAGCCTTTTATAAAAGAAATGATTAACTTTTCATTATATATCGAATGTCTTTTATTGTTGATTTCGCATTTAAAGTCTAACGCCGTTGTGTTCAAGCCGCCAAACAGCGAGCTGTTTGGCCATCGTTAGATTGCGTAAGCGGAAAGTATTTGTGGGCTTTGCCCACACCCACGACCTTTGAAAAGGTCGACCAAACTTTTATAATTGCTTGATAAAGCAATCAGCCAAACCATAACTTTTACGAAAAAATAGGCGGGTACTCTTTGCAAGTATCCGCCTAAATTTTTAATATTATCTTTTATCAAGTGGAGTATAATTCTTTGTTGTAGAAATACTCATATAAGCAGGACGGATAATCTTACCGCCATTTACGATTTCCTCAAGTCTGTGTGCGCTCCAACCTGCAATTCTGGCTGTAGCGAACATCGGTGTATAAAGCTCACAAGGAATGTCAAGCATACTGTAAAGCAAGCCGCTGTAAAAATCGACATTGGACGCAACGCCTTTATAAATCTTACGCTTTTTGCCGATAACCTGCGGAGCAAGTCTTTCTACTCTCTCATAAAGTTCAAAGTCCTCATCATAGCCTTCTGCTTTTGCAAGTTTTTGAACTGCGCCCTTAAGAATAATCTGACGAGGGTCAGAAATTGTATAAACAGCGTGACCCATACCATAGATAAGACCCATTCTGTCGAATGTCTGCTTTTCGAGTATTTTTTCAAGGTAATCTGCAATTTCTTCGTCATCTTTCCAGTCTTTTATGTGCTTTTTAATATCCTCAAACATATAGAATACTTTAACATTTGCACCGCCGTGCTTAGGACCTTTAAGAGATGCCAAAGCCGCTGCCGTTGCCGAATAAGTATCTGTACCGGAAGAAGTTACAACATGAGTTGTAAATGTAGAGTTGTTACCACCGCCGTGCTCCATATGAAGAATAAGCGCCATATCAAGAACTTTTGCCTCAAGCGGTGTGTATTTTCTGTCAGGACGAAGTAATGACAAAATAACCTCCGCTGTGGACATAGTAGGCTCTGCACGGTGAATATAAAGGCTTTTGTCACGGAGATAGTGGTTATATGCATGATAACCGTAAACCGAAAGCATTGGAAATACTGAAATAAGCTGAATACACTGACGAAGAACATTATCTACCGATGTATCATTAGGGTTATCATCGTAACAGAACAAAGTAAGTACGCTTCGAGCAATCGAGTTCATCATATCTTCACTCGGTGCTTTAAGAATAACATCACGAACAAAGTTCTGCGGTAAAGTTCTGTATTTTACAAGCAAATCCTTGAAATCCTTAAGCTGTGCGACATTTGGCATTTCGCCAAAAAGAAGAAGGTAAACAACTTCTTCAAAACCAAAACGATCATCCTCAAGAATACCGCCAACAATATCGTTTACATTATATCCACGATAATACAACTCACCGTCGCAAGGAACAAGCTTACCGTCAACTTCTTTATTCTGGATAATTGTGGAAATATCTGTAAGGCCTGTTAATACACCCTTACCGTCAAGGTCACGAAGTCCTCTCTTAACATTATACTTTGAATAAAGACTTGTATCGATCATCGAATTTGAGATCATTTTTTGTGCCAAGTCATGGATAGCCGGTGTGTTATCTGAATAACTGCCCATCAAAATCACTTCCTACAATAAAGATTAGTAAATTTATAATTACCATTAAAGAACATTATATCACATTTTAAAGCAAAAGAAAAGATACAAAATGCTTTAAAGTGTCTTATTTATAATTAAGATTATGTCATATTTATATACATTTTAGCAAAAATATTCATTTATCTGCAAATATATACAAAAAGAGGATGAATTTTACTCCATCCTCTTAGTTGTAATTATAATTATTTAATTACTTAAGATATGTACCGTTTGTACCGATCTTACCGTCAATGCCTGTGAAGCCTGAACCGCAAGCTACATAGCATCTCATGTTGGCTTTACCGATACTGCCTACTGTAAGTGTGCCGTTTGTAACAGTCTTAACATCACCTGTAACAGCGTCAATATACTTGCCGTTAGGAATGTTCTTGAATGTAGCGCCGCCTGAAATAGTTACAAGTGCAAGGCTGTCTACGCCTTCGCTTGAATTTGTATAACGGCGGATAAATGCCATATTACCAGTTACATATTCGCTGTCCTTTGTATACTGACCTTTCTGGAGAGCAGGTACTGCCCTACGAATCATATTCAGTTGTTTAAGGTGAACAGCAAGCGGAGAATTAAGAGTTTCGGCAACTGTTCCCGATGCGCTATATTCACCGAAATCAGTAGCTGAAACATCACCCTCAAGATAATCGCCGAAATATGCACGACCTAAAGTTGAAAGAGGAGCATTTGGACCAAGGTCTATACTTACACCCTTTTGGAATTCAACTTCTGAACCATAGTATAGACATGGAATTCCACGGAATGTAAAGAGAAGTGAAAGGTTTTCTGCCCAAGCCTGAGTACCGCCATTATAACGAGTATCCATATCAGGACCGTAGTCATGGGAGTCAACATAAGTTACATTCCATGTTGAATCATTATAATATGGATCCTCTTCAAGAGCACGGGTAAATGCATTGCTGGCAGTAGAGAAGTTCCAATGCATTGGGAAGTCAATAACGCCTGTGCCATTGCCCTTACTGTAATCAGGAGTATGATATGTAATACCATTAAGATAAACATTATCAGAAGTTGGCTGATTACTTGTAGATGAATTGCTTGCATAGTGAGCATTTGTAAGGTTTACATTTTCAAGCTGATCATCGCCGAGAGCATTGATATACTTGCTGTCTGTTTCTGCCCAAGTATAGAAAGGAGCAGAAATTGCAGGGATATTATGATTCCAAAACTCGCTTACACGAGTACAAACCTCGCCGAATACATAGAAATTCTTTCCGCCTGTCTTAAGCCATGATGGGAAATAGAACTGGTTAAGAGTAAGTCTTGATACATGCTTTTCGGTATCCATTCTGAATGCGTCAACACCCATGTTGATATAATCGCCGTAAACAGTGTTAAGATACTCTGCAACCTTTGGATTTTCTGTGTTTACATCAACGCAGTCACCGGCAATCTGTCCTGTCTGTACAGTTGGGCTTTCCCAGCTAAGGTCTTTATAATGATGATAGTTATTTTCCGTGTCATGATCGCCTGAATCAAGAGCCTTAGTATCCTTCATTATATTAAGTCTTGCCTGATACTGATAACCCGGAGCAAGACTGTCATAGTCAGGGAATGTTTTTGCAAAATCCGAATCAGGAATCGGAACCATACAATTAACAGATTCAAGATCCTTAAGTGTGTTATACTCTTTTGTAAACATAGGAGCGAGAGTAGCCTCACCAAAGTTACCTGTATGATTGATAACTATGTCCTGAATAATCTTCATACCTTTTTCATGTGCAGCATCGATAAGATCCTGATATTTAACATCGTCACTCTCATAACGAACATCAACAGTTGAGAAATCGAATGCGTGATAGCCATGATAGTCATAACCTGACGCATTTGTTACAACAGGAGTAATCCAAATTGCACTGAAGCCTAAAGCCTTGATGTAATCAAGTTTTTCGATAAGACCCTTAAAGTCGCCTCTCCAAGCAGGGTCTGAATCAGGGTTGTTAGCTTGCTGGTCGTCCCAACAATGAACATTGTTGCCTGTATCACCGTCATAGAAACGAGTTGTGATTACAAAGTAAATTGAATCTTCACGAAGATCCGTTCTCTGCCAGTCATCAAAATCATTCCAAGACTTAGAAGACCATCTTCCGTTTTTGTACCACCACTCGCCGCTGTTTCTTGTTGTTTCAGCAGACTGAGTGCCGTTTGTAACAAACATCATATTGATTTTTGTTACATTGTCGAATGTGTAGCAGTAGCTGTTATCACCCTCGGCGGTCATTTTAGGACCGGGGTAATCTGTTGCGATATTCTGCGGAAGGCTGTTCCAATAATAGATGTTCGGTGCGCCGTCTTCAGAATACACATGCACTTTAATACCGTCGTATTTAGCCTGAACTGACTCAGCATCGTCAACAGTAGCAGCCGAAACCGACACAATTCCCACTGTTGCCGCAATGCAGACAACGAGCATTAAAGCAATGAGTTTTTTTACCTTTGTCATAGCTTTTCCTCCATTTTCCGTTAAAATCAAAATTTAACATCTACATATAATTATAAAATAGTTATTAACGATTTTTTTTCTGATTTAGAATTATTAGAAATCTGTGCTTCCAAACATTTAATACTTGTTTTATGTAATTTATACAAAAAAGTGAACAAAGTGCTGTTTTTTTAAAAAGCAGACAGATTTTTCGACAAAGCAAAAAACTCTCCGATTAAATTCAGAGAGTTTTTATATATCACAACTACAAATTATATATTACTTTTCAAAACATATTTTTCAAGTGTTTTTGCAACTCCGTCATCATCATTTGACTCGCAGACATAATTTGCAATCTTTTTTACATCTTCCTCTGCATTGCCCATAGCAACTCCAAGACCCGCATAGCCAATCATAGTTATATCATTGTAATTGTCGCCAAAAGCAATCATCTCTTCGTTTGTAAAACCGAGTTTTTCAAGCAGCATAGGCAGCATAGAACCCTTTGTTACGCCAAAAGGCATAATCTCGAGGAAGTACGGTGCGCTCTTATACACATCAAGCAAACCGTCATAGCGTTTTGCAAGAATTTCGTTATATTTATCAATTTCGGCAGGTTCGCCCGAAAGTAAAAGTTTATTGATTTTTTCAGGAATATTCGCCGCAAAATCTTCCACAACAACCATTTCCATTTTGAGAATATCTCTTTCAACATTTGAATAATCATTCAAAGTGCCGCCTGTAATGATTTTCTTATCATCATAGGTATGAACAGAAAGATTTGATTCTTTCAACACACCGAGTATGTCGGAAAGGTATTCCTTCGGAAAATCCTTACTTACAATAGTTTGTCCGGTAGTACAATCAAGAATTTTTCCTCCGTTGAAAGCCATAATATAACCCTCATAGCGGTCAAGCAATAAATCTCTTGCAATGCTCTGAATCCCCATAGGATGTCTGCCCGAAGCGATTACAACCTTTTTGCCCATTTTTTGAGCGTCAATAATAGCGTATCGAGTGCGTGGAGTAATCTCTTTTTGAGAGTTAGTCAGAGTACCGTCAATGTCAAGTGCAATAATTTTGTAATCCATAATATCACCTTGTACTTAGAAATATTGATTAACAAATCATTTATTTACAATATAACACACAAGTTAAAAAAATGCAAGTATTTGATACATTATGTAAAAAACAACTTTGTTTATAGCTTTATTTTGCCATTATATAAAAAAATATTTACAGATTAAATACAAAAATCGGGACCGGAAAAATCCCGGTCCCGAACAGCAATAAAAAATTACTGATTATTATTTGTATTGTTTTGAGCATTGTTATCTTTTTCAATATAAATGCCTTGATCAACAGTATCGTTACGAATAGAAGAATATTCGCTGAGTACCCATGAATACTGACCTGTTGTAATTGTACTTCCGCAGTATTCGCACTTGCCGGAACTTGACATTTCAAGAGGAGCACCGCAATTCGGGCAAC
This sequence comes from Ruminococcus sp. BSD2780120874_150323_B10, assembly GCF_015553695.1. Lineage (NCBI taxonomy): Bacteria > Bacillati > Bacillota > Clostridia > Eubacteriales > Oscillospiraceae > Ruminococcus > Ruminococcus sp. BSD2780120874_150323_B10. The sequence goes on from NZ_JADNHD010000029.1 coordinate 5,746, forward strand.
TGTGTGACTTAAGCGTCTGACTGTTTGCACTTGTGGTCTTAATGCTTGCATTACGGGCAAAGCGAAGTGTGTACCTCAACTCGTATCTTGCATTAGGATCTCCACGGAGAACCTGACCGGTCTTTTCGTTTATCTCATAGTCTGTAAGACGGGCATTGAGATAAACTGTAACATACTCAAATTCTTTATCTCTGCGATACGCTGTAAGATAAGCTGTACTTACGGCTACATTTTCAATCTTATTGATTACGCCGTTTGCAATCTTGCGATCAATCTGTTTTTGAGTTTGATTGTAGAGATTATCGTGTAAATAAATTCTTACAGGTGAAAGGTCACGCTTGCTCCAAGCGTCCTGAATGGTAACATATACATATCTTGAGAATGATAGGAAATCTTCTGCCGAGAAGTTCGGATCATTCTGCTTGATAAGGTCTGAAATCTGTGCCGTACGGTCAGGAAGTGTAATATTTCTGCCTGCCGACTGCTGAATTGTCTGTGATCTTCCAACAGTAGTAGTTGTTCTTTTAGTTGTTCTTTTGCTGTCCTTTTCGCTCCTTATCATGCTGTAAACAACTATACCGATAACTACAAGGAAAACAACTAACGTTCCGCCAAATCCAAGACCTTCTCCGCTGCTTTCGGAACTGCTGTGGTCTGAACTGTCCCAATCAGAACTGTCACCCCAATCGGAACTGCCGCCCCAGTCAGAGCTGCCGCCCCAATCAGAACCACCGCTGTCATAGTCATTTGAATCGCCGAAGTCAAGCGGAGGTATTCCTAAGTCCGCTGTTTGGTTAGTATGTACCGATTGATTACTTTCGACAGAAACAGCATTAACTGATGAAAAAGCTGTAAAAGCTATCACCGCCATAAGTACAGTCAGTACAATCGAAAAACATTTTTTCAAAGTTATACACCTTCTTTTAAATTTCACGGTAAATCCGTTTGCTTATTATTGCTCTAATTTTAACATATATTGTAAAAATTTGCAATTATATTTATAATTTTGTTTATAAAAAATCCCGTTGTATTTCTATACATATTGCATATCAGCATTAAAAATTCGATATTTATTATTTTTTTCGGAAATATTTATATTTAAGTGTTGACAATGCAATATTGCGGTGCTATAATAATACCTATAATTTATGTAGGTTTAATAAGGATTAAATTTCAATTACGGACATTACTATAAACATTATATTATAAAGGAGAATGCATTATGAAAATTTACGAGAAAATCACTGACCTCATTGGCAGAACACCTATTATGAAACTCAATAATTACTCTGCTGCACAGGGACTTGACACACCTGTACTTGCAAAGCTTGAATATTTTAATCCGGCAGGAAGTGTTAAGGACAGAGTAGCAAAGGCTATGATTGATGATGCGGAAGAAAAAGGCTTGCTTACATCTGATTCTGTAATCATTGAGCCTACAAGCGGTAACACAGGTATCGGTCTTGCAGCGGTAGCAGCCGCAAGAGGTTACAGAATTATTCTTACAATGCCTGAAACAATGAGTATCGAACGCAGAAATCTTCTTAAGGCTTACGGCGCAGAACTTGTTCTTACTGACGGTGCAAAAGGTATGAAGGGCGCTATCGCAAAGGCTGACGAACTTGCAAGTGAAATTCCGCACAGCTTTATTCCTGGTCAGTTCGTAAACCAGGCAAACCCTGCCGCTCACTTTGCAACAACAGGTCCTGAAATCTGGGAGGATACAGACGGCAAGATTGACATTTTTGTTGCAGGCGTAGGTACAGGCGGTACCGTAACAGGTGTAGGTAAATATCTTAAGTCAAAAAATCCAAATGTAAAAATTGTTGCAGTTGAACCGGCTACATCACCTGTACTTTCAAAGGGTGTGGCAGGTCCTCACAAAATTCAGGGTATCGGCGCAGGCTTTGTTCCCGAAACCCTTGATACTAATGTATATGACGAAATTTTCGCAGTAGAAAACGATGACGCATTTGCAACGGGCAAGGCTATTGCCCGTACAGAGGGTGTGCTTGTAGGTATTTCTTCAGGTGCGGCAGTATATGCGGCAACCGAGCTTGCTAAACGCCCTGAAAACAAGGGTAAGATAATTGTAGCGCTTCTTCCCGATACAGGCGACCGTTACCTTTCAACTCCAATGTTCTCAGATAAATAATTTTTAATATCTATCCCTTGTAATAAATTATTTAGGTATTTTTTAACAGACCACAAAGACGGAATTTTACTTCGGCTTTGTGGTCTGTTATTTTGGGCTTTTATCAAAAGTTTTTGGGAGAAATTTATGCTTTAGCTGATTATCGTTCAGGCAACAAAGTAACGCAAAAGCTAAATTTTCAAAACTAAACTTTGTGTGTTAAAACATTATTTGCCTAAACAATAAAAAACTAATTAACAAACAAAGCCATCTTTGACTGATAAAATCAAAGATGGCTTTATAATTTTTTCTATAAACTTATATACTATTATATTACATAGTCATTGCCAATGCTTTCGGCCTGATGGTCAATAATATCCTGAATTGTAATACTGTCAAGATACTTTGTAATGACTTCGTTAAGACCCTGCCATACAGGTAAAGTAATACATTCATCACTCATAGGGCAAGTATTCGGGTCATGGTCAAGACAAGCAACAGGAGCAAGGCTGCCCTCTGTAATGCGGAGAATCTCGCCTACCGTATATTGGTCGGGAGTTCTTGCAAGGCGGTATCCACCCTGAAATCCACGGTTTGTAAGTAACACATCGGCTTTATTAAGAATAGGCATAATCTGCTCAAGATATTTTTTTGAAATATTCTGACGAGCCGCAATATCCTTAAGTGCAATGTAACCGTCATTCTGGTGCATTGCCAAATCTATAAGCATTCGCAGTGCGTATCTTCCCTTTGTAGAAATTTTCAAATTAACACCACCTTTTACTAAGTATTTGCAAAAATATAGCATTCATCTATAACATAATAATAACATATATTTAGTAGGTTTTCAAGTTGTTTTTTATCCGATTTATATTTTAATTATCTTTCTATAGGTATATTGGCCGCTTATAATTCTACAAATATGTTATAAAACCGGCAAATTTTGCTCTAAAAACCTACTAAACAAATATATTTTTAAAAATTTAAAAAATAGTATTGACAACGGGTAAATTATATGATAATATACAATCACATTAAACCTATGTAATTAGTAAGTTTTAGCAAAGGAGAATTCTAATGCTTCTATTATTTGTAAATCTATTAAGACAGAACTACCGATACGGACGAATGTGCAGTACCTCTGGATGTTGTTGCTGACGCAACAAATACATTACTACATTATTTTTATTATAACATTGTAACAAACTAAATTAATTATTGAAAGAGGTAAATAAAATGAGCACATTAAAAGATAGAAAATTACACTTTGAAACACTTCAGCTTCATGTAGGACAGGAATCAGCAGACCCGGTAACAGATGCAAGAGCAGTTCCGATTTACGCAACTACTTCTTATGTATTCCACAACAGCCAGCACGCCGCAGATCGTTTTGCACTTAAAGATGCAGGCAACATCTACGGCAGACTTACAAACCCTACAGAAGATATTTTTGAGCAAAGAATTGCAGCTCTTGAGGGTGGTACAGCCGCTCTTGCAGTAGCTTCGGGCGCAGCTGCAATCGCATATACAATTCAGGCTCTTGCTAAAGCAGGCGAGAACATCGTAGCTGCAAAGACAATATACGGCGGCACATATAACCTTCTCGAACACACACTTCCTGCTTACGGCATTACAACAACATTTGTTGATCCTGATGAAGAGGGTGCTTTTGAAAACGCTATTGACGAGAATACAAAGGCTCTCTACATTGAAACACTCGGCAATCCAAATGCTAACCTTATTGATATTGAGGCTCTCGCAAAGATTGCACACGCACACAATATTCCGCTTGTTGTTGACAGCACATTTGCAACCCCTTACCTTGTAAGACCGTTTGAGTACGGTGCAGACATCGTTGTTCATTCAGCTACAAAGTTCATCGGCGGTCACGGTACGGCAATCGGCGGTGTAATTATTGAGAGCGGTAAGTTTGACTGGGCTGCATCAGGTAAATTCCCACAGTTTGCAGAGCCAAACCCATCATACCACGGTGCTGTATTTACACAGGCTGCTCCGGGTGCTGCATTTGTAACATACATCAGAGCAATTCTTCTCCGTGACACAGGTGCTACAATCTCTCCGTTCCACGCATTCATTTTCTTGCAGGGTCTTGAAACACTTTCACTCCGTGTTGAGCGTCATGTAGAAAACACAAAGAAAGTTCTTGAATTCCTTGTAAATCACCCACAGGTTGAGAGCGTAAACCACCCATCACTTCCAAACTCACCGTATAAGGCGCTTTATGATAAGTACTTCCCTAACGGCGGCGGTTCAATCTTTACTTTTGAAATCAAGGGTACAGAAGAAGACGCTAAGAAGTTCATTGATAATCTCCAGGTATTCTCACTTCTTGCAAATGTAGCAGATGTTAAGTCACTTGCTATTCATCCTGCATCAACAACACACTCACAGCTTAACGAGCAGGAACTTGCAGAGCAGGGCATTAAGCCAAATACAATTCGTCTTTCAATCGGCACAGAGCATATTGATGATATTCTCTTCGATTTACAGGAAGCATTTGAGGCTATTAAATAATCAAATCACATAATTCAAATATTTACGGACTGCATTTTATGTGCAGTCCGTATTTTGTTTATTATGGTTTAGTGCACAGTTTAAAGCAAATAATTACAAAATACTCTGTTGCTCTAACTTTTGAAAAAATCAGCAAAACACAAAACCTGCGTTATACTCAACAACGCAGGTTTTGTTTATATATCGTAATTTTCAACTATTCGATTACTTTCAAGGCTCTTTTTCACATCAATAATACGCTGATTTCTGCTTCCTCTGAACTTAAGCATCAGGCTCTTTTCTTCAAGTATAAATCTGCCGTCTATAAGGTAGTCCGTCTGTTTGAGCAAATCCATCCATTCGGGATGTTTGTCTGCTCCCTCAAGCAGCTTTTCGTAAGTATAGCCCGTGTATGTAACTACATTATAGCCGTTTTCGTGTGCAAGTCTGCCAAGCTCTGCAAATGCCTCTGCCTGACAAAACGGTTCGCCGCCCGAAAAAGTAAGTCCCTGCAAGAGCGGAAGTGACTTTGCGACATTGATTATCTTCTCAACCTTGCCGTCAAAGCCGCCGTCAAAGTCCCACGTTTTTTCGTTGTGGCAGCCCTCGCAGTGATGCGGACAACCCTGGCAAAAAACTGTAAGTCTGAAACCCGGGCCGTCAACTATGCTGTTTTTTATAACTCCTGAAAGTCTTATAATATCTTTACTCATAATTATGCTGTAATATCATCGGAAAAATCTTCCATACCGCAGCATTCGGAAACAGAGTGCTTTACCCTATCCCTTACCTCGGCTGCCTTTGCATTGTTAAAACGCTCTGTTGTACCTACAAGGTAGCCTGTAATTCTGCGGATACGCTCAAATCCCTGACCGTTCTTAGTTTCTTTTCTGCCGCACTGCGGGCAATAATCACCGATAATACCTGTATGTCCGCAAACAGGGTCACGGTCAACGGGGTGGTTGATTGCACCGTAGCCGATTCCGCTCTCTTTCATACAACGGATAACAGCCTCAAATGCGTCAATATTCTGTGACGGGTCACCGTCAAGCTCAATATATGAGATGTGACCGCCATTTGTAAGATTGTGATAAGGTGCTTCAATCTTAATTTTATCAAATGCGGAGATATTGTAATAAACAGGTACATGGAAAGAGTTTGTATAATACTCTCTGTCTGTAACACCCGGAATAATTCCGAAACGCTCTTTATCAATTCTTACAAATCTGCCCGACAAGCCCTCTGCAGGAGTACCGATAACACCGAAGTTAAGTTTGTACTTCTCGGTAGCCTCGTTCATCTTCTTTCTCATATAGCCGACAATTTCAAGACCGAGCTTTTGTGAAGTTTCGCTCTCGCCGTGATGTTTGCCTGTAAGAACCACAAGACACTCGGCAAGTCCGATAAATCCGATTGTGAGTGAGCCGTGCTTTAAAACATCTCTTACAGAATCGTTAGGAGTAAGCTTGTCGCTGTCAAGCCAAATACCCTGACCCATAAGGAAAGGATAGTTTCTGACAAGTTTCTGACACTGAATTTCAAAACGCTCAAGAAGCTGACCTACAACGAGATCGCACATTCTGTCAAGCTGTTCAAAGAAGAAGTCAATATTTTTATTTGAAAGAATTGCAAGTCTTGGAAGGTTAATTGAAGTAAAGCTAAGGTTTCCTCTGCCATATGTAATCTCTCTGTCAGGATCGTAAACATTGCCCATAACTCTTGTACGGCAGCCCATATATGCAACCTCTGTTTCAGGATGACCGGGCTTGTAATATTGGAGATTGTACGGTGCGTCGATAAATGAGAAGTTAGGGAAAAGTCTTTTTGCAGAAACTCTCATTGAAAGTTTGTACAAATCGTAGTTCTTATCCTCCGGATTGTAGTTTACGCCCTCTTTTACCTTGAAAATCTGAATTGGGAAAATAGGTGTTTCACCGTTGCCAAGACCTCTTTCCGTAGCGTAAAGGAGGTTCTTCATAACAAGTCTGCCCTCCGGAGAAGTATCTGTACCGTAGTTAAGTGAGCTGAACGGAATCTGTGCGCCTGCTCTTGAATGCATTGTGTTAAGGTTATGGATAAGTGCCTCCATAGCCTGGAAAGTAGCCTTATCTGTTTCAGCCTCGGCATGTTTAAACGCAAAACGCTGAATTTTCTCGGCAACTCTGTCTTCAAACTTTTCTTTAAGAAGTGCAAGCTCCTCCTTTTTATAATTAGGAGTCTGATTTTCGAGTGTCGGCCATTCGCCGCTTGCCTCCTCTGCCTTTTCGCAGATTTCTTTTACTGTAGCGTCAGGATCTTCGGCATCTGTCAAAAGTTCAATTGCTCTTTCAAGATTGATTCTGTAACGCTTTCTGTATGTTTTCTTAACGCCCGGAGCCATTGAGTAATCAAAGTTAGGCACACTCTGACCGCCGTGCTGGTCATTCTGGTTAGACTGAATTGCAATACATGCAAGTGCCGAATATGACGCAATGTCATTAGGTTCTCTCAAATAGCCGTGACCTGTTGAAAAACCGCCTTTAAAAAGGCTTACAAGGTCAATCTGGCAACAAGTTGTGGTAAGTGTAAAGAAATCAAGATCGTGAATATGAATATCACCGTCACGATGAGCCTTAGAATACTTAGGGTCGAGAATGTACATTTCATTGAACTGTTTTGCGCCCTCTGAACCGTACTTGAGCATTGTACCCATTGCAGTATCACCGTCAATGTTTGCGTTCTCACGCTTAACATCGTTATCTTTAGCTGATTTAAAAGTAAGGTCCTCATAAATCTTCATGAGCTTTGTGTTCATTTCACGCACTCTTGTACGCTCTGCACGGTAAAGTATATATTCCTTTGCAGTTCTTGCATGACCGTTTTCAATAAGCACCTTTTCAACAGCGTCCTGTACCTGCTCAACTGTAGGAGCCTTATCTCCGCACTTTTTCTCAAGTAAATCTCTTACCTGTACCGAAAGTGCTTTTGCGGCATCATAATCGTTACCGCCGATTGCCTGTGCAGCCTTATAAATGGCTTGTGTTATTTTTTCTGTGTCAAAATTCGCTTCTCGTCCGTCACGCTTAATAATTTTTGTTATCATTTCTCTTCCTCCGTATTTATAACTCCTATATATATCTATATTTAGTGTTACTTTTATAATTTTCACTATATATTGTGGTATATGTATTGCCGAACACAAGTTTTATTCTATCATAAAGAGGCGTTTAATTCAATCGTCAAACTGACAAAAACAGATTTTTTTATTTGTTTAATTTGAGCAATTTTTTTAGGATAATTACAAATTAGAATATTACAAAAATTTTCTATAATATGTGACCGTTTGTTTATATCGCCACAATATATTGTATATTGTTCTTATAATTAAACACTGACATAAAATCAAAACAAAAAGCAATCGGGCCGCTTTATGAAATGCTCCCCTTTTGTTAGACAATGAGGTATAATATAAATATACCGTAATTAAAACTAACGAAAGGGGGCATTTTTATGCCAA
>NZ_JADNHD010000002.1:0-128560 GCF_015553695.1 Ruminococcus sp. BSD2780120874_150323_B10
TAAGTGGTGGTTGCTCATTACGGTGTAGCCTGTGTTGCGTTCCACACGGAAAACTGCCATAGCTTCATCACTCCTTTTGCTGTGGATTTGTTACGCAGTAGAACGGCGATTTTGAGGGTTTAGGTATCAATCCCTTGCCGTGTGAAAAACGCACCCGCAAAGCCGCTTATAGCAAGGCTTTTTTTGCCCCTACTGCGTAACAAAGGGCATGAAAAAAGCGGCGTTCCTGTTCTTCCGGGTGGAAGTGAGAAACGCCGCTTGTGCGGTGCAATATTTAGTTGTAGTACAAACCATGCTTGTCCGTTGTCCGAAAAACCTTGATTTTACTATGTTTCAAAAAGTATCGTTATCTAACCTCATCTTTCAACCGCCCCGGATTTCAACAGCTTATCGACGATATTGAAATCGGACTTGTTTCTGCCGTAATGGTTAAAGATTTATCCCGTCTCGGCCGTGATTATGTTTCGGTAGGTAATTATACCGACAGCTATTTCCCCGAACATAATGTTCGTTTTATTGCCGTGAATGATGCCATTGACAGCGATGAAGGCGAAAGCGAAATTGCACCCTTCAAGAATATCTTAAACGAAATGTATGCAAGAGACATTTCAAAAAAGATTCGTTCATCTCATAGGCTCAGAGGCAGTATGGGAGAGCCGCTATCGCAACCGCCTTACGGATATACGAAATCACTGGAAAACAAAAAGAAATGGATAATTGACCCCGAAGCCGCAACCGTTGTGAAAAGCATATTCAAAATGTGCCTCGACGGTAAAGGCAACGAAACCATTGCAAGAGAATTGCAGGAAAACAAAGTGCTTATTCCTATGGCTTATTGGCGGTCTAAAGGACTGAACAGAGGCGGAAAGAAAACACAAACCAATCCGTACAAATGGTGTAAGACAACTGTTCAGAAAATTCTTTCTCAACAAGAGTATTGCGGAGATATTATCAATTTCAAAACATATTCCAAGTCATTTAAAAACAAAACAAGATATGAAAACTCCAAAGAGAATTGGGCTGTATTCAAGGATGTTAATGAGCCGATAATCGACCGAGAAACATTTGAAACCGTACAGAAGTTTATTTCAAAAACAAAGCGTCGGGCTCCGAAAAAAGAAAACGGCGAACGGAGTATATTTAACGGATTGATATATTGCGGAGATTGCCACAGTAAAATGAGATACCACACAAGCACCTCGAATAAAGAAATTCACTATTTCACTTGTTCGGATAACAAAGTTGATTATCGTGGAAATTGCCCTGGGAGACATTATGTCAGAGCAGACGCCCTTGAAGAAGTTGTAAAACTTGAATTAAGGCGACTTGTTGAAATTTTGGAAATTGACGAGCCATATTTTGCACAACTGCTTTTGCGGAAAAATGACGAAGAAAGAGAAAAAGACAAAAAATTTTTAGAGACGGAACTGCAAAAAGCGATTGCACGCAGCAACACGGTATCGCAACTTTATGAAAAGCTATATGAGGATAATGTAATCGGAAAAGTCAGTGATGAGTGGTTTGTTGAGTTATCTCATAAATACGAAAAAGAGCGTATGGACTTAAAAGCCAAAATTGCGGATACTCGACACCAAATCGAAGAGTTGAAAAACACCAATTCGGAATATGGAAAATTCATATCGGCAATTCGCAGGTTTATGCAAATGGATAATCTGACATCACCGCTGCTTCGAGAGCTGATTGACCATATTGATATTTTTGAAACAGAGGGTACAGGCAAAAGTCGAACGCAACGAATAGTTATATATTACCGTTTTATCGGATATATCGAATTGCCGAACACCGCAAAACAAACCCACATTGCGGATACACGCAAAGGTGTTGCCGTAGAGTATATAACCGAACAATTCACGGCATGAAAAAGAGCAAGGTGTTACCCTTGCTCGTACATAAAAATTATATGACAAAACAAAAAGAGTGTTCATAAGTCAAATCCCTTATGAACACTCGATATGGTGCGGGTGACAGGACTTGAACCTGCACACCGGTAAGCACAAGAACCTAAATCTTGCGTGTCTGCCAATTCCACCACACCCGCATAGGTGCTCTTAATTTTTACACGGCATAGCAAACCGAGGCGGAGCTAATCGCTTAATCCGCAATGAGATTATTATAACAGATTTATTTTTAAAAATCAAGAGAATTTTAAATTTCATTTTGCACGAATTTCGTACGAAAAAGTATGTGACAGGTTTTAAGGTGAATATAATGCTTTTTGCTATAAGTATATCTATAAAATTTTTGGAATCAATATCTTAGTATTGACAATATACCATACGGGGGTATATAATAAATATACCCTTATGGGGTATGAAAGTATAAAGGACTGATTTTATGGCATGTGAAAATTGTCACAGTAATAAAACAAAGCAAAGAAGCGAGAAAGAGTACAAGGCTCTCATCAATCGTCTTAACCGCATAGAGGGGCAGATAAGGGGTATTAAAGGTATGCTTGAGAAAAATGCCTATTGCACCGATATTATGGTTCAGGTTTCTGCCGTTAATGCGGCACTCAATTCATTTAATAAAGAGCTGCTTGCAAATCATATCAAAACCTGTGTGGCGGAGGATATTCGCAACGGTAAAGACGAAACAATTGACGACCTTGTCGCAACCTTGCAAAAGCTTATGAGGTAGGTGCTTTTGATGAAAAAATTTAATGTTACGGGAATGAGTTGTGCTGCTTGCAGTTCCCGTGTTGAAAAAGCGGTTTCAAAGGTTGAGGGCGTACAGTCCTGCTCGGTAAGCCTGCTTACAAATTCTATGGGAGTAGAGGGCAGTGCAAGTGACGAGAGCATAATCGCAGCCGTTGAAAAGGCGGGTTACGGTGCGAGTGTGGCAGGCGCAGAGAAAAAACAGTCTGCCGAAACCGATCAATTGAAAGATAAAGACACTCCTGTTCTTATGCACAGACTTATTGCATCTGTCGGTTTTCTTGCAGTGCTGATGTATATATCTATGGGACATATGATGTTGGGTTGGCCTTTGCCAAACTTTTTTACAGACAACCACATCGCTATGGGACTTGTTCAGCTGTTGCTATGCGTTATAATAATGGTGATTAACCAAAAATTCTTTATAAACGGCTTTAAAGGATTAATTCATCGTTCGCCGAATATGGATACGCTTGTTGCGCTTGGTTCGGGTGCATCGTTTGTATATAGCGTATATGCACTTTTTGCTATGACAGACGCTCAGGTAAAAGGCAATGCTGAACTTGTTATGAGTTATATGCACGAGTTCTATTTTGAATCGGCGGCAATGATTCTTACGCTGATTACGGTGGGCAAAATGCTTGAGGCTCACTCAAAAGGTAAGACGACAAATGCGCTCAAGGCACTTTTGAACCTTGCACCTAAAAAAGCAACCTTGTTGATTGACGGCAAAGAAACCGAAGTAACTGTTGATAAGGTGAAAAAAGGCGATGTATTCGTTGTTCGTCCGGGTGAGAGTATTCCCGTTGACGCTGAAATCACAGATGGCAGTACAGCTGTTGACGAGTCGGCTCTTACAGGCGAGAGTATTCCCGTTGATAAAACATTAGGTGACAGCGTGTCGGCAGGTACTATCAATAAATCAGGCTTTATTAAATGCAGTGCAACGGCTGTAGGAGAAGACACTGCGCTTTCTCAAATTATTAAAATGGTAAGCGACGCTGCGGCAACCAAAGCTCCCGTAGCTAAAATTGCCGATAAGGTTTCGGGTGTATTCGTTCCTGCAGTAATCGTGATAGCCCTTATTACCATTGCGGTTTGGCTTTTGTGCGGTCAGACTGTAGGTTATGCGCTTGCAAGAGGTATATCGGTTCTTGTAATCAGTTGCCCGTGCGCACTCGGACTTGCCACACCTGTTGCTATTATGGTCGGCAACGGAATGGGCGCAAGAAAAGGTATTCTCTTTAAAACCGCAGCATCTCTTGAAGAGGCAGGCAAAACTCAAATTGCCGTACTTGACAAGACGGGTACTATCACTAAGGGCGAACCAAAGGTTACAGATATTATTCCGTTTGAAATCACAGAAAATGAACTTTTAAAATATGCATATTCAATTGAAGTCAAAAGCGAACATCCGCTTGCAAAAGCGATAATCGTAAAAGCGGAGGAACTTTCTTTAAATCCGTATGAAGTTACAGATTTTAAGGCTGAATCGGGTAGCGGATTGTCTGCCGAATACAACGGTAAAAGGATTATCGGCGGCAGTAAGAAATATATTTCTTCAATTATCGGTATTTCAAACGATATATTAAGCAAAGCCGACAAACTTTCCGAAGAGGGCAAAACACCGCTGTTCTTTATGCTCGATAACAAGCTTTTGGGAATAATAGCCGTTGCCGATGTAATAAAAGAGGAAAGTCCGCAGGCTATTAAACAATTACAAAATATGGGCATTAAGGTTGTAATGCTCACGGGCGACAATGAGAGAACAGCTAAGGCTGTAGGAAAACTTGCAGGTGTTGACGAAGTTATTGCAGGCGTACTGCCTGACGGTAAAGAAAAAGTTGTTGCCGAACTCAAAAAGCAGGGCAAGGTTCTTATGGTCGGCGACGGTATAAATGACGCACCTGCGCTTACAAGAGCGGATATAGGTATGGCAATTGGTTCGGGTACGGACATTGCAATTGATGCCGCCGATGTTGTTTTTATGAAGAGCAAACTTACGGATGTTCCCGCAGCGGTAAGACTTAGCCGCAAAACATTAAGAAATATCCACGAAAATCTTTTCTGGGCATTTATCTATAATGTTATCGGTATTCCGCTTGCGGCAGGCGTTTGGATTCCGTTGCTCGGCTGGCAGCTTAATCCGATGTTCGGTGCAGCGGCAATGAGCCTGTCGAGTTTCTGCGTTGTAACCAATGCTCTAAGGCTGAATTTCTTTGACATTACAAATCCAAAGAAAGACAGAAAAATAAAATATAAATCAAAAAAGGATGATAATGCTATGACAAAGACAATGAAAATTGACGGTATGATGTGTTCACACTGCGAGGGCAGAGTAAAACAAAGTCTTGAGGGACTTGCACAGGTAAGTCAGGCAGAAGTAAGCCACGAAAAAGGCACTGCTGTTGTAACACTTACAGCAGAAGTTTCAAACGATGTACTCAAGAAAACTGTCGAAGACCAGGGATACAATGTAATTTCAATTTCATAATTTTATTTGCAGATGTCGATTTAAACGGCATCTGCAAATTTTTTGCAAAAAATTTTAAAAAAACTATTGACTTAAAGTCAGCTTTAACAGTTATAATATCTTTATAAAATTTACAGGAGATGTTATTATGTATATTGAAAAAATTAATTCACCTCAAGATGTAAAAGCACTCAATACGGAAGAAATGAAACAGCTTGCACAGGAAATGCGTACAGTCCTCATAAAAAAGTTAAGTATCCACGGCGGACACTTCGGCCCTAACCTCGGTATGGCGGAGGCTATTATAGCATTGCATTATGTGTTTAATTCACCTGTTGACAAGTTTGTCTTTGATGTATCGCATCAGAGTTACTGCCACAAAATTCTTACAGGCAGAAAAGACGCATTCATTTTTGAAGATAAGTATGACGATGTTTCAGGCTATGCAAATCCTGACGAAAGCGAGCACGATTTATTTAATATCGGTCACACCTCAACATCTGTCAGCCTTGCGTCGGGTCTTGCAAAGGCAAGAGATTTAAACGGCGGCAAGGAAAATGTAATTGCCGTAATCGGCGACGGTTCGTTAAGCGGCGGAGAGGCTCTTGAGGGTCTTGATTATGCAGGCGAGTTTGACGGCAACTTTATTATTGTTGTAAACGATAATGATATGTCTATCGCCGAAAATCACGGCGGACTTTATAAAAATCTCAAACTTTTAAGAGATACGGACGGTAAGGCAGAGTGTAACCTCTTTAAGGCAATGGGACTTGACTATGTATTTGTCAAGGACGGCAACGATATTGAACAGCTTATTTCAGCTTTTGAAAGCGTAAAAGACATTGACCACCCTGTAGTCGTTCATATTTGCACACAAAAGGGTAAGGGTTATGCTCCTGCCGAAAAGGACAAAGAGAATTGGCACTGGTGTATGCCGTTTGACATTGAAACAGGCAGATCTAAATTTGAATTTGACGGCGAAAGCTATGACGATATTACGGTAAATTATCTTCTTGATAAGATGAAGAACGATAAAAGCGTTGCTGTTATTACTTCGGGCACACCTACAGTTGCAGGCTTTACAAAGGACAAGCGTGACATTGCAGGCAAGCAGTTTATTGATGTAGGCATTGCCGAGGAGCACGCAGTTGCTCTTGCTTCGGGTATGGCAAAAAACGGCGCTAAACCTGTTTACGGTGTTTACAGTTCATTTATACAGCGAACATATGACCAGATTTCACAGGATTTATGTATTAATTCAAACCCTGTTACAATTATTGTTTTTGCTGCGACAGTATTCGGTATGAACGATGTAACTCACCTCGGTATCTACGATATTGCAATGCTTTCAAATATTCCGAACCTTGTATATCTTGCACCTACTTGCAAGGAAGAATATCTTGCTATGGTTGAATGGAGTATGTCGCAGAGAAAGTACCCTGTTGCAATCAGAGTACCGGGCAATGGAGTTGTTTCAAATCCGAATTACAAACCGATTGACTTTGACAATCTTAACAAATACAGCGTCACAAAAGAAGGTGGCAAGGTTGCAATTCTCGGACTCGGCACATTCTATCAGCTCGGTGAAAGTGTTGCCGATGAAATTAAAAAGCAGTACGGTATTGACGCTACCGTTGTAAATCCTGTTTACATTACAGGTACGGACAAAGACTTGCTTGCAGAACTTGCAAAAACTCACGATGTTGTAATTACACTTGAGGACGGTATTCTTAACGGCGGTTTCGGCGAAAAAATTGCAAGATTTTACGGTAAATCGGATGTCAAAGTATTTAACTACGGCTTAAAGAAAGAGTTTCTCGACAGATATGACTATAATGAAGTTCTTGCCGAAAATCATCTCACCAAAGAGCAGATTTGCGAGGATATTAAAGATTTTATCTGATTTAAGTTGACAATTACAATCAAATAGTATTAAAATATTAGGGCAGAGTTTTTCTGCCCTGATTTTTATTTTAGGAGTTTTTATGAATTTAACCTACGAACAAAACAAACGCTATTCAAGACAGCTTGTAATGAAAGAGATAGGAGAGAGCGGACAGAAAAAGTTGCTTTCTTCAAGCGTACTTGTAATCGGTGCGGGCGGTCTTGGCTCACCTGCGCTTATGTATCTTGCAAGCGCAGGAGTAGGCACAATTGGCATTGCAGACGCCGACGAAGTTGATGTGTCTAATCTGCAAAGACAGGTTATACATAACTGTGCCGATATAGGCAAAGCAAAAGTTGAATCGGCTAAGGAAAAAATAAATAAGTTGAATCCCGATGTTAATGTCAAAACCTACAAAACATATGTGAACAGTGAAAATATAGCCGAGCTTATCTCTGATTATGATTTTGTGCTTGATTGCACCGATAATTTCGGCAGTAAGTTTTTGATTAACGATTACTGTGTAAAGACGGAAAAGCCGTTTTGTCATGCAGGCGTTGTCGGTTTTGAAGGTCAGCTTATGACATATATTCCGCGCAAATCTCCGTGCTACCGATGTGTTTTTGAAGAAGAACCGAAAGCGGGCGATGTACCTCTTCCAAAGGAGGTAGGAGTTATAAGTGCGGCTTGCGGAGTAACAGGCAGTTTGCAGGCAATGGAGGCAATAAAGTTTTTACTCTCAAAGGGTGAACTTTTATGCGGCTATATGCTTATTTATAATGCTTTAAATGCGTCTTTTCGCAAAATAAAACTCCCGAAACAAAACCCGAATTGCAAGGCTTGCGCAAAGCAGGCATAATAAAAATATAGGAGAAATTATGAATATCAGAGAATACCTTAAAAAGAGCAAGCTGATTGCAGACGGCTCTTTCGGCACATACTATTCCCAAAAATATAAAACGGTCGATATTCCCGAATATGCAAATATTACCGCTCCGCAGAGAATATCGGAAATTCATACCGAGTATATAAACAGCGGTGCAAAACTTATCAGAACCAACACTTTTGCGAGCAATACATACTCTCTTGACTGCTCAATCGAAAAGGTTAAGGAAAATATAAAAGCGGCTTACAAAATTGCAAAAGAAGCGGTTGAGCAGAGCGGAAAAGAAATATTTATCGCAGGCAATATCGGTCCTGTTCCCGCAGTTTTTCAGCCTGATTTTGAGGCTGTGGAAGAAGAATACTATCAGATTGCGAAAACTTTTATAGATGAGGGCGCAGATATTTTATGTTTTGAAACCTTTACACAGTCCGAACATATTATGCCTGCAATAAAGAGAATTAAAGAGGAATGTAATCCGTTTATAATTGTGCAGTTCTGCGTGAATCAGTACGGTTACAGTGAGGCGGGCGAAAGTGCTGAAAGACTTGTTAGCGAAACTGCATTTTCAAAATGCGTTGACGCCGTAGGTCTTAACTGTGGTGTAGGTCCTGCCCATATGCAGCAGATATTGTCAAAAATTAATCTTAACAACAATTGTTTTGCCACGGCTATGCCAAATGCCGGTTATCCTTTACTTGTGCGCAACCGTGTAAAATATGCTGATAATCCGATATATTTTGCGTCTAAGGTAAATGGTATGGCTTTGCTCGGAGCGGATATTATAGGCGGTTGCTGTGGTACAACACCTGATTACATAAGAGAAGTTGCAAAAACCATTGACCTTACACCTACCGTAAAATCGGATGAAACTTCCGCAAACAACGAAAACGAAAAGCCTGTTATAAAAAAGAGCTTTTTCAGAAATGCCGACGGTACAATTAAAGATAAAAAGCTTATTGCGGTAGAACTTGCTCCGCCTTTCGGCGCAGATGATAAAAAACTGCTTGAGGCAGCACATATGCTCAAAGGTCTTGGAGTAGACGTACTAACATTTCCCGATTCTCCTTCGGGCAGAACAAGAATCGACTCTGTGCTTATGGCGCAGAAAGTCAAGAATGTAACGGGTTTTGAAGTTATGCCGCACATCTGTTGCCGTGACAAAAACGCCATTGCCATGCGCTCAACTTTTCTTGGCGCAAGTATAAACGACATTAATAATTTTCTTATCATAACAGGCGACCCTATCCCCGTTATGGCAAGACAAGTAGTAAAGTCTGTGTTTAATTTCGACTCCGTGGGTCTTATGCGCATTGCCGATGAAATGAACAGCGAGGCATTAAAAGACAGTCCGCTCACTTACGGCGGCGCTATAAATCAGAGCAGACGAAGAATAGAATCGGAAATTAAGCGTGTACAAAAGAAAATGGAGGCAGGCGCAGAATTTTTCCTTACTCAACCTGTATTTACAGCAGAAGATGCCGAGCGTTTGCGCAGAGTAAAAGAAGAAACGGGTGCAAGAATTTTGTGCGGAATTATGCCGTTGGTCAGCCGCAAAAATGCTCTGTTTATGAAAAACGAAATTTCGGGAGTTAATGTTACGGATGAAGTTATTGAGCGTTATCCCGAAAATGCCGACCGTGAAGACGGCGAAAATGTAGGTGTTGAACTTGCAAAAGAAATGATTGCGGCTACAAGAGATTTTGCGGACGGTTATTATTTTTCTTTCCCGTTTAACCGAACATATTTGCTTAAGAGAATTATACAGGAAGTCTAAGATAAAATTTATGTAAAACCCTATAAATTTCTTGACAAAATATTAGTTTTGGTTTATTATAAATTTGTTGTAAGAGTATATCTTACTTAATTTAGCGTGAAAAAGATTTCTGTTTTCATGCAAATATATGACCACTTGCATATGTAAGTTAAGCCCATACGGACAGGCGGGTCAGCTGCCGAGCGTGGCGCAAGCCACATTATTGATTGAGTTAAAAGCTCAAATTTTATAAGTCGATTACTTATCATCAGTGCAACAGCACATCACTTGTGAAACGGTCAATAAGAGCAGAACGGTATATTTGCTACATTAGCTCTGAAAACGGAATTCTTCTATTAACTGTCAGCATAAGCTACAGAAAATAAATCATATATCCGTTAATCAAACAGGTGGTGCATTGTGCCGCCTGTTTTTTGTTGCATTATTTTTGATAAGCCGAAAGGGTAATGTAAATGGATATAAACACACAAAAGAAAGCCCCCCTGTATGAGGCTCTGCAAAAATTTCGCAAACAAAGGGTAGTGCCCTTTGATGTGCCGGGACATAAAAGAGGAAGAGGAAATCACGAACTCGTTGAACTTCTCGGGGAAAAATGCGTAGGTCTTGATGTAAATTCAATGAAGCCGCTTGATAATCTCTGTCACCCCGTATCGGTAATTTTGGAGGCGGAACAGCTTGCGGCGGATGCATTCGGCGCAGGTCATGCATTTTTTATGGTCGGAGGTACAACTTCCGCAGTGCAGAGTATGATTTGGTCTGTATGCAAAGCAGGCGATAAAATTATTTTGCCGAGAAATGTGCACAAAAGTGTTATTAATGCTCTTGTGCTCTGCGGTGCGGTGCCTGCATATGTAAATCCCGATGTTGACAAAAAAATCGGAATAGCGCTCGGTATGGAACTTTCTCAAGTTGAAAACGCGATCAAAGAAAATCCCGATGCCGTTGCTATTCTTGTAAATAATCCGACCTACTACGGTATTGCTTCCGATTTAAAAGCAATTGTAAAACTTGCGCATGCTCACGGTATGAAAGTGCTTGCAGACGAGGCTCACGGCACACATTTCTATTTCGGTGAGGATTTGCCTGTATCGGCTATGGCGGCAGGTGCAGATATTGCGGCAGTGTCTATGCATAAATCCGGCGGAAGTCTTACGCAAAGCTCATTGCTGCTTACAAACAAAAATGTTCGTTGGGAGTATGTGGCGCAGATAATTAATCTTACGCAGACCACAAGCGCAAGCTATCTGCTTATGTCAAGTCTTGATATTTCAAGAAGAAACCTTGCCTTGAGAGGAGAAGAGTCGTTCGGTAAAGTAATGAAAATGGCTGAATATGCCCGAAATGAGATAAACGAAATCGGCGGTTACTACGCTTACGGCAGAGAGCTTAACAATGGCAGCAGCGTGTTTGATTACGATGTAACCAAACTTTCAGTTTACACAAGAGATATAGGGCTTGCCGGAATTGAAGTTTACGACTTACTGCGTGACGAATACGATATTCAGATAGAATTCGGCGATATAGGCAACATACTTGCCTATATTTCAATCGGCGACAGAATACAGGACATTGAAAGACTTGTAGGTGCGCTTGCCGATATTAAAAGGCTTTATTCAAAGGACAATGCAAAAATGCTTAGTATGGAGTACATTCCGCCTATTGTATCGGCAACACCGAGAGATGCGTTTTATGCAGACAAAGAAATGCTGCCGATTGAACAGACGGCAGGAAGAATTTGCAGTGAATTTGTTATGTGCTATCCGCCCGGAATACCGATTCTTTCCCCGGGCGAAATGATTACAGATGAAATTATAGAGTATATTAATTATGCAAAAGCAAAAGGCTGCTCAATGCAGGGTACGGAAGACCCGTATATTGAAAAACTTAATGTATTGAAATAAAGTTTTTTAAGGTTACTAATAATGCGTTTTGTAAAAAACAAACCAAAGGAGTGTTTATATGGAATTTTGGTTTTCTGAAAGACATACCGATAATGTTGAACTTTCTATAAGAGTTGAAAAACAGCTATTCAGCGGTCAGAGTGATTTTCAGCGAATTGATGTTTTTGATTCTGTGGAGTTTGGCAGATTTCTTACTTCAGACGGTAATGTGATTTTCAGTGAGAAAGACGAGTTCACCTACGACGAGATGATTGTTCATGTGCCTATGGCGGTTCATCCGAATGTAAAAAAGGTGCTTGTAATCGGCGGCGGCGACGGCGGTGTTGCCAGAGAGCTTTCACATTATGAAGAGATTGAAGTTATTGATGTTGTTGAGCCTGACGAGATGTTTGTTGAGGTGTGCAAGGAATATTTCCCCGACAACTCAAAGGGTCTTGAAGATAAAAGAGTAAATATATATTATCAGGACGGTTTAAGGTTTTTAAGAACAAGTCATAACGAATATGATTTAATTATAAATGACGCTACAGACCCGTTCGGACACACTGAGGGACTTTTTACAAAAGAGTTTTACGGAAGCTGCTACAAGGCACTTAAGGATGACGGAATTATGGTATATCAGCACGGCAGTCCGTTCTATGATGAGGACGAGGGTGCTTGTAAGGCTATGCACAAGAGAGTGTACAACTCATTTCCGATAAGCCGTGTGTATCAGGCACATATTCCTACCTGTGCCGCAGGTTATTGGCTGTTTGGCTTTGCATCTAAAAAGTATCATCCGCTCAAAGACCTTGACGCTAAAAGATGGAACAAGCGTGGCATAAAAACTTGGTACTATACGACCAATCTTCATCGAGGTGCATTTATGCTGCCGAAATATGTTGAAGATTTACTTGCAGAAGAAGAAAAATAATTTTATATATTGGAGGAAAACAGAATGAGCAGACTTTTAATTATCGGTTGTGGCGGTGTTGCAGGTGTTGCAATTCACAAGTGTTGTCAGAACAGCGATGTTTTTACAGAAATTTGCATTGCAAGCAGGACGAAATCAAAGTGTGACGCTATAAAAGCAAAACTTGAAAACACAACAAAAACGGTTATTACAACCGCACAGGTAAATGCCGACAGTAAGGATGAACTTGTGGCTCTTATTAATTCATACAAGCCCGATGCGGTATTAAACCTCGCACTTCCGTATCAGGATTTAACAATTATGGACGCCTGCCTTGAAACCAAAACAGACTACATTGATACGGCAAACTATGAACCGGAGGACACAACAGACCCCGAATGGAAAGCTGTTTATGAAAAACGCTGCAAAGACCTTGGCTTTACCGCTTACTTTGATTATTCGTGGCAGTGGGCATATAAAGAAAAGTTTGAAAAAGCAGGTATCACAGCACTTTTGGGTACAGGCTTTGACCCGGGTGTTACAAGCGTATTTACAGCATATGCGCTCAAGCATTATTTTGATGAAATCCATTATATAGATATTCTCGACTGCAACGGCGGCGACCACGGCTATCCGTTTGCAACAAACTTTAACCCTGAAATTAATCTTCGTGAGGTATCCGCAAACGGCTCGTATTGGGAAGACGGCAAGTGGATTGAAACCAAACCTATGGAGATTAAGAGAGTGTATAACTTTGACGGTGTGGGCGAAAAGGATATGTACCTGCTTCACCACGAGGAAATCGAGTCACTCGCAAAGAATATCCCGAATGTAAAGCGTATTCGCTTCTTTATGACATTCGGACAGAGCTACCTTACACATATGCAGTGCCTTGAGAATGTCGGTATGCTTTCTACCGAGCCTGTTATGTATGAGGGCAGAGAAATTGTACCGATTCAGTTCTTAAAGGCTCTTTTGCCTGACCCTGCATCTCTCGGTCCACGCACTAAGGGCAAGACAAATATCGGCTGTATCTTTACAGGCGTTAAGGACGGCAAAGAAAAGACAATTTACATCTACAATATGTGCGACCATCAGGAGTGCTATAAAGAGGTCGGCTCGCAAGCTGTATCATACACAACAGGTGTGCCAGCTATGATCGGTGCGTCACTTGTTCTTAGCGGTCAGTGGAAAAAGCCTGGTGTTTATAATGTTGAGGAGTTTGACCCCGATCCGTATATGGAGGCACTTAATAAATTCGGCCTTCCTTGGGTTGTTGACGAAAATCCCGTAACAGTTGAGTAAGCCGATGAAATTTACAGAATTAAAAACACCTTGCTATGTTATAGATGAGCAAAAGCTGATAAAAAACCTTGAAATATTAAAAAGCGTTCAAGACAGAACAGGCTGTAAAATCCTGCTTGCTCAAAAGGCTTTTTCGGCATTTTGCGTGTATCCGCTTATGAGCAAATATCTGTCGGGAACAACCGCAAGCGGGCTTTATGAGGCTAAACTCGGTCACGAATGTTTCGGAAAAGAAACGCACATTTTCGCACCTGCTTTTAAGGAGAATGATTTTGAAGAGATTTTAAAAATCTGCGGTCATATTGTTTTTAACTCATTTTCTCAACTTGAAAAATACAGGGATAAATGGCAAAATGCAGATGTAAGCGTAGGCATACGACTTAACCCCGAATTTTCCACACAAGAGGGACACGAAATTTATGACCCGTGCGCTTACGGTTCAAGACTTGGGGTTACAAAGGCAAATTTCAGAGAAGATTTGCTTGACGGAGTTGAGGGCTTTCACTTTCACACATTGTGCGAGCAAAATTCAGATGATTTGGTGTCTACTTTTAAGGCAGTTGAAGAAAAGTTCGGCAAGTATTTTTATAACGCAAAATGGCTCAACTTTGGCGGCGGACATCATATTACACGAGATGATTACGATACAAAGGCGCTTGTTGACCTTATAAAGTATGTTCAAAATAAATACGATGTTGAAGTTTATCTTGAACCAGGTGAGGCAGCGGCACTGAATGCAGGCTATCTTATTACAGAGGTTATGGACATTGTTCACAACGGACTTGATATTCTGATTCTTGACGCATCTGCCGCCTGTCATATGCCTGATGTTCTTGAAATGCCGTACAGGCCGCCGCTCAAAAACAGCGGTAAGCCTAATGAAAAAGCGTTTACTTATCGTTTGTCATCTTGTACCTGCCTTGCAGGCGATGTAATCGGCGATTACAGCTTTGACAGTGAAGTTAAAATAGGTGACAGACTGATTTTTGAGGATATGGCGATTTACTCAATGGTAAAGAACAATACCTTTAACGGTATGCCGCTGCCGTCAATTGTGCTTATGCATAATGAAGATAACTGCGAGGTTATAAAAGAATTTTCGTACAACGATTTTAAAGAGAGGCTTTCATAAATGAGCTTTGAGTATATAAAAAACAAATTTCCGATTGACGATGGCTTTTGTATGCCTGCTGAATTTTCAAAACATTCCGCCACCGTTATGATTTGGCCCGAAAGACCCGGAAGTTGGTGCTATGAGGCAAAATTTGCCGAAAAGGTTTTTGCGGAAATTATAGGAAAAATTGCGGAGTTTGAAAAGGTATTTGTGCTTGCAAGCGACAAAAAATTTGCTCACGCAAAGGCTTGCCTTGAAGGTGTTAAAAATGCGGAAGTTTTGAATATAAATTCCGATGATGCATGGGCAAGGGATACCGCCCCGACTTTTGTTGTAAACAATAACGGCGAAATTCGTGCCATCGACTGGCAATTCAACGCATGGGGCGGCGAATATGACGGTCTGTATGCAAATTGGGAGAATGACGATAAAATTCCATATGAACTTTGCAAAACGCTTGGCGTTCCGATGTATGACGCACATCCGTTTGTGCTTGAGGGCGGCTCAATTCACACTGACGGAGAGGGCACGCTCATTACAACAGAAGAATGTCTGTTAAGCAAAGGCAGAAATCCGCAACTGACAAAAGCCGAGATTGAAGAAAAGCTAAATAAATACCTCGGTATAAATAAAACAGTCTGGCTGCCAAAGGGTATTTATAATGACGAAACCAACGGTCATATAGATAACATATGCGCATTTGTCGCTCCCGCCGAGGTTGTACTTGCGTGGTGTGATGATGAAAATGACCCGCAATATGCAATATCAAAAGCGTGCCTTGATATTCTTGAAAATTCAACCGACAATAAAGGAAGAAAGATTAAGGTCCATAAACTGCCTGTTCCGAAAATTCCCGTGACAGTTACCGAAAACGATATAAAAGGATATATATTCGAGGACGGAGAGGACACAAGAGAAGTCGAAGAAAGGCTTGCGGCATCGTATGTTAATTTTTATTTTTGCAACGGCGCTGTGATTTTGCCTCAATTCGGCGGTGAAAATGCCGAAAGCGACAGAGTTGCCGCAGAAATTCTTGAAAGAGTTTGCAAAGACAGAAAAATTATTCCGATTTATGCAAGAGATATTATTGTCGGCGGAGGCAATATTCATTGCATTACACAACAAATTCCGTTTGCCGATAAGGGAGGTAAAATATGAGAAAAGTTAAGGTATCGGCGGTTCAGATGAAATGTACAACCGATGTTTGGGAGAATATAGCAAATGCCGAAAAATTTGTGCGACAGGCAAAAGAAGACGGCGCAAATATTGTTTTACTCCCCGAACTGTTTGAAAGACAGTATTTTTGTCAGGAAAGACGATATGACTACTACAATTTTGCTAAGCCTACCCTTGAAAACGACGCTGTAAAACATTTTGCAAAACTTGCGAAAGAACTTGAAATTGTTATTCCTGTCAGCTTTTACGAGCGTGACGGAAACCGCCTTTTTAACAGTGCTGCGGTAATTGATGCGGACGGTGAAATTCTCGGTGTATACCGTAAAACTCACATTCCCGACGACCATTATTATCAGGAGAAATTTTACTTTATTCCTGGTGATACGGGGTTCAAAACTTTTAAAACTAAGTTCGGTACAATCGGTGTAGGCATTTGCTGGGATCAATGGTTCCCCGAAACCGCAAGAGCGCTTGCGTTAAACGGCGCCGAATTGATTTTCTATCCGACTGCTATCGGTTCAGAACCTATACTTGAGTGCGACAGTATGCCGCATTGGAGAAGATGTATGCAGGGACATTCTGCGGCAAATGTAATTCCCGTAATTGCGGCAAACCGCATAGGTAGGGAAGATGTAACCCCTTGTGACGAAAACGGCAATCAGACATCCTCACTCGTTTTTTACGGCTCATCTTTCATTACAAACGAAACGGGAGAGATTATTAAATCTGCGTCAAGAGATGAAGAAACCGTGCTTACAGCTGAATTTGACCTTGACGAGATTTTTCAAAACAGACTCGGCTGGGGAATATTCCGTGACAGACGCCCCGATTGCTATAAGGTAATAACCGAAAAGTGATTAGGAGAAAAATATGTGCTTGATATGCGACAGAATATTAAAAAGTAAAATGCTGATTTAATTTCTGATACATAACAAAATCATAAAAACAGAGCAGACCGTAATTTTAAGTCTGCTCTGTTTGCTTTTATTTTGATTATTTATCCGCCTGAATTTTTACAAACTGTTCCTGCATATAGCTGTAAACATCGTCGGGTACATTTGTAAATACATAACATTTGTCGAGATATTCATCACTCGGGAAGATAAGTTCGTTATTCTTTATATCCTCGTCAAGATACTCGTCAGTGGTGTAGTTTACCTTTACCGGAAAGGAGTTACTTCTCATGAACATGGAAAGGCAAGCAGAAAATACGGATATAGTTTGTCAAGTGTAAGAAGAAGGCAATTCGCAGATATCCGGAACTGACGGTACCTGGAGAAAAAGTACAGATGGTCGCATCTATTTACAACGCAGAAGATATGTAAAATGCAATTGAGAAAACGCTTTGCTTTTTATATGTCATATGATATAATAATGTGTAAGTAAAGTGGGTAGAAGACCTGCAATCTGTAATCGAATTACAGGTTTTCTACCCTTGTATAAAAATATAGCTAATTATACAAAATCAATGTTTTGTATAATTGAGGGGGAAGGTGAAGCATTTAAATGAGTATTTCTTTCATAGATGAAGCGCCGCAGATAATCAAGGATTACTTGTTTTATATGCAGACGGTCAAAGGAAAATCACAGAAAACCGTTGATGAGTACTACATAGATTTGCGTACATTTTTCAGATTTATAAAATTACAGCGTGGACTTGTTCCGAATGATTCTGAATTTGAGAACATTTCGATTTCTGATGTTGACCTTGAACTTGTGAAAACCGTCACGTTGAATGACGCATATGAATTTATGAATTATATTCAGCGTGAGCGCAAAAATCAAAATGTTACCCGTGCCCGTAAATGTTCGAGCCTTAAGGGTTATTTTAACTATCTCGCAACAAAAAAATGCGTGCTTGACAGCAATCCTGTTGAACAGCTTGAAGTTCCAAAAAAGAAAAAATCTTTGCCAAAGTATCTTACGCTTGAGCAAAGTCTTGAATTGCTGAATGCAGTCGACGGTGATTATAAGGAGCGTGATTACTGTATTCTCACGCTGTTTTTAAATTGCGGCTTGCGTGTGTCTGAAATGGCGTCTTTGAATTACACGGACATTCATCAGGATGACACTATGCGTGTTGTCGGCAAGGGCAACAAAGAACGAATTATTTACCTTAATTCCGCCTGCGTTTCCGCAATAGAAAATTATATGCGGGTGCGGCCTGTTGACGGCGTTAAGGACAAATATGCGCTGTTTATCAGCCGAAATCACCGCAGAATGAGCGTAAAAACCATACAGGCTATGGTGTATAAATATCTTGAAAAAATCGGTCTGAATGCACAGGGCTACTCCTGTCATAAGCTAAGGCACACTGCGGCAACGCTGATGTATCAGTACGGCGGAGTTGACATACGAGTGCTAAAAGATGTGCTCGGTCACGAAAACCTCGGCACAACCGAGATTTACACCCACTTAAGTTCCGAGCAGATGAAAAATGCCGCCGAGAAAAATCCTTTGTCTAAGGTAAAGCAAAAATCCAATAAAAAATCTGATGAAAAATAATAAAAATTTATTACGAGTTATAATGTTGACCTAAATTTTAAAATTATTTAATCTAAACCATAATTTACCCCAACTTTTGATAAAGGCGCTAATAAAAAACAGCCCCGACTTTGATTTCTCCAAAGCCGGGGCTTGTCATATTTTTACTGCGCCGCCTACATCTGTAAGCGGTTTATTTTCTGCTAAATTAATTATTTTTACATTATGAATTATACAAAATCTTTCGATTTTTCGGAAGTTCGGGTTAGTTTTTATATCACCGAAAAACGCTACAGTACCGTCATCAATCATTGTGCACGCACCGCCGATAAATCCGTAATCGTATCCGTCAAGTCTTATGCTTCCGCTGTCGATTTTCAGAACATCAATTCCGTTTTTGGTAAGCGCATTATAGATTGAGCTGTCAGCGGTTATGGCACTGTTTTTACCGATAACCGCAGTTGAACAGCGTGTGTAACCTTGTTTTACATCGACTATCTCAATGCCGTTTTCCTTGCAGTAATTTTTGACTGAAACATCTATAGCCTCTTCCCTGCCGTATAATTTTCCGCTGATATACAGGCAATTAAGTGCCACGCAATGCGGATATTTGCCATCAATATTGTTCTTGCAAAGAATTATATTATAATCTTTGTTTTCACGAAGTCTTTTTAAATTATTACATTCTTTAAGCAGAAAAATATCGTTGTTGATTTTTAGCATTTGCATATCAATGTGCCGCTGCTCGGGTGTATTAAATTGTAAAATTTTATCCGACGGTATAATATCGTACCCAAAAATTTCAATTGCTTTGCAAAGTTTCGGGTACTCGTCGGACATTACAAAGGCGCTCATATGCTGACTGCCTCAAAGGCCTGTCTTATATTTTTAACTCCGATAAGCTCTGCACCGTCACATTTTACGGCTTTCAGATTGTGATACGGAAGAATGATTTTTGTAAATCCAAGCCTTACAGCCTCGTTTACTCTTAATTGAGCTTGAGAAACCGCCCTGATTTCGCCGGCAAGACCGATTTCGCCGAACACTACAACATTCTCGTCAATCGGAACATCTTTCAGACTGCTGATAAGCGCCATTGCGACCGCAAGGTCAATGGCAGGTTCGTCAATTCTAAGACCGCCGACAATGTTTATATAAGCGTCATTGTTTGAAAAATAATATCCCGCTCTTTTTTCAAGCACGGCAAGCAAAAGCGAAAGTCGGTTGTAGTCAAAGCCCGTTGCCATTCTTCGAGCGTTGCCGTAGCCGCTTTGCGTTGCAAGTCCCTGAACTTCCGCAAGAATAGGACGAGAACCCTCAATTGTACAGGTTACGCAAGTACCCGATACGCCTTTCGGTCTGCCCGACAGCAACATTACAGACGGATTGGGCACTTCCACAAGTCCCGTGTCGGTCATTTCAAACACGCCGATTTCGTTTGTAGAACCGTATCTGTTTTTGACTGCTCTTAAAATTCTGCATGACATCTGCTTGTCACCTTCAAAGTGCAGTACGGTATCAACGATGTGCTCAAGCACTTTCGGACCCGCAATTGAACCCTCTTTGTTTACATGACCTACCACAAACATTGGAATATCAAGCGATTTTGCCGTGCGCATAAGGCAGTTTGTCGATTCTCTGACCTGCGTTACACTGCCCGGTGAGGAGCTTAATTCTGTAAGATTCATTGTCTGAATTGAGTCGATCATTACTATATCGGGCTTTTCAGCACGGATTTGTTCGCATACTACTTCTACATCGGTTTCGGTCATTACAAAAAGATTCGGAGAATTTACACCGAGTCGGTTTGCCCTTAACTTAAGCTGTCTTTGCGATTCTTCGCCCGACACATAAAGAACTTTCATTGAGTTGCCGAGATATTGACATATTTGCAGTAACACGGTTGATTTGCCGATACCCGGGTCACCTCCGAGCAAAATAAGACTGCCCTTTACAATGCCGCCGCCAAGCACACGGTTAAGTTCGCCGCAGCCCGTATCGTAGCGGTGCTCGTTTTCGGTGGTGATTTCCGTAATTGAATAAGGAGAAGAAACCGCAGAAGCTACCTTTCTTTTTACGGCAGGCGCAGCTTTCACGCTTTCTTTGATTTCTTCTTCCATTGTGTTCCATTCGCCGCAGGTCGGACATTTTCCGTACCATTTCGGTGATTCGTAGCCGCACTGCGAGCATATATATACACTTTTAATTTTTGCCATATTAAACTTCCTTTAATAAACATTCATCAGTCCGACAGCTATCGCATAAGCCATTTTTTGTTGATAGGTATCGTCCTGCAATTTTGCACATTCGCTTTCATTAGAGATAAATCCGCATTCACAAATTACAGCGGGCACAGTCGCATTTTTTAAAAGATAAATGCTTTTATCCGCTTTCTTACATTCCCTTTCATTGTCAGGCTGGAGCATAGTTTTTACAGATTGTCTGATACTCTCTGCAAGATCGGCGCTCTGCGGATTGTTAGGTGAATAAAAAACTTGCGTTCCGCTGTATTTGCTCTCGGTAAACTTATTCTGATGAATACTGATTACCACATTTTCAGGATTTGAATTAAATACAGAAAGACGGTTTTTCATATCGGAAACTTTGCGCTGTCGCACATTTTCGCCTTGCGTATATACGGATTTGTCCTCTGTTCTGATTTGCTCTGTTTTATAGCCGAACAGTGTAAGCATATCCGCAAGTTTTACGGATATTTGCAGATTAAGGTCTTTTTCCACCACATTGTTATCATTTACAGCGCCGCCGTCCTCACCGCCGTGACCTGCGTCGATTATTACAGTATGCGTGTTTTCGCTGACATTACTTTCACTCGTCAGTACATTAAGGCGAAAATAAGCCGTTGTAATCAGGAAAACAAAAGCGATTATAAGAATAAAACATATTGTAAAATACAAGATTTTCTTAAGTTTCATAAAGCCGAACACCCCGTTTTATTTTTATGTGCGGAGTGCATTGCTTATAACAATTATAACATAGGCAATGTAAATTTTAAAGGCAAAACTAAAATTGTAACTATATAGTTTTGTCTGAATACTCTGTTAGTAATCAAAATGTAAGTACGGCGCACACCTATATGCAATGTACAGAAAATTCAGGTGAAGTTAATGGAAAAAACAACTCTTGACAAAATTCCGCTGAATTGCGAGGTTTATATAGACAGTATCGAGTGCGGCAACGGCATAAAAAACAGAATTTTTGATATGGGCATAACAGAGGGTGAGAAAATTGTGCCGATAATGAAAAGTCCGTTTGGCGACCCGACAGCGTATTTGTCAAAAGGAACGGTAATTGCGCTTAGAGAAAGCGATTGCAGTAAAATTACGGTACGCCTAAATCGGGATTTCGCATAAATAATTAAAAAGTTGGGAGGTTTTTATTTGCTGACAAGAAACAGCCGTAAAACAGAGGCAAACGGAAAAATTTGCGACAATGCAGACTACAATGTGGTACTTGCCGGCAATCCTAATGTCGGAAAAAGCACGATTTTCAATGCTCTTACAGGTATGAAACAGCACACGGGCAATTGGACGGGCAAAACCGTTGAGTATGCCAAAGGGTGCACAAAAATCAAAGACAAAAGTTTTTCCGTCGTCGATTTACCCGGCACATATTCTATGATTTCTTTTTCACCCGAAGAAGAAGTTTCACGGCAGTTTCTTGTCAGAGATGACATTGACTGCACGGTTATTGTAATTGATTCAAGCGTGCTTGAGCGGAATCTTTCGTTTACCCTACAGGTTCTTTCGGTAACGAAAAAAGCAGTGCTGTGCCTCAATCTTAGCGACGAATGTTGTAAAAACGGTTTTGTTATTGATGAAGATGAGCTATCGCTTAATCTCGGCATACCTGTTATAAGCACCAATGCGACAAAGAAAAGCGATATTGAAAAAATCCGAGAGAAAATTTACGATGTATGCACCGAAAAAACAAAATGCTTTCGTGTTACAAGGCTGTATGACGGAATAGATATTTTTAATAAGGAAAAGCACAAAGAAAACACTGAATTTCTTGCCGCTCGGTCAAAGGAAATATGCAGTCGATGTATAAAAAAATGCGGTGAAAACATAAGCGAAAAAACCAAAAAGCTTGATAAAATACTTACTTCTAAAATTACGGGAATACCTATTATGATACTTTTGCTTGGTTTGCTTTTCTGGATAACTGCGGTAGGCGCAAATTATCCGAGCCGTCTTTTGAGCGAACTGTTTGAATATATAAAAGTCGGTTTGGTATATGTATTTGATTTTTTTTATGCACCGGATTTTATAAAAGGCTTTTTTATAAACGGAATATACACTACACTCAGTTGGGTGGTTGCGGTAATGCTGCCGCCAATGGCGATATTTTTTCCGCTGTTTGCCCTGATAGAGGACTTTGGCTATTTACCGAGGATAGCGTTTAATCTTGACAAATTCTTTTCAAAATGCGGTGCGCACGGCAAGCAGGGTCTGACTATGGCAATGGGAATCGGCTGTAATGCCTGCGGAGTTACGGGCTGTCGCATAATAGAATCACCTAAAGAAAGACTGATTGCGACAGTTACAAATAATTTTATGCCCTGCAACGGAAGATTTCCGATGCTTATTGCGCTGATTACAATATTCTTTTCGGGCAGTGCCTGCGTGTTTGCAAGTTCAATAAGCGTGGCGTTAATCCTTGTTTTACTGATACTTTTTGCGGTTATGATGACAATGTTTGTGTCTAAAATATTGTCTGTAACGCTGTTAAGCGGCGAGCGTTCGGCTTTTGCGCTTGAACTTCCGCCGTACCGCAAGCCGAGAATTCTAAAAACTATAGTCAGCTCGTTTTTAGACCGTACCTTGTTTGTACTTGGCAGAGCGGTTATAGTAGCAATTCCGGCAGGAGCGCTGATATGGCTGCTTGCAAATATCTATATTGCAGACAGCTCACTGCTTTCGTATTGTACGGATTTTTTTGACCCGTTCGGCAGAGCCATAGGTCTTGACGGAGTAATTATAATGGCTTTTGTACTCGGCTTTCCCGCTAATGAAACCGTCATACCGATAATAATTATGTCGTACCTTTCCACGGGTACGCTGACTGATTTTGCAAGTTATGAGGAACTTTTTGCATTGCTTACGCAAAACGGCTGGACGCTTACAACGGCAATCTGTACAATAGTAATGTGCATCTTCCACTTCCCTTGCTCCACAACCTGCCTTACAATCAAAAAAGAAACGGGTAGTATGGGCTGGACGATGTTTTCGATAGTTATGCCGACAATGATTGGCATAGCGCTTTGCTATCTGATTTCTCATATTATGTAAATCAACTTAATTTAAAAAATCCAAACAGAAAGCCTGCCCTTACATTATGCAAGGGCAGGCTTTGAGGTTATCAAATGAAAACAATATTATAATTAGAATTCATAGATTAAGTATAAAGAAAAGGAGATTGTAATGAAAAAATTTATTGCTTAATTAATCGGAAATTAATCAGAAATCAATTTCGAGGTCATAGTAGCAAGCCTTAAGGAGTTTTTCCATTTCTTCCTGGCTTGGCTGACGAGGGTTAGAGCCTGTGCAAGCGTCTGCGATAGCATTCTTAGCTGTTTCGGGAAGCTTATCCATAAACTCTTTTTCGTCAATAATGCTTACATCAGCCTTTACGCCGCCCGGGCCGTAGTTCTTGATAGCCTGCGGAATATCAAGCTGATCATTCATTGAGCGGAGCTCTGCAATAAGTGCATCAACAAGTTCTTCTGTTGTGTCGCCCTTAAGGTCAATGAACTTTGCAATCTGAGCATAACGCTCGGCTGCTGTAGCATCTTTGGAATTATATTTAATTACCTTTGGAAGGTACATAGCATTTGCACAGCCGTGAATAATGTGACCGCCCGAGAATGCAGCACCTGTCTTATGAGCCATTGAGTGAACAATACCGAGAAGAGCGTTTGAAAATGCCATACCTGCAAGGCACTGTGCATTGTGCATAGCATCACGAGCGTCCATATCGCCGTCATATGACTTTTTAAGGTCGTTGTGAATCATCTTAATTGCGTGAAGTGCAAGAGCATCTGTATAATCACAGTTAAGAGTAGATACATATGCCTCAATTGCGTGTGTCATAGCATCCATACCTGTATGTGCTGTAAGCTTTTTAGGCATAGTTTCAGCAAGTGACGGGTCAACAATAGCTACATCAGGAGTAATGTTGAAGTCGGCAAGCGGATACTTGATACCCTTGTCGTAGTCGGTAATTACAGAGAAAGCCGTAACCTCTGTAGCTGTACCGGAAGTTGACGGAATAGCACAGAATTTTGCTTTCTGTCTTAATTTAGGGAAGCTGAACGGTGTGATAAGATCCTCAAATGTGATTTCAGGATACTCATAGAATGCCCACATAGCCTTTGCCGCATCAATCGGTGAGCCGCCGCCCATTGCTACAATCCAGTCAGGCTCAAACTCTCTCATAACGGCTGCGCCCTTCATAACTGTATCAACAGATGGGTCAGGCTCAACACCCTCAAAGAGTTTAACTTCCATTCCTGCTTCTTTTAAATAATCAACAGCCTTGTCAAGGAAACCGTTACGCTTCATTGAGCCGCCGCCTACTACTACAATTGCTTTTTTGCCTTCGAGTGTTTTTAAACTTGAAAGAGCATCTTTTCCGTGATAAAGATCTCTTGGTAATGTGAATCTGTACATTATTATGACCCCCTAATAGGAAATATTAGTCACTTTTTTATTGACTAAGGATATTATAACACCTTTTATTTCCAAAGTAAAGGGTTTTTAAGTAAAATTTATGTGAAAATATAGAAAAGTTTTTATTACATCACAAATATTATTATATATAATCACAGAACAGTCACATTATAACCCGTAAATGTTATCAACATCGTTTGCGTACTCTTTTACGAGCTCAAGAAAATGCTTTGCAACGGGATTGGTAGCGGATTTACTCCACGCCATAACATAAGAAATGCTTGTGTCAGCATCGCTTAGCGGTATGCTTGAACAGCTTTTGTCCGATGAAAAATTAAGCAGTGAACTCGGAACAATAGAAATTCCCATACCAGCCGCCACTGCCATATACATACTTTTTACATCGTCAAATGTATTTGTGATTTTGGGTGAAATATGAAAAGTGCGGTATAAATCCATAACCTCCATATACAGTATGGGAGAAACATTTTCAGAAAGAAGTACAAGTTTTTCGTTTGCAAGGTCAGCCATAGAAATATTTTTCTGCTTTGCCGCAGTATTTGTTTTGTCCGCAATTACATAAAGCTGTTCGCTGTGGGTTACTATAGACTCGACAGATGAGCTTTCGGGGAGCATATCCCTCGGCATAAAGCAAAAGTCATAATCGCCGCCGAGTACATTGCCGTTTTCCGAACCGTCAAGTTCTTTTACATCAACCGTAATATCGGGATAACGATTGCGAAATTCTTTTATGCATTTTGTCGGAAACGAAAAAGAGGTTTGGTCGCACGCAACCGTAATTCTTCCCTTTCCACCGTCATGCATCTGCTTTATTATAGATGTGGCTTTGTTCAAGGTTTCTACAATTTCTATTGCGTACGGCAACAAAGTCTTGCCCTCGTTTGTAAGGATAACATCACGGTGCGAGCGTATAAAAAGTTGTACCCCAAATTCTTTTTCAAGGTCAATAATATATCGGCTGACGGTGGATTGCGAAACATAGTTGCGCCTTGCCGCCTCCGAAAAATTCAGAGTGCGTGCCACAGAGATAAAGCACTTTAACTGATTTATGTCCATAAATAAAGTTTCCTTTCTATGATATAAGATAAATAGCAATTGAATTATAAAAAGTCAATAATATTTTTTGAAAAACAAAATATTAATAAAAACTAACTATAAATAAAAAGTCAGAAGATTCCAAAGGGCGCTGACCTTTGGTCGTGTGGGGAAAAAGGATTCTTAAGGGAAAAGGGCCTCGAAAGCCCTGTTCTCTTAAGCGTGCTTTCTTTTGGAGCTTTTCTTTTCACGCAAAAGAAAAGCGGAATCCGCAGAAATTATATATTACAGTAATAATTGTTTTAAGATAATAATGCAGGAATAAATCCGGAAGTGAAAAGCATTTTAACCGGTTTATCCCACATAAATTAACTTTCCTTTCGCTAATTGTATCTTGTTATGCAGGAAGTGAATAAATAAGTCAAAATTGATAAATAATTACATTAAAACTTTAGTTGACCAATTCTTTCCTTTCTGTTATAATTTGAGTATAGCATAATAGTATGCAAAAATCAAATAATAATCAAATACTTTAAATAATTATGCGGCAAGGAGCAGTTATGAAAAAAATAGTTATTACAGGTATGGGCGCAGTTACACCTATCGGCATAGGTGTAGATAATTACTGGGAAAATATCACAGCAGGCGCGTCCGGTATAGACACAATCAAAAGTTTTGACGCATCTGAACTTGCGGTTCAGATTGCGGGCGAAGTAAAGAATTTTAACCCGTCAGATTATATGCCGAAAGACTTAATCAGAAAAACGGATCCGTTTATGCAGTATGCATATATTGCTGCAGAGGAGGCTTTAAAGCAGAGCAACCTTGAAATTGAACCTGAACGCACAGGTATTGTAATGGGTACAGCTATGAACGGCATTGCTACAATTGCGTTCACTCAAGACGCACTTTCGGGTGCTGCACATAAAAAGGTAGGACCGAGATTTATTCCTAAAATTCTCGGCAACATTGCCGCTGCAAATATCGCAATCGACCACAATATTCAAGGTCCGAGCCTTACCGTAAGCACAGCTTGTTCATCGGGCGGTGATGCAATCAACACAGCTTGTATGTGTATGCAGACAGGCAAAGCCGATGTAATGCTCGCTGTCGGTGCGGAGTCGGTTCTCTGCCCACTCGTAATTTATTCGCTTGCAAACGCAAAGGCACTTTCACGCAGAAACGACTCCCCCGCTACCGCAAGCAGACCTTTTGATGTTACCCGTGACGGTTTTGTAATCGGAGAGGGCGGCGGTGCGCTTGTTCTCGAAACCGAGGAGCACGCGCTTGCAAGAGGCGCAAAGATTTACGGCGAAGTTCTCGGCTGCGGCAACACAGATGACGCTTACCATGTAACAGCTCCGCATCCGGAAGGAAGAGGCGCTATTGCTTGTATGAAACAGGCTATTGCACAGGCAAATATCGACGCATCACAAATAGGTTATGTAAACGCTCACGGCACAGCTACAAATAAGGGCGATACAGTTGAAACAGCGTCTATTAAAAATGTATTTGGTGACAAACTTCCGTATGTAAGCTCAACAAAGGGCGCAACAGGTCATATGATGGGCGCAGGCGGCATCACAGAGGTTATTACCTGCGTAAAGGCTATTGAAACAGGAGTAATTCCGCCGACAATCAACTTAAATGAAGTTGACCCCGAGTGCAGCGGAATAGACTTTGTCGCTAACACAGCAAAGAAAGCCGAAATAGATTATGCTATGTCGAACGCATTTGGCTTCGGCGGACAGAATTCAAGTATTATTGTAGGCAGATACAAGGGATAATCCCTAACGATATAAAGGAGAAATTTATGCAGTTTACTTATGATACAGATATGTTTGTAAAAACATTTGAAAGCGAATTTACATGGCTTAACGGCTTTATGAGAAATGTTCGCCGTTTTGGCAAGAGAACAGCTGTTATTGACCCTGCCCATAACATAAAGTGGACATATACAGAATTAAACACAGCTGCAAATAAGTTTGCAAATGCTATGAAAGCAGACGGTGTTAAAAAGGGCGATGTTGTATTTATGCAGCTTTTTAACTCTACACAATTTTTGCTTGGATATATATCACCGCAAAAACTCGGCGCTATCGGTAATCCCGCAAACTTTAATCTTTCTCCGGGCGAAACGGCGGAAATCATCGGTCACAACAAACCTACTGTATATATGTATGACACAGAAATCCTTGATACCGTTGTAAAGGCTCTTGAAATCACTTCTCATACTCCAAAGGTAATTATCGCCGTAAACAACTCCGGTAAAGAAATTGAACTTCCGCAGGGACATATTCTTTTTGAGGACTATATAAAAAATGCCTCCGAAGAAAATCCGCCTGTAGATTTTGAGCCGCATATATATGATGAGGTTGTTCGTTTGCAGACTTCGGGCACAACAGGCACACCAAAGGGTGTTCCGCTCAACAATGTAAACGAAGTGCTTTCGGCACACGATGTAATTATGCATTTCCCGCTCAACCCTACCGACATTACAATGAATATGACGCCGTGGTTCCACCGTGGCGGTTTACATTCGGGCGGTCCTACCCCTACTTTGTATGTAGGCGGATGTATTGTAATTATGCGTAATTTTAACCCTAAGACCTGCCTTGAATATGTAGAGAGCAATAAGATTACTTTTATAACAGGTGTACCGTCAATTCTCACTCTGCTTGCAAGCCGACAGGAAAAGCACCCTAAGAATATTTCTTCTTTAAAGGGTATAATAACTATGGGCAGTCCGCTTGAAAAAGAGGCTTGTATTCGTTTTCAGAATGTGCTTACACCTAATATTTTTAACGGCTACGGCACAACAGAAACATTTTGGAATACATTTTTACGCCCGTACGATTTACCTGAAATGGCAGGTTCTGCAGGTCGTTCATGTACTGATGATGAGGTAAGAATCGTAAACGTTTACGATGAGGGAAAAGCAAATCCAGATGATACTGTTCCTTGTGACGGCAAGACAGAGGGCGAAATAATTATTAAGTGCCCCGGTAAGACAACCTATTGCTATGTAGGCAACGAAAAAGCTACAAAGGATAAATTTGCCGACGGCTGGATGTACACAGGCGATGTAGGCACTTGGGACGAAAATCAATTTATCACAATTTCGGGCAGAAAAGATGATATGATTATCAGCAAGGGCGAAAATATCTACCCTGCAAGAATCGAAGAGGCTATCAATAAGCACCCTAAAGTTTCGGAATGTATAGTAACGGGTGTGCCTGACAGTGTTCGTGGCGAAAGCGTTGCAGCCTATGTTATTCCGCAGGACGAAAGCCTTACTGCCAAGGAGCTTTTTGAATTTTGCGCAAATTCCCCTGATATTTCAAAGTATCAGGCTCCGAGATATTACCGCTTTGTGACAGAATTGCCACATACGGCGACAGGTAAAAAGCAGCACTTCAAAATAAGACAGCAGGCTAAAGAAGATTTGAAAAACGGTTTGCTTATTAAAAAATAAAGGGTGATTTTTTGCAGATAAAACCATATTCAAGAAGAATCAATTACTATGAAACCGATATGATGAGCATAGTCCATCATTCAAATTATATCAGGTTCTTTGAGGAAGCACGATGTGACTTTATGGAGCAAATCGGCTGCGATGTAAGAGCACTTGAGGATAAAGGTGTTTCTATTGCCGTTGTTGACGCATACGCAAAGTACATTGTGCCGTTGAAATTTGACGATAAGGTTTACATCACAACAAAACTTACTAAGATGTCGGCAGCAAAGATGGAATTTGAATACGAAATCAGATTTGCTGATACCGACATTCTCGCAACAACAGGCAGAACCACGCATTGCTGTGTAAACCGCTCAAACAAACCTATGCCTATTAAAAAAGCTGACGCAAACTTGTACGAAACATTGCAAAATTTAATATAAGTTCTTTATTAAAGGTTTGTTGAATTTTTGGTGAATTGTTGCTTAGCGCAATGCTTTGTCAAGTAATTATAAAAATTTGCCAAAACACAATTCATTAAAGTACCGACATAAAACAGAACCGATAAAATAAGCAACCCTCTGTAAGCAAAAACTTACAGAGGGTTTGTTGTTCAGTATGGATTTTAAGTTGGATTTGACTTTATAATTTACTTTTGTCAACAAAGTGGCTGATTAAATCTTTACGGGTTACAATGCCTATGAATACTCCCGAATCATCTGTGACAGGGATAAAGTTCTGATTCAAGGCTCTCTCGTAAAGTTCTTTCATATCAACGCTTATTTTTACAGACGGGTTGAAGTCGGTGCGGATAAGGTCACGCACAAAATACTTTTCCTGCGATTTCATACCCTGCGTTTGCTTTTCGACTATGTACCATAAAAAGTCGCCCTCACTGACTGTGCCGACATACTTGCCGTATTCGTCAATAACAGGTACTGCGGTGTAGCTGTGCGCTTTCATTTTTTCAAGTGCCTGTCTTATGGTGCTGTCTTCATAAATATAAGCCACTGTTTCTTTTGGTTTTAATAGCATTACAATGTTCATTTTATTTCACCGAATTAACTTTCAGATTTGGCGGTCATATATATTTTGCCTATTGCAAATATAATTGCAAACAACAAAAGCGGCGGGTCTTGCTCAAGCAAGCCTGTAAGAATAAAAATTATACTCGGAAAAATTGCCGTCATCATATGCAGTGTGTGGTTTCTGCTGCGATAAAACATTATACAACTTACAATGTGCAGTAAAATTAAAAATACCGTTGAAACAATCCAAAAGTTGCGCATTGTTTCCGACAAAAATCCTTTACCCTGTATTCCGAATCCGCATACCATACAGAAGATTACCGCAAAACCGCCGATTTGTTCAAATGCTTTTAATCCTCTGTTTACCGTGTCTTTCGGCGGCTTGTACTTTTTGTCAATACATCTGAAAATCATCCAAATTATAAATAAAGCCGCAATAACGGGTATTCCGTAAAAATTAAAAAATTGCATTAAATCATCCTAAATATATTATCTGTTTTTATTAATTCTATCACAGTTTTTGATAATTCTCAAGTGCTTTATTCTACAAATTAGCGCAAAATATATATTTTTTACAACAAAAGTGCATAAGTGACAGAATTGTAAATTGATTTTTCAGAAAAAAGATTGTATTATATTAAAGTACACATTTTTGT
Organism: Ruminococcus sp. BSD2780120874_150323_B10; assembly: GCF_015553695.1. NCBI lineage: Bacteria > Bacillati > Bacillota > Clostridia > Eubacteriales > Oscillospiraceae > Ruminococcus > Ruminococcus sp. BSD2780120874_150323_B10. The sequence continues at coordinate 31,452 of NZ_JADNHD010000002.1, forward strand.
GAATAGAAAATTTTGGAGGGGATTTCTTGAGCACCGAGAAAAAGCGAAAACGCTTTAGAATAAGCGGAAAGCTTATTTTTAATATAATAGTTCTTGGCATTACCTTTTATCTTATAGCCTTTTTCTGCGTTTCCGAAAACGGAATGATTGACTTGCTTTCTTCACCCGACGGTTTTATATGGGGATGGATAATTGCAGGCATAGTCGCATTTGATATGAATATAGTTATAGACAGTATTGTAACGCAGATACTTATTAGAATACAATATCCCGATTTCAGATTTATTGACGCTCTCAAAGTTGCGCTGGTCGGTGTTTTTTTCGGTGCTGTCACTCCGTCCAACACAGGCGGACAACCTATGCAGTTGTATCTTCTTTCAAAAATGAAAGTCGGAGTCGGGTTCGGCTCGGCGTGTATGACGCAAAAATTTGTTTATTATCAGATTGTTACGGGAGTATTCAGCGTACTTGCCATTATAATAAAGTTTGATTATTTTAAAGCGGCTTTTACCAATATATGGTCTACCCTGTTTATCGTACTCGGCTTTTTGACCCAAACAGTTGTTACCGTTTTGTTTTTGGTTGTATCGTTCAGTCCGAAAATTACAGGTAAAATTATTAAGTTTATAGATAAAATTTTACATAAATTCAAATTTATCAAAAATCCGGATAAAAAAGTGAAATCGCTTAAAGAGCAGGTTGAGCTTTTCCATACAGGCAACAAACTGCTTTATGAAAATAAAAAGCGTATGATGTTGCTTTATGCTCTCGTTGCACTGCAAGTAATTGCTATCCTCTCTGTTCCGTATTTTGTATATCTTTCTTTTGATATGCACAGCATTGCCGTTGAGCACGGTCAGGTTCCGCTTAATTTTCTTGATACAATTTGTATTCAGTCGTTTGTACTCTTTACTTCAAACCTTGTGCCTCTGCCGGGCGCATCCGGCGGCGCAGAGCTTGCGTTTACAATGTACTTTGGCCCGTTCTTTGTTGTGGGACTTGCAAACAAAATTAAGCCTGCAATCCTGTTGTGGAGATTTATTACATATTATGGCGCAATATTAATTTCCGCTCCGTTCTCTTACCTTACAAAGGGCAAAAGAATTGATGACGCCATTAAGGAAAATGAACTTTCCGACGAAAACGAACTTGAAAAAATAAAAACAGAATAAGCATAATTTTACTGTTCGGCACATTAAAAAGCAATGATAATGTGCCGAACTTTCTTTTATGTAAATCAAATCAATAATTGCGGCAGAAATATGCAATATTTTTTGAAGAATATTGCAAAAAAACTTGTTTTTGGTTCAATTCTGATTTATAATTATAAAGTAATAAGAGTGAAAGAGGAGATTTATATGGTTACACTTGATAAAATCTATCACGCATCTTATGTACTTAAAGATGTAGTTATCCCTACCCCGCTTGTTAAGGCAACCGCTATCAGCGATGATTGCGAAGTTTACCTTAAGCCTGAAAATTTGCAGATTACAGGTTCGTTTAAGGTAAGAGGCTCGGGATATAAGATTTCTCAGCTCACAGAAGAAGAAAAGAAGCGTGGCGTTATTGCTTGCTCGGCAGGTAATCACGCTCAAGGTGTTGCGCTTGCCGCAACAAAATACGGTATTAAATCACTTATCTGCTTGCCTGACGGCGCTCCGATCTCTAAGGTTGAGGCTACAAAGGGCTACGGCGCAGAGGTTTGTATGGTACCGGGTGTGTATGATGATGCCTACAATAAGGCTTGTGAGCTTCGTGACGAACATAACTATACTTTTATTCATCCGTTTGACGATGAAAATGTAATTGCCGGTCAGGGTACAATCGGTATTGAAATTCTTGAAGAATTGCCTGACGCAGACGCTGTAGTTTGTGCTATCGGCGGCGGTGGACTTATCTCGGGTGTTGCTTGCGCAATCAAGAGCCTTAACCCTAACATCAAGGTTTACGGTGTTCAGGCAGAGGGTGCTCCGTCAATGTACGAGTCAATCAAACAAGGTAAGCCTGTTCATCTTGACAAGGTATCAACTGTTGCTGACGGTATTCAGGTTAAAGAACCGGGTGAGCACACATTTAAGTATGTTCAGAAGTATGTCGATGACATTGTAACCGTAACCGATGATGAAATTTCATCTGCTATTTTAAAACTTATTGAATCACAGAAGATGATTGCCGAGGGCGCAGGCGCTGCACCTCTCGCAGCTGTAATGTTCAACAAACTTCCTGTAAAGGGCAAAAAAGTTGTTTGCGTAATTTCGGGCGGCAACATTGATGTTACTATCCTTTCAAGAGTAATTAAGCGTGGTCTTTTAAGATCGGGCAGATCACAGACACTTTGCATTGAACTTCAGGATAAACCGGGTCAGCTCAAGCAGGTAGCCGATATTATCGCTGACAAGGGCGGAAATGTTATTTCTATCCACCACGAGCGTGCAAGCGAGGGTACTGATATTAACGGCTGTTACCTAAGAATTGTACTTGAAACAAGAAACTTTGACCATGTAAAAGAAATTACAGACGCACTTATTAACGCAGGCTTTAAGCTTGTATAATATATGGAGGAATTTATTATGGAAAAAATCTATACAAAAAATGCTCCCGATGCTATCGGCCCATATTCACAGGCAGTTGTAGTAAACGGTCTTGTATTCACATCAGGTCAGATTGCAATTAACCCTGCAAGCGGCAATGTTGAGGCTACTACAATCGAGGCTCAGACAGAACAGGTTTGCACAAACCTTAAGAATGTTCTCGAGGCTTCCGGCAGTTCACTTGAAAAGGCTGTAAAGACAGTTTGTTTCTTAAAGGATATGAACGATTTTGCCGCATTCAACGCTGTATATGGCAAGTATTTCACGGAAAAGCCTGCCCGTTCCTGCGTAGCTGTAAAACAGCTCCCTAAGGATGTACTCGTTGAAGTTGAAGTAATCGCCGAAGTTTAATTCTGTATAAAATCTGTTGATTTTTCGGCTCTATGTCAATAGTTGGGGTAAACCCGAAAAAGAAGAATTGAAATGAACAAGCGATAGTAAATCAAGCTATCGCTTGTTTTTGCATTTGGTGAGAAAACATATGTAAAATACGGTTACGGAAACGCTTGAAATTTCTGTAGCCGTAAGCATTTCTTTTGAGAACTTTGATTTTGTTGTTGCAACCTTCAATAAAGCCGTTAGTGATTGACGCAGAAAATGAATTCAATATTCCTTTCAACCAATTTTGCATTGTTTTGGCACACTTAACGAGCTGAGGAATACCGCAGTCATATGCCGAGTTAATCCAGTCAGACATAGATTTTTTAGCTGATTTTCTGTCTTTGCAATCGAGGATTTTCAAAAAGTCCTCTTTGTAAAAATGAGCCGTACACAAATTAGGCGAGGCATACAGCATAACATTAACTTGTTGTTTTTGTTCATCGGTCAATTCATCAAATCTTTTAAGAAGTAGTTTTCTTGAATTTTTAAAATATTTGCGATAAGATTTACTGAATTTCTTTTGCTCTTCTTTTCTGACACTCTCAAAAGCCCAGAAAATTTGGCGTATCCAGTGGTATTTATCAACAATTTGTTCTGCATTCCCAAACCATACCGAGCCGATATTTGCAAACGGTTTCCACATATCGCTGACAAAATATTTAATTTTTTCTCTTTCGGACTTTTCAAAATTTCTGAAATATTCAGTCAAATAATATTCTGTCCTTGTCGGCAAAATATCTAAGACAGTTTTGTTGACGGGATCAGTAAGAATACATTGATATTTTTCTTTGCCGGCATTGCCTTTAAATTCATCAATGGAAATTGCTGTAGGAAGTTTTTTAAGTGAGTAAGAAATAAAATCAAATATTCTGATAACCGTAGGTATTGACAAATTGACCTCTTTGGCTATGCTCGTGAACGAGGTTTCACTCCGTAATTTGTTGATAACATAAGCAACCAACCTATTTGTCATTCTGTGAAAGCGAGGAAGAAATGTGTTCTTTTCGTAGAAACGCTTGCCGCAAGAGCAACGGTATCTACGCTTCTTGAGATGAATAAAAACAAATTTACCGAATGCAGGAATATCCTTAATTACCTGTTCTCGATAATCGTGAATTTTATCGGTGTGATTTCCACAGGCAGGACATTTGTGCATTTTTCGTTCAAGTTTGCAGTAAATATGGATAGTGCCATCAATTTCTTCAATGTTTTCAATTAAAATGTCTTGCAATCCTAAGAGTTTTTCGGTAAAATATTTGTAGAGCATATTTGTTCCTCCGTTTCTGGTTTCTAGTCAATTCCATTTTAACGGATTTTAGACAAATATGCTCTACTTTTTTTAAAATTATTTTTGTAGGATCTATTTGTTACCCCAACATTTATTATAGAGCCGATTTTTCAAAACAAAAACCTGCACTTTAATTATAGAGTGCAGGTTTTTTGCTTAGTAAACTGCTTTAGATAAATGATCATAAGCCGCAGACAGTATTCTTTTTGAGCTTTCATATTCAAAAGTATTGTAAGCCTCATCAAACGCTAAAAGTTTAACGGCTGATAATTCAGACTTTTGAAATTTTACATTCTGATTTTTATATTCAGCAAGAAAATAAACTATTTGCTTTACTGTATCGACTTTGCTCGGAATTATATGCTCGTCGACTACCCTAAAGCCATCAATAAGATTTGCTTTTACACCGACTTCTTCAAATATTTCTCGTAAGGCGGTTTGTTCTTCTGTTTCATCTGCTTCCATATGCCCTTTTGGAAATCCATGAAAGCCTTGAAGCTGCTGCAAATTAAAAATTTATATTCGTTGTTTTCTTTTGTAAATACAACAGCTCCGCAAGATTTTTCGCATTTCATAGGCTGATTAATTTATTCAATCACAAGTTCAACAGGGCAATGGTCGCTGCCGAAAACTTCGGTGTGAATATCGGCGCTGACAAGTCTTGAATCAAGGGCTTTTGATGTGAGAAAATAGTCAATACGCCAGCCTGCATTCTTTTCTCTCGCTTTAAATCTGTATGACCACCATGAGTATATTCCCTCTCTGTCGGGATAAAAATAGCGGAAAGTATCGGTAAATCCGCTGTCTAAAAGCGCAGTCATTTTACCTCTTTCCTCATCTGTAAAGCCTGCATTTTTGCGATTTGTCTTAGGATTTTTAAGGTCAATTTCATTATGCGCAACATTGAGGTCGCCGCATACGATTACGGGTTTTGTTTTTTCAAGATTTTTCAGATATTCTCTGAAAGCGTCCTCCCAAACCATTCTGTAATCAAGTCTTAATAACTCGTTTTTGGAATTTGGCGTATAGCAGGTCACAAAGTAATAGTCCTCAAATTCGGCGGTTATCACTCTGCCCTCTTTATCGTGTTCTTCAATTCCAAGTCCGTAGGTTACGCTTATCGGCTCTTCTTTTGTGAAAAGCGCAGTGCCCGAGTATCCCTTTTTTTCGGCGTAGTTCCAATACATATGATAGCCGTCAAGCTGCAAGTCGATCTGTCCTGCCTGCAATTTTGTTTCCTGCAAGCAAAATACATCTGCATTTACTTCATTAAAAAAGTCAAGAAAGCCCTTTGTTACGCAGGCTCTTAAACCGTTTACATTCCAAGATATAAATTTCTTCATAATTGCTCCTTATCCTATTATTTCTTCCCATTCTGCCTCTTTAAATCCTGTAAGTACCTTATCACCGTTAATGAGAATGGGGCGTTTTACTAACATTCCGTCGGTTGCAAGCAGTTGATATTTTTCTTCAAGCGACATTTGCGGCAGCTTGTCCTTTAAATTCATTGACTTATAAAGCATACCGCTTGTGTTGAAAAACTTTTTAATGTCAAGTCCGCTCATTTCGTGCCATTGCTTTAATTCCTCGGCTGTCGGATTATTTTCAACAATGTGTCTGTCCTCGTAATCGGCACCTTTGCTGTCTAAGAAATTCTTAGCCTTTTTGCAGGTCGAACATTTCGGATATTCTAAAAATAACATAATATCACTCCAAATAAAAAATACAACTATAGTATAAAATATTTTCGGCTAATAATCAACATTTTCGGCTCTTTGCTTGAAAATAATTTTGATTTTATATATAATATTTATTATGGATAAGTTTGAACTTCTAAAACAATACTTCGGCCACGATTCGTTTCGTGACGGTCAGGAAAATATAATAGATAATATTTCAAGCGGCAGAGATGCGCTTTGTATTATGCCTACGGGCGGCGGAAAGTCGATTTGCTATCAGATTCCGGCACTTATGTCGGACGGAATTGCAATTGTGATTTCTCCGCTTATTTCGTTGATGAAAGACCAGGTTACTTCGCTTAATCAAAACGGAATCAGAGCGGCATACATTAACAGCACGCTTACTTCCACCCAACAGTCGAAAGCAATTTATAACGCTATGCGAGGCGAATACAAACTGATTTATGTTGCGCCCGAAAGGCTTGAAGCGCCCGCTTTTCTTAATCTTTGCAACAGTATAAAAATTTCTCTGATTGCGGTTGATGAGGCACACTGTGTATCGCAATGGGGTCACGACTTTCGCACAAGCTATTTGAAAATATCCGATTTTATTTCTAAACTTGATGACAGACCGGTCGTTTCCGCATTTACGGCAACGGCTACCGACGCTGTAAAAAGGGATATTCTAAATCTGCTCGGTCTTAAAAATCCTTTTGAAATAACAACGGGTTTTGACAGAAAAAATTTGTTCTTCGCCGTAAAGCGTCCGCAAAACAAGCAAAAAGAATTACTCGCCATTGTGAGCGAACACAAAAATCAGAGCGGAATAATTTACTGTGCTACCCGTAAAAATGTAGAAAAAGTCAGCGATTTTCTCAATGAAAACGGCTATGAATCTCTGATTTATCACGCAGGATTGAGCAATGAAATACGAAGCAAAAATCAGGACGATTTCATTAATGACAGATGCAATCTGATTGTTGCAACCAATGCTTTCGGAATGGGAATTGATAAGCCCGATGTGCGCTTTGTGGTGCATTATAATATGCCGAAAAATCTTGAAAACTACTATCAGGAGGCAGGCAGAGCAGGTCGTGACGGCGAAAACTCCGATTGCGTTTTGCTGTACAGCCCCGGTGATGTTCATACACAAAAATTTTTTATTGAAAATAATGACGAGAATGCCGAACTTACCGAAGAACAGCGTGAGAAAATCAAGAAAAATGATTACTATAAACTTAATAAAATGGTAGGTTACTGTACATCTACCACCTGCCTTAGAAATTATATTCTAAACTACTTTGGTGAGTATCACACAAACGAGTGCAAAAACTGCTCGGCTTGTCTTAAAGAATACAGGCTTACTGATGTAACGGTAGATTCGCAGAAGATTCTTTCTTGCATTATACGAACAGGGCAGCGGTTCGGCACGTCTACAATATCCGCCGTGCTTGCAGGCTCAAAAAGCGAGAATATTTACAAATACAGGTTAAATAATCAGTCTACATATGGCATAATGAGTGACAAGCGCAGAACGGTTATAAACGAGCTTATAACAAGGCTTATTGACGAAGAGTATATAACTCAAACCGAGGACAAATACCCTGTTTTAAAGGTAACACAAAAATCATATCCGATTTTGAAAGGGCAAAAAAGCCTTACAATGCGCCTCGCCGTTAAAGAGGAGCTGCACAGAGAAATTCAGCATACAGAGGTCGATAAGGTGTTGTTTGACAAACTTAAGGAGATCAGAAAATATCTTGCGGATAAAGCCAGCGTTCCTCCGTATGTTATATTCAGCGACGCATCTTTGCGTGATATGTGCGCAAAACTTCCGACAAACGAAAATGATTTCTTAAGAATATCCGGTGTCGGTATTAAAAAGCAGGAAAAATACGCAAAAGAATTTATCCAGATTATTAAGGAATATAAGGAAGAAAAGTTTTAAAATACGGCATACCATTAGGTGTGCCGTGTTTATGTTTAATGATAAAATCCGACCTCCAAATTGTTAGATTTTTGGTCTGACTTTTGGAGGTCACTTTAAAACTGTGTATTAATATTATATATAATGTATATTGACTTACAAGTATTTTTCTAAGAATATTATTCCTTTTTATGTTTATGAATTGCATATGCAACTGCACCTGTTGCGGTGGCACCCGCTACAGCTCCGACCCCAGCGGCTGCAACTGAATTTCCTGAATTGGCAGTACTTTTAACAGCTTCGGTAGTTGCTTGAACAACTGTGCTGTTTTCAATTCTTGTGTCAGGTACAGTTGTAGGAGCGGTTGTAGGTAACGGCTTAGTAGTTGGCGGAACAGTCACTTTGTGTGTAGTCGGAGGATCGGTTACTACATTACTGTGTGATGCATGAGAACTATGTTCAGTTGCTATGTTCGAATGTGAGGCATGTGAAGCATGAGAATTATGCTCAGTAGCAACATTCGAATGTGAACTGTGACTACTGTGCGAATCATGTGACGAATGGCTTTTAGCAGATGTATGTGACACATGAGAACGATGATAAGAAGTTGATGAATGCGAAGAATGTGAACTGTGAGAAGAATGTGCGGCTTGAGCATTTATCCCTGCAATTATGCTCAACAAAATCACCATTGAACCAACTGCAAGTATCTTGTTTCTTGTTATATTACCTTCTTCATCATTGATAAAATTGATTATCTCTTTCTTAACCCTTGGAAACATATCATTTTCCATAAATTTAAACCTACCATTTCTCTATTATTGATTTCTCTTTTTCATTTTGGAGTGCAGAGAAAATCTTATCAAGAATTCCTCTATATGTTTTACATCTGTAAGAATTCGGTTCTTTGTTAAATATATTTTTATTTAATGCCAAATTTGTTACAGGACAAGTTCCGCAATAGGGGCTGTAAACGCAATCGTGACAGGTTGGGAGTGATTCAAGTACGCTTGAAATACAAGCGGCTTTACAATTATTGCAATTTATAAGTTCATCATATGTATTGTTATACACATTACCGAGTTTAAAGGAATCATCTCCCATTTCAGCAAGCATTCTTCCCTCATCGCAAGTATAGACATTACCGTCGAAATAATAAGCAATTTGGCCAATACCTGCTCCACATGGAGAACGCAGCTCCATATAATTCACGGGATAGCCATGCAGAATCTTAGATAAAAAAATTGTAGCGTGACCTTCGCTAATTTCTGTTCCATTCATATTGAGTTGCAAAATATAATCAAAAGCTTTGTTGTAAAATTCTATGAATTTTTCGGCAGAATATCCGACAAAATTCCAATCTTTATTTGCACAACCAAGAGGAGTAAGCGGTCGGATAAAAATGCTTTTTAAGCCCATTGAAATATACTCGTCAATTATTTCTTTATAAAACGGCAGACTGTTGGAAGTTGTAGTTTGAATTGCACCAAACCTTACACCATTAACTTTCAATAGTTCAATAGAGTGTTTCACATCAGAATACGAACCTTTGCCGTTGCGATAACGCCTGTTCATATTATGCACAAGTTCATTGCCGTCAATTGAAGTTGATATGCCTACATTATATTTTTTAATAAAATCAACAATGTCCTGAGTTATAAGCGTGAGGTTTGTCACGATGTTATATGTAATATTTTTTGATCTTTTATTTAACTCCGTATATTCCACGATATGTTGAATAACAGAAAAATTAGCAAGAGGTTCCCCACCCTGAAATTCAAACGAAAGGTTATCATTTGGTGAAGTCAAAGCTATATCCACGGCTCTTTCTGCAATCTCTTCTGTCATAAATCCGTTAGGTATTTCGTTACCGTTTTGAGTTTGACAATATACACATTTTAAATTACAACTTTTAGTAACAACAAAAATGTGCAATCCGGTTGACGAGAAAAGATAATTTTTACTGTCACGAAAATACGGTTTTACTTTTTCGGCAAATCCTCTAGGAGAACCATTGTAACAAAACATATTTTTCTCTGCTGATTTTCCAAAATCTGAATTCATATCTACTTGATTATTTATTAGAGAAAAAAGTTCTTTTTTATCCGCAAACAAATATCGTCCTAAATCATTTGTAATAAGATATTTATTATTAAATTTTTTAAAATTAAAATAATTAATCATATTTTTATTTTCCTAACGGTATGATATCATCCTTTGAATGTCTTACAGTGCCCGCAAACATTCCGCCGCATGCATCTTTTTGATAGCATTTTTCACATTGTTCTACATACCTGATTTTATAATCACTAATGCTTTTTTCGCAAAGACTTCTGTACTTCTTATCAACAGCGCAAAGAGGGAAATTATACAATCCCACATCAATGCCTGCGCCAATCAGCAAATCAATTGCTTCCTTTGAGGCTCTAAAAGAATCCGGATAGCTTATCCATACTCTGTTTTTATTCTTTGCAGCATTGCCTGTCATTTCAAGTCCTATAAAATTTACACACCCAACGCCTAAGAAGTTTTCGGTAATGAGTTTAGCTATGTTGGTTATGAAATTTGCATTTAGTTTGCTTACAACTATACGCAGTTCTATTTTTGCTCCGATAGACAACAAATTCAACAAACCGTTGAATGTTTGAATAAAACTTCCTTTAGCCTGAGTAATACAATCGTGAGTTTCGCTGTTATACCCATGAATAGGTATTCCTAATTTGAGAGTGCGAGGACAAGTTTGCTTAAATAAATTAAGGTACTCTTTATTGCTGAAGATTCTACCATTTGTGAGTAACAAATACGAAGTATTCGGCAAATTTTCTCTAAGAAAATAAAGCAAATCGAAAATACTTTTGCCTATCAAAAACGGTTCTCCGCCTGTAATTGTTATGTGACACACATCGTCCGGAAAATATTTTGCTATATTTATAAGTTCATCACCGTAATAATTCTCGCCGTTTTTTCGTATAGACTCAGCAGTCGGACACATAACGCAATTTGAATTACATCTGTTTGTAACAAGAATTGCATTATCAAGTGAAGCATTATTAAAGTATTTATAGGCATTACCTCGGCTGTCAACCTGAAAAATATCATAATCGGTACACGAACTAAATCTTTGCGTTTCTTCTTCTGACAAATTGAGAGTAATGTTTTCAGGGTATATGATAATACTTCTATTGCCCAAGAGTCCCGTACTCAAGTCTTTTCCCAATAAATAGTCTTTTACGCTCTCACTCTTAGCAAATGAAAATATTCTTGGTTTTTCATCATAATCTTTAATTCTTATAATCAATTTAGCATTACTCCCACAATGATATAGGTTACTATTCCAAGTGAAATAAATATAGCAAACGGTATCTTTCGCACTATTTTAACTGTTTTGCTTCCATAACTTGACTTTTCCCATCGGCGAATACTTTCACATTCACTTTCAGATAATCTATCACTTATGTTTTCGTTTGATATATCAGGCAGCCCTTTTACTCTTGAATTCAAAAACAACATTGAAGTTTCAGTGGAAATAATCATACCTGCCTTAACATCAGAGGTATTAATGTATTCATAATTGTACTCGCTGATAAAAAGTTTCATAAGCATAACTATAAATACAAGTCCGAAATTAACAATATACATAATTCCAAACGATTGCCTTAGGCATATAAATATAACTGCCAAAATCAATGCTATTGGCAGAATTATCCTTTTATCAAGACGCTTAAATGAATTCAGCAAAATAACAAAAGATATATTTATTGCTAACAGCACAAATATGTAATGCATAAAGAACTCAGAGAAAAAGTATAAAAATATGTTGTCAATTGCTATTATGCAACAAACGGACGATATGTAGTTTAACATGAACGACTTCATACCGGATTTAATTTTAGCTTTATCAGCGATTTTTTTCTGTTTAATACCGCAATATATAGAATCAAAAATAAGGAATATGTAACTGAATGCAAACGCAAACGCAATTACAAAAATTATAGAAAAATTCAGAAAATTAAATTTAGAGTATAATTCTACCGGTGCTAAAAGTGAAAGTGCAATCAAAAGCTTGCAATCACCTGCCGCCCAAATGTGTGCAATGTATAAGATAACAGATATTATTAGAGAAGTTAAAATACTAATTACAGAATCAAGTAGTGTTTCAACTCCGAAAAACATATACTGCAAAACAAGCAAGACAGTTCCAAACAAAGGAAACGGCAACAAATAAAGATTCTTTACATATCCGAATTTTATATCAGTATAAGATGAGCCTATACATAAAATAATAATCAAAACAACTTTTAATACGGTTAAAATGTTCATTTATATCACATTCATTAGATCAATAATGTAGTTGGAAAATTCACAGACAGTTAAATTTATGTCCAATTTTGAGTTTAACACTCTGCAAATTATTTTGTTGTCGTATTTTTCAAGAATAATTTCTGCAATATCAGAAAAATCTTCAATGGATTTTTCAATACACTTTTGATCATATAAATTCAAATCAAATTCAATTATTTTCATTGTTTTCAAACCAATCTGTAAGTATTTCATCAGCGTTAAAATCAATTGTTTGCTTCTTAGGTTCCTCATCATTGATTATTGTAGATGCCATAGCTCGTGCCACCATAATTTTTCTGATGTCTGCGGTTTCCAAATACACCTTATGTCGCATTGTTTGAAAGATCATTTCGTTGTCAAATTCTTGTTCTGATACAGTATTTCCCTCTTTTATGACAAAATCAACGATATATTCATTTTCTGTTTGACTAAGATGTATATATGCCTTGTCAGTAAAATTAAATGCAGCTTTTAATAAAGCCTCTTTACAATATAAATTTCGGTTATATTTTAATAACATAAAATACCTTCTTTACTTATCTTCTGCATTATTCTATCATATTTTTAAGATTTACTCAATTATAAATAGTTCTAATTTGTCACATATTATTTTATACATTTTGCTAAAAAGTCTTAATTTTGACAAATAAGCTGTTAATTGACGCAAGCATTGAATTAACACTGCGTATGGCGTAGTTATCGCATATCAGTTTGTTTTTATAGGCAATAACTTTTTCTTTTGTGATTTCAACACTTTTCACATAAGCGAAAAAAAGTTTTACATCACGAATATATTTTTCTATTGTATTTTTACTTTTTTCTTCGTTTTTAAGATATATGGCGAATGATGATATTTTATCATCTGTTAAAACTCTTTCTTTCATCGTGTTTACCTCCGTTAAGTATTAATAATATTTTATACGAAAAACACGAATATAAATTAACGGCATACCATTTCTGTAATTTAACATTGAAATGGTATGCCGTTTCTGATTACAAATCCTGCAAATCTGCGCTTGGAATATCGTTTTCAAGATTATCTCTTGCTAAGTCGTTGTCTATATAAGAATAAAAATTTGAAATAGGTCTTTCGCTGTGCGGTTTACTGTGATACACTTTTTGTGACGGCGGCTGTGTGCCTGCAATAATCGGATTGGCTTTTTCGTTGCTAAGTTTAGCTCCGCCCTGCAATTCGGGTACAATCTCTGCTCTGTTTTTATTTTTATCGTAAATGTTATCTGCTCTGTGCATTCCTTTTTTAGCCATTAAAATCACCTCAAAAGTATTTTGCACAGTAAAAACAGAATTATTAGCATATGAAATAAAGAGCCTTACAATAAAAGCAAAATAAACATATAAAAAATCCTGCCTGAAAAATCAGACAGGATTTTGAATTTATTAAAGGATTTAATTAGCAAACGCCCTGAGCAATCATTGAATCTGCAACCTTCTCAAAGCCTGCGATGTTAGCACCTACTACATAGTTGCCCTCATAGCCGTACTTCTTAGCAGCATTGTCAATGTTGTGGAAAATATTAACCATAATGTTCTTGAGCTTAGCGTCAACTTCATCAAATGTCCATGAAAGACGCTGTGAGTTCTGTGACATCTCAAGAGCAGAAGTAGCAACACCGCCTGCGTTAGCTGCCTTACCCGGAGCGAAGAGTAAACCTGCCTCCTGGATGAGCTTTGTAGCCTCAAGAGTTGTAGGCATATTAGCGCCCTCTGCTACTGCATAGCAACCGTTAGCGATAAGTCTCTTAGCATCGTCAGCGTTAAGCTCGTTCTGTGTAGCACATGGAAGAGCAACATCACACTTAACTGACCAATCGAATTTACCCTCATGGTACTCTGCATTTGGACGGTAGTTCTTGTACTCTGAAAGTCTGCCTCTCTTAACTTCCTTGATTTCCTTAACAGCGTCAAGGTCGATACCCTCTGCATCGTAAACCCAACCTGTTGAATCAGAAAGTGTAACTACCTTAGCACCAAGCTCTGTAGCTTTCTGTGTAGCGTAAATAGCAACATTACCTGCACCTGAAATACAAACTGTAGCACCGTTGATGTCTTTACCGTTGCACTTGAGCATTTCCTCTGTGAGGTAAAGAAGACCGTAACCTGTAGCCTCTGTTCTTGCTAAAGAACCGCCCCAGTTGAGGCCCTTACCTGTAAGAACGCCCTCGTATACATTTCTGATTCTCTTATACTGACCGAACATATAACCGATCTCACGAGCGCCTGTACCGATGTCGCCTGCAGGAACGTCTGTGTCAGCACCGATGTGCTTGCAAAGCTCTGTCATAAAGCTCTGGCAGAAAGCCATAACTTCGTTGTCGCTCTTGCCCTTAGGGTCAAAGTCAGAGCCGCCCTTACCGCCGCCGATAGGAAGACCTGTTAATGAGTTCTTGAAAATCTGCTCAAAACCGAGGAACTTAATTACACCAAGGTTTACAGACGGATGTAATCTTAAACCGCCCTTGTAAGGTCCGATAGCGCTGTTGAACTGTACACGGAAACCACGGTTTACCTGTACCTTGCCGTTATCGTCAACCCAAGGAACTCTAAACATAATAACACGCTCAGGCTCTGTGATTCTTTCGAGAATTGCGTTCTCCTGATACTTAGGATTAGCCTCAAATACAGGCTCAAGTGATGTTAAAACTTCTGTAGCTGCCTGAATAAACTCAGGTTCATTTGGATTTTTTGCTTTAAGCTTTTCGAGCTGTTCACTTACATACGACATTGTATGTTCCTCCTTATTAATTCAAAACAATTTATCATTACCACAATTAAATATTGTTTGTGGCTTTCGACATACTTATAATACTACTTTTTTAACCGTTTTGCAAGTTTTTTAAATAAAGTTTATAAACTTGTTAATATTTAGCTATTATTTTGTCGAAAATAAAAATATTTTACCTAAGTTATGAAAGTTGCTTGTGCTCGAGTTGCTTTGAAATAAGTTTTTAACACCAACTTACCGTTTTGTATAGTTCGTCAGTTGAATTTTTAACACTTGTTTTAGTTGCAAACGCACATAAACAATGATATAATACAAATAGTAATATTTTGAAATGCGGTGATTTTATGGACTACACTAAAAGATTAAGGGAATTAAGAATCGCAAACGGATATACTCAAGCTGAGATTGCTTTTCTGCTACATACAAGGCAGGAACAGTACAGCAAATATGAAAGCGGAAAGCGTGAGTTGCCTATAAAGCATTTGATTTCACTTTGTATGATTTACAGAGTGTCTAGTGATTACATTCTCGGTCTTGATAAATTCAATAAATAACGGTTATGTAAATTTTATAGATTAAGAATTAACTCATTGTTTGGATTTTAAAATGATAATTTTATTTTGAAATTTCAAGGAATAGCCTATCCCCTTTTAAGGCAAAAAATTACCGCCGACTATTGTCGACGGTTCGTTGCACAATAAAAAAGGTCACTTCCGATTTCTCAAAAGTGACCTTTAATTTTTTATCAAATATCGTTTCTTACGATATCTTCGTAGCTTTCTCTCTTAACAACAACTCTTGACTTGCCGTTGTTTACCATAACAATAGCAGGACGAGGGATTCTGTTGTAGTTAGATGCCATTGAGTAGTTATATGCACCTGTTGAAAGAACAGCAAGTGTATCGCCTACTGTAACAGGAGCTACCTGTGTGTGTTCCTGTACAAGGTCGCCGCTTTCACAGCACTTACCTGCAACGGTAACTGTCTGTGTAGCCTCTTTGTCTGCGTGGCTTGCGTTTACTACTGTGTAATCAGACTGATAAAGCGCATATCTGATGTTGTCGGTCATACCGCCGTCAACAGATACATAGGTTCTGATGTCAGGGATTTCTTTGATACCGCCGACGGTGTAAAGCGTGATACCTGCCTCACCGACGATTGAACGGCCCGGCTCAATAAAGATGTAAGGTACAGGCACATTGTGTTCCGCAGCCTTTGCTTTTACGGCAACAGATACTTTTTCCATATAATTCTCATAAGGAACAGGCTCGTCGCTGTTTACATACATAATGCCAAAGCCGCCGCCGAGGTTTAAGTTGCTGATTGTAACACCAAGCTCGTCTTTGATTTTACCGATGAAGTCCATCATAATTTCTGCAGCTGTAACGAATGGGTCAATATCAAAAATCTGTGAACCGATGTGGCAGTGAAGTTCTGCAAGGTTTACATTTTCATATTCAAGTGCCTTTTTAACAGCCTCAAAAGCCTCGCCTGTTTCAAGTGCAAAGCCGAACTTTGAGTCAATCTGACCTGTTCTGATAAAGTTATGTGTGTGAGCGTCAACACCAGGCTTGATTCTGAATGAAATCTTTGCCTTTTTACCGAGTTTGCCTGCAATTTCGTTTAAAAGCTCAAGCTCGTAAAGGTTGTCGACTACAAATGTGCCGACACCTGCGTTAAGTGCAAATTCAATTTCAGCGGCTGTTTTATTGTTGCCGTGAAAATGGGTTTTCTCCATAGGAAAACCTGCCTGCTGTGCTGTATAAATCTCGCCGCCCGATACTACATCAAGTCCGAGATGCTCTTCGTTTGCAATTCTGCAAAGCTCCTTACAGCTAAGCGCCTTGCTGGCATAAAGCGGCATACCGTTGCCGTTGTAGAACTTTTTGAAAGACTTAACATATGAACGGCAGGTTGTTCTGATTGTGTTTTCGTCAAGCACATAAAGCGGAGTGCCGTACTCCTTTGCAAGCTCAACTGTGTCGCAACCGCCGATTGTAAGATGTCCTTTTTCGTTAATGTTTAAGCAATCATTTACAAACATTCTCTCATACCTCCTGATATTTACTTGCGCAGCCTTTTATTCGGTCTGCAAAATATGTGACTCTATAAGAGCCTTTATTTCCTCTTTGCCATATCCGTCCTGTGCCGAAAACTCTATCATAGGTAAATCTTCGATTGTGCTGAAAATATCCTGATAGTATTCAAGCTGTAGTTTCTGGTTTGTTTTGTTCAGCTTGTCACGCTTTGTAAGCACTACAGCAAACGGGTAATTACTTCTGTAAAGAAAGTCCACCATCTCAAGGTCGTCATCTGTAGGAGGATGGCGCATATCGAGAATTTGGATAATCAATTTTATATTTCTTTCCTGTGCAAAATATCCCTCTACAAGTTCAGCCCAGCGTTTCTTTTCGTTTTTGGAAACCTTTGCGTAGCCGTAACCGGGCAGGTCAACCATACGAAATTCTTTTAATTTATAGAAGTTTATGGTCGCTGTTTTACCGGGTTGGGCGCTGACTCTTGCGAGTGCTTTTCTCTGCACAAGTTTATTTATAAGAGATGACTTTCCGACATTTGAATGTCCTGAAAAAACAATTTCGGGCATATCAGATTTTGGCAGCTGTTCTTTTGTGCCGGCGGCAAATTCAAATTGTACTTCGTTAAAATTCATTTACCTCACCCCTACTGTCTGATGTTTTCCGATTTGGTAGTTACCGTATTATCGGCAACTGCATTCCATTGCTTTTCTGAAATTACAGGTACATCGACTATTGCAATCGGGACTACCTGTGAGAAACTTGTAACAGGAATAAAACTTACTTTTTCCTTTACAACAGGGTCTATTTCCTCAAGGTCTGCTTCATTTTCCTTTGGAATGATAACGGTTTTAATGCCCGATTTATATGCAGCCATACTCTTTTCTTTTAAGCCGCCTATCGGCATTACATTACCTCGTAGGGTAATTTCACCTGTCATTGCAACATCACGCTTTACGGGCTTTCCTGTTAAAGCTGAATAAATGGCGGTTGCCATTGTAATACCCGCCGAAGGACCGTCCTTTGGTACAGCACCCTCGGGAGCGTGAATGTGAATATCTTTATTTTTGTAGAACTGCGGATTAATTCCGAGTGAATTTGCGTGACTTCTTATGCAAGTAACGGCAGCCTTTGCCGACTCCTGCATAACATCGCCGAGAGAACCCGTAAGCTCAAGTTTGCCCGTGCCCTCCATAACCGCAACTTCAATCGGTAAAAGTTCACCGCCGACGCTTGTCCAAGCAAGTCCGTTTACAGTGCCGATTTCGTCCTTTGACGGTAATTTATCGGTTGTAAATTTCTTGTGTCCGAGCATTTCAAGAATTTCTTTGTTTGTAATTTTAAAAGTTTCCTGTTCGTCTTCAAGTTTTTTAACTGCGCATTTACGGAGCACATTTCCGATTAATCTTTCAAGAGTACGAACACCCGCCTCTCTTGTATAAAAATCAATTAGGAAATACAGCGCCGATTGAGTAAATTTAACCTCTTTAGCGGTAAATCCGCTCTTTTCAAGCTGTTTTGGAACAAGATGCTTTTTAGCAATGTTAAATTTTTCTTCTCTTGTATAGCTGTCAAGCTCAATGATTTCCATTCTGTCACGCAACGGTGCGGGAATTTGTGATACATCATTGGCTGTTGTAATGAACATTACATTAGACAAATCAAAAGGAATATCAATATAATGGTCAACAAACTTGTTGTTCTGTTCCGAATCGAGGACTTCAAGCAAAGCGGATGTAGGGTCACCTTTGTAATCGCTGGCAAGTTTGTCGATTTCGTCAAGAATAAGAACAGGGTTGTTTGAACCTGCATTCTGAATGGCAGTCATAATTCTGCCCGGAATAGAGCCGATGTAAGTTCTTCTGTGACCTCTGATTTCTGCCTCGTCACGCACGCCGCCGAGGGCAATTCTTTGGCTCTTTCTGCCGACAGCCTTTGCAATTGACTGTGCAATCGAGGTTTTGCCGACACCCGGAGGGCCTGCAAAACAGATAATCTGACCGTCCTGCGAACCTCTCAATTTTGTAACGGCAAGCTGCTCAATGATTCTTTCCTTGATTTTAGCAAGTCCGAAGTGAGATTTATCAAGTTCTTTTCTTAACTTGGTAACGGAAATTTTATCTTTGGTAGCTGTGTTCCACGGAAGGTCAAGCACTGTGTCAAGATAAGTCCTGATAACAGATGCCTCCTGACTTCCGTACGGCATACGCATCAGCTTTTTGCACTCTTTGATGAGGATATTTTCAGTTTCTTCTGAAAGTCCCAAAGCATAAATTCTTTCGGCGTAAGCCTCTGCCTCTGCGGACGGATTATCGTCCTCGCCGAGCTCTTCTTCAATAATCTTTTTCTGTTCTCTTAGAAAATAATCACGCTGATTTTCTTCAATTCTGTCTCTTGCTTTTTGAACAATATCTTTTTCGATTGAAAGAATATAAGTTTCATTTATAAGAATGTCAAGCAACATATCCAGTCGCTCGGTTTGGTCAAGTTCTTCAAGAATGGTCTGCTTTGCCTGATAATCAAGAACAATGTTGTCAGCTATGTAGTCTGCAAGCTCGCCGCAAGACTTACAAGAGGCAACTTTAAATATAATATCATTCGGAACTCGAGGAGCTACCTTGACATAGTTTTCAAATTCCAATCTGACAGCACGCATCAAACCGAGTTGTTCGGAGGTGTGCTTAAACTTTTTATCCGGATACGGCTCAACTTCGACCATAAGACAATTTTTATCGAATACAGGAGTTACAATTCCGGCTCTGAATTTGCCCTCAATAACAACTCTTGTTGAGTTGTCGGGCTGTTTGATTACCTGAACTATTTTTGCAACTACGCCTGTTGAGTAGCATTTTGTAATATCAGGGTCGTTTTCGGCAGCGTCTTTCTGTGTAACAAGAAAAATAAGCTGATCGTTTTTCATAGCGGCATTTATAGCACTGATGCTCTTCTTTCTTCCCACATCAAAATGAATGAGCGTTTTCGGAAAAACAACAAGTCCTCTGAGCGGCAGAACGGGCAAAAGTATTAAATTATCGTTTCTATCGTCCATTTTCTATCCTCCCATCACAATTTATTTCACAATTAAATCTAATCAAAAAAAGCTGTATTGTTTTTTCGGCAATACAGCTTTAATTATTTACAATACTTTAAGAAGCTGTGCTTCGTTTTTGACGCTTCTTTGCATCTTGTTTTAAGTTGATTGAAACAGCCGCCTTGTCTTCATTTCTGAGAAGTTCGGGTTCGCTGCCCTCGGTTACAACCTTTTCTGTGATTGTTACCCTTTCAATAGTCGGATCGGACGGAATTTCAAACATAAGGTTAGTTAGTATTCCCTCCATAATTCCTCTTAGTCCTCTTGCACCTGTTCTCTGTTCCTGCGCTTTTTTGGCAACTGCTTTTAAAGCGTCATCTTCAAATACAAGTTCAACATTGTCAAGCTCAAAGAGTTTTTTATACTGCTGAACAATTGAATTTTTAGGAACTGTAAGGATTTGCACAAGAGCGTCGGTATCAAGACCGCTTAGAGCCGTAATAACGGGAAGTCTGCCGATAAGCTCCGGAATTATGCCGTACTTAACAAGATCGTGTGCAGTAACATCTTTCATCCAATAGGTTTCGTCAAGCTCTTTTTTATCCTGAATAAATGACTCGAAACCGATTACTGAAGAGCCTTTGCGCTTTGTAACAATTTTTTCAAGACCGTCAAAAGCACCGCCGCAGATAAACAGAATATTCTTTGTGTTTATCTGTAAAAATTCCTGTTGCGGATGTTTTCTGCCGCCCTGCGGAGGCACATTGGAAACAGTACCCTCAATAATTTTGAGCAATGCCTGCTGAACACCCTCACCGCTTACATCACGGGTGATAGACGGATTTTCCGATTTACGAGCAATTTTGTCTATTTCATCAATGTAAATAATGCCTCGCTCTGCTTTTTCAATGTCGAAATCAGCAGCCTGAATAAGCTTTAATAAGATGTTCTCTACATCTTCGCCGACATAGCCAGCCTCTGTAAGTGTGGTGGCATCTGCAATGGCAAACGGAACATCAAGTGCTTTTGCAAGAGTTTGAGCAAGCAAAGTTTTACCTACGCCTGTCGGACCGAGCAAAAGAACATTACTTTTTGAAAAATCAACATCGGTTTCGTTTGAAAACACTCTCTTGTAGTGGTTATAAACAGCAACACTGAGCGTAACTTTTGCGGCATCCTGACCGATTACATATTCATCAAGAATTTCCTTGATTTCCTTAGGCTTAAGGAGCTTTGGAATAGAAACGGTATCATCTTTTTTAGCAAGCTCTGCGTCAACCGCTGTATTCTCGAGTTCTTCTGTCTGCTCAAGAATATTCATACATAAATCAACGCACTGGTCGCAAATATACACGCCGTTGCCTGCAATCAGACGGCCAACCAATTCCTGTGGCTTTCCGCAAAAAGAGCAGTATATTTCTTTTTCGTTGTTTTTGTTTGCCATTAAGATTTCCTCACCTTATCTTTTTTCAATAACCTTATCGATAAGACCGTATTCAAGAGCCTGCTGAGCAGTCATAAAGTTATCTCTGTTAGTATCTCTTGCGATTACATCAATCGGCTGTCCTGTATTATCAGCAAGAATCTGATTAAGACGCTGTTTCATATCAAGAATGTGTCTTGTATGAATTTCCATATCTGTAGCCTGACCTTGTGCACCGCCTGACGGTTGGTGAATCATAATGTCACTGTTTGGAAGAGCAAGACGCTTGCCCTTTGCGCCGGCTGCAAGGAGGAATGCACCCATACTTGCTGCCATACCCATACAAATAGTGGAAACATCACATTTGATGTAATTCATTGTATCAAATATTGCAAATCCATCTGTAACACTGCCACCGGGGCTGTTGATATAAAGGCAAATATCCTTTGTAGGATCCTGGCTCTCAAGGTAGAGTAGCTGTGCTACTACTACACTTGCACTTGCACTGTTCACTTCTTCTGTGAGCATAACGATTCTGTCATTAAGAAGTCTTGAATAGATGTCGTATGAGCGTTCGCCACGGCTTGTCTGTTCAAGTACATATGGTACTAATGCCATTTGATCAAAACCTTTCATTATAGTAAATAGTAATTAACAAAAACAGGTTAATTATTCAAATTATTTAATAACTACACTGTCCTTTACCATATTAAGAGCCTTTTCAGCCTTAACATCAAGTGTAAGTGTTTCGGCAGGAACTGCACCCTTAACTGTTTCAACATCTACCTTGTAAGTTTCTGCCATCTTGTTGTAAGCCTCGTCAAGGTCAGCGTCTGTTACTTCAATATTCTCTTTCTTAGCGATTGTTTCAAGAGCAAGTCTTAACTGAACTCTTTTCTTAGCCTCGTCGGCATACATCTTCTTTAAGCCGTCAAGGTCAATACCCATATACTGGAGGTATGTGTTCATATCAATACCCTGTGAACGGATTCTCATCTCGAAATCTCTAACCATTTCGTTTACCTGGTTGTCATACATAGCCTGTGGGATTTCGCCCTCAAGAAGTTCGATAAGTTTTTCGGCAATCTGATTGTCCTTATCCTTTTCAGCTTCATCCTCAAGACGGGCAGCGATTGTTTCTTTAAGCTCATCTCTGTATTCTGCTACAGTTTCTTTTTCTGAAACATCCTTTACAAACTCATCGTCAACTTCAGGGAGTTCCTTAGCCTTAATCTCGTGAAGCTTAATCTTGAACTCTGCGTCCTTACCTGCGAGCTCTTCAGCCTGATACTCTTCAGGGAACTTAACATTGATAGAGAACTCTTCATCAGTGCTGTGACCGATAATCTGCTCCTCAAAGCCCGGGATAAAGTTGCCTGAACCGATTGTAAGGTTGTAGTTTTCAGCCTTACCGCCGTCAAATGCAACGCCGTCAACAAAGCCTTCAAAGTCGATAACTGCGATGTCGCCGTTAGCAACAGGTCTGTCCTCAACTGTTACCATTCTTGAGTTACGGTCACGAACCTTCTCGATTTCTTCGTCAATAAGCTCGTCTGTAACTTCTGTTGACTTCTTTGTTACTTCAAAGCCAAGGTAGTTGTTGATTTCCATATCAGGCTCAACAACGATATTTGCCTTGAAAGTAAAGCCGTTCTCAACCTCTGTAACTTCGATAGATTCAACAGCAACAATCTTTACGCCTGCCTCTTCTGCTGCGTTGTAAAGAGCCTCAGGATAGCAATCCTGCATAGCGTCATCATAGAATACTTCTTTGCCGTACATTTTCTCAATAATGTGGCGTGGAGCTTTGCCCTTTCTAAAACCGGGAATGTTAATTTTCTTAACTTCCTTCTTGTAAACTGTGTTAAGTGCTTTTTCAAAAGTTTCTCCGTCAACTGTAACAACTAACTCGTATGAATTAGCCTGCTCAAGTTTTTTACTTTCTTTTAATGCCATTTTTTGAAATCCTCCAAATTTGATTTTTTATACAAATATAATCAGTATCAGTTCATTATAACACAAAAATTCAGTTTTGCCAATACTCAAAAGCAAATTTATGCTTATTATCGTACCAAAATCGGCATAAATGCGAGTCGGTCGCAAGAGATCAGCTTAAAATTTATACCTTTATAATCACCCTCAACGGCATACCGCATATTTGATTTGCCGTGAATGTGTCCGTAATAGCATCTTTTTATATTGTGTTTTAATAATACATTCATAATTTCGCTGCATTCGGTGTTGCAGTAGACAGGCGGATAGTGCAGAAAAACCACAGGCTCAAGCCCTGTTTTTTCCGCCTCTGAAATCGACATTTCAAGTCTGCCTACTTCACGGTTAAGTACCTTTACATCAGCGTCAGACTCATTTTCGAGAAACCATCCTCTTGTACCGCAAATTGCTTTATTGTCGCAAACATAAGTGTTGTTAAAAAGGATATTTATCGAATTAAGTTTGTTATTGTCGAGGAACTTTTCAATTTTACTTTTGGTTCCCCACCAATAATCGTGATTGCCCTTGAGAAAAATTTTCTTGCCGGGCAAATCATTAATATATTTAAAATCGGTATATGTTTGTTCAAGCTTCATTGCCCAGGAAATATCACCCGCAATCATAACCGTATCATCATCGGTAACAAGTGTATTCCAATTTTTTGTAAGCCTTTCGACATAGTTGTCCCAGCCCGCAAAAATATCCATCGGCTTATCTTCGCCGAGTGACAAATGAAGGTCAGCTATCGCAAATAAACTCATTATTTGATGTTAAGTGCATCAAGAACATACTGAGGCATAGAATTAACCTCTGTAACATCTGAGAAACGAGCCTTTTTGTCCTTAAGTGCTGCAAGAGGTGCAGGCACAGGAGCATTTGAAACCTCGAATAGCTTTTCTACCATATCAAATTCATTTTCAGGAAGGTCTGTGCCGTCTGAAACAGCCTCAAGAACAGCCTTAGAGAACTTGTATGGGCTTGCTGTCGATGCGATAACAGACGGAGTTGTGTCGCCTGTCTGCTCAACATACTGCTCATATACATTAACAGCAACTGCTGTATGAGTATCGCAAAGGTAGTTATCTGTATCAAACAAAGCTTTGATTGTAGCCTTTGTCTGCTCATCATCGCAGAAACCGCCGAAGAATTTTGACTTGATTCCAGCCTTGATTTCGTCGGAAACCTCGTACTTGCCTACAGTCTTGAGAGCAGTCATAAGCTCTTTTGTAGTATCGGCATTGTTGCCCGAAAGCTTATAAAGAAGTCTTTCGAGGTTGCTTGATACGAGAATGTCCATTGAAGGTGAAATTGTTGTATAGAAATGTCTGTTTTTGTCATAAACACCTGTCTTAATGAAGTCAGAAAGAACATTGTTTGAGTTTGACGCACAGATGAACTTGTTGATTGGAAGTCCCATAATGCTTGCGTAGTATGATGCAAGAATATTGCCGAAGTTACCTGTCGGAACTACAACATTAATCTTGTCACCCATAGCGATTTTGCCTGCATTTACGAGGTCGCAGTAAGCAGAAATATAGTAAACAATCTGTGGAAGAAGTCTGCCCCAGTTAATTGAGTTTGCAGAGCTGAAAAGCATATTGTTAGCCTCAAGCTTTGCGGAAATTTCAGGAGTAGTAAAGATTTTCTTTACACCTGTCTGTGCATCATCAAAGTTGCCCTTGATAGCGCAAACGGTAACATTGTTTCCTTCCTGTGTGTTCATCTGGTGCTTCTGCATTGGACTTACACCGTCAACAGGATAGAAAACGATAATTTTTGTATGGTCAACATCTTTAAAGCCTTCAAGAGCAGCCTTACCTGTGTCGCCCGATGTGGCAACAAGAATTACTGCATCTTTGCCGTCGTATGTCTTTTTAAGTGATTTTGTAAGAAAATGAGGAAGAATCTGGAGTGCCATATCCTTAAAAGCACAAGTCGGACCGTGCCAAAGTTCAAGAATATTAAGTTCCTTGCCGTTGAGCTTTGCGTAAGCCAAGGGAGCAGGATTGTCACTGCCGAACTTCTCTTTTGTGTAGGCATTTTCAACACAATCGTTGATTTCTTCTTCTGTAAAATCAGAAAGAAAATCAGCGAAAACTTTTTTTGCTCTGCCCTTGTAATCAAGCTTTAAAAGCTCATTAAATGTTTCTGCGGAATATTTAGGAAATTCCTGTGGCACAAAAAGTCCGCCATCCTTAGAAATACCCTGGGCAATTGCCTGAGCGGCCGATACAACTTCGGCTGCATTTTGAGTACTGTTATACAACATATAAATCTTCCTTTCAGAGTTGCTTTACACAAAGTACATTTTACTACATAATTTATCAAATGTCAAAGTTTTCAAAGAAATTAACTGCATTTTCATAAAAAATTTTATCAATTATGGCTTCTTGATAGTTTTTTTGCAGAAAAAGATTATAAATTTCATATAGATTTCTGTTATTTCTGATGTCATACGGCAAGATTCCGCCGTCAAAATCACTTCCGAGGCATACATAATCTTCTCCGCCGAGCGACAAAAAATGCTCTGTGTGCTTTAGAATATCATCAATGCAGGCTTTTTCGGGTTCGTTATTGAGAAACGCATTATGAAAATTAAGTCCTATAATTCCGCCGTTTTTAAATATGATTTTTGCCTGTTCGTCTGTAAGATTTCTTTTGTGCGCAGTAACCGCTCTTGCGTTTGAATGGGTGGCTATAAACGGCTTTGCAGCAATTTCACATACATCATAAAAAAGTTTATCGCTTGCGTGTGATACATCAATGACAATCCCTTGATTTTCAAGTTCACATACCGCTTTTTTGCCAAACTCCGTTATGCCTGTCGGGTGCTCTGCCATTGCGCCGTCGCCGATACAGTTTGTATCGTTCCAAGTAAGGGTTGCTGTTTTTATGTTGCTGTCGGCAAGGTATTTTATATATGAAATATCATTGTCGATTATTTTGCAGTTTTCAAGTGTAAACATTGCAAGTTTGTTTTTTGTTGAATTATTAATTTCTTTAAAAGAATCAACAAGATTTATATTGTTGATTTTACATTCTTTCGGAAGTGTAATTTTGGCTTTTTCAAACAGTGCTCTGCCCTGTTTTATGCTTAAATCATCGGGAATCCATACCGCAAAGCACTGCAAATATTTTTCAAAATCCACATCTGTCTGAACTTCATAGTCGGAACAGGAAAAGCCGTGGCTCATAGTCACGGCTTTGTAAAGTGTATCACAATGTAAATCAAATACTTTCATAAGAAGCTCCTTCAAAAGCATTTTCAATATAGTTGATGTCAATTACTTTGCCGCTTTCAGGCTCGGTAAATACTTCGCTGACATCAAAGCGGAAATAAGCGTCAAGCTGTTTTTCGGCAATATACATTGCGGCGGTTTTTCTTATTCTTGAAATTTTCCTGCGGTCAACAGCCTCATACGGACGGGCAATAAAATTTGCCGCCCTTGTTTTTACTTCCGTAAATATAATATATTCGCCTTTTTGAGCAATTATATCAATCTCACCGCATTTTTGTCTGTAATTGCGTTCAAGAATTTTATAACCGTTTTTCTTTAGGTAACGCTCGGTAAATTTTTCGCCGATGTCGCCTTTCTGTTTTGTCGTAAATAACTTCATAATTATTTATACAGCTTTTTAAGAAAACTTTTGCGGTGGTACGGGCACGGACCGTATTTAAGAATAGCCTCTCTGTGTACCTTGGTTCCGTATCCTTTGTGTTTATCAAAACCGTACATGGGATATTCTTCGGCATACTTATATAAAAGTCTGTCCCTTGACACTTTTGCAAGGATAGATGCACAAGCAATCGACATAGATTTTGCATCACCTTTTACAATGCACTCGGCGTCAATGTCAATCGGCGGAATTTTATTTCCGTCAATCATTGCGTAGTCTGCCTTTATGTCAAGACCGTCAATTGCTCTGCGCATCGCAAGCATTGTTGCATTCAGTATATTGATTTCTTCGATTTCGTCAACCGTAGCGTAAGCTATTGAGTATGACAGCGCCTGTTCTCTTATAACATCAAACAAGGACTCACGCTTTTTCTCGCTTAATTTTTTTGAGTCGTTTACACCGTCAATAATTACGCCCTCGGGCAATATAACGGCGGCGGCGCAGACGGGACCTGCGAGAGGGCCTCTGCCTGCCTCATCAACTCCGCAAACCGATTTATAACCTTTTGCAAGCGCCTCTTTTTCAAATTCAAGCCAATCCATTGTTTCACCTTTTATCTTTCGGGCATTTCAAGAGTGATTCTGCCGAGTTTTCCGCTTCTGAATTCATCAAGAAGCATAATTGCGGCTCTCTCTGTATCTATTTCTCCTCCTGAAATGAGCATACCTCTTTTTTTGCCGATTACATTAAGCAATTCGTATGAATCGATTGCGTCAAGGTCAATATCCTCAAGTTTAAATCTTGCAATAAAATCAGCGGGTTTCAAGCTGCGCAAAAAGTCAAGAAGTCTTACGGCGAGAAGCTCCGTATCGAGAATTTGGTCTTTTACAGCACCTGTAAAAGCAAGTCTTTCGCCGACAATCTTATCGTCAAATTTAGGCCAAAGTACACCCGGAGTATCGAGCATTTCTATATTTTTAGCGATTGAATACCACTGATTGCCTCTTGTAACACCCGGTCTGTCCTCTACCTTTGCTCGATTCTGCTTTGCTACTCTGTTAATGAATGAAGATTTACCGACATTCGGGATACCTACAATCATAATTCTAAGCATCGGGTTTACCATACCCTTTGCCTTAAGTCTTTCTCTGCGTTCGGATAGCACATTGTTTACAGCAGGGGCAAATTTATTAAGTCCCTTACCGCTTTTGCAGTCAACCGCAATCGCTGTAATTCCCTGTGATGCATAGTAGTCTATCCATCTGCTTGTTGCGGTCTGATTAGCCATATCGCATTTATTCAAAAGCACAACCTTTGGTTTGTTCTGAATAAGCTTTTGTAAATCCGGATTTTTACTGCTTAAGGGTATTCTTGCGTCAAGAATTTCTGCCACTGCGTCTACAAGTTTTAAACTTGCCTGAATCTGTCTTTTGGTTTTGGTCATATGACCCGGAAACCACTGTATATTTTGCATTTCGCTCATTTTATTTTATCAATCCTTATAGTTGTTTATAAATCAGTAAAGATATTTGAAATGGTCAAACGGATAAATCACAAATTGTGCCTTGCCGAGTATCATCGATTTTGGAATAAGCTGAATACTGCCGCTTCTGCTGTCGAGTGATACGGAACGGTTATCACCCATTACGAACACATAGCCTTCGGGTATGGTGTCGGGAATATTCCAACCGACAGTCGGTCTTATTGTATCGGAGGCAACATATTCTTCGTCAAGTACAATTCCGTCAACTATAACTTTATTATTGTCATAGTCAATTTTTATTGTCTGTCCTTCGGTTGCGATAACTCGTTTTATAATGATTTTTCCGATTTGCTGGTCTGCGTCAACAGCCACAATATCTCCCACCTGCGGTGAGTAAAGAAAGTTTGTAAGTATCGCCCTGTCGCCGTCAAAAAGCGTGTCTTTCATAGATTCGCCGTCGATTGTGACATCTTTTATAAAAAATGTAAATACAACGCTTATAATTGCAAAAAGGAAAACAACCGTTTTGAAAATATCAAATATACAGTTAGGTAATTTTTCTTTGTTTATCTGTATTTTTGTTTTCGAGGTTTTGTTTTCAGATTTCATATATCCTCCAAAAAAATAAAAGCTTATTTCAATTATAAAACAGAAATAAGCTTTTATCAATAGGTCAAATAAAATTTTTAGTAAAGATATTTAAAGTCTGAAAACGGATAAACTACAAATTGAGCTTTTCCTATAACATTGTCTACGCTGATAAGACCGATTCTTGAGTCACGGCTGTCCATAGAAACTCCTCTGTTGTCGCCCATTACAAAAATCATACCGTCCGGAATAACCTCGGGGATTTCGTAATCTGCCTCAACATTACAGAATGTTGACACATCAAGATACGGTTCGTCAATTACAACACCGTCAACAAGGATTCTGTCGTTTTCATAATCAAGCTTAAGAGTCTGACCTGCGGTAGCAATAACACGCTTTACAATCGGTTCGGCGTACTCCTTACCGTGAGAAATTACTATGATGTCATTCGGCTTTGGAGTGTAATTAAAGTTGGTTACAATCAATTTATCACCGTTTTGCAGGGTTTCTACCATTGATGTACCTTTTACATCAACCAACCTGAAAAAGAAGTTAAGACAGAAAATAACTATTACAAGCGCAAATACAATTGATTTTACCCAATCGTAAAAGTTTGATGCGCCGCCGTCTGCCTTTGCCGCAACAAATTTGTTGCTCTTCTGCTTGTCTTTTTCGGGATTGCTGAAAGCAATGTAATCTCCGCTGTCCTCGACCTCGATATTCTGATTCTGTGTTTCGGCTGTTGTGTTTTCTACAACATTGTTTTCTGTTTCGTTAGTATTTGTTTTATTTTCGCTCAATTTATCCACCTGCTAACAATAAGTAAAGTAAAAAAGGGACTGTAAAAGTCCCTTTCCTTACATTTGAAATTACTTACGGATCTGCTCTTTAACCTTAGCAGCCTTACCAACTCTGTCACGGAGATAGTAGAGCTTGCTTCTGCGAACTTTACCATAACGAATTACCTGCACGTCCTTAACGTTCGGTGAATGGAGCGGGAACACTCTCTCAACACCTACGCCGTAAGCAACGCGTCTTACAGTAAATGTTTCAGCAACGCCACTGCCCTTTTTAGCAATAACTGTGCCCTCAAACATCTGAATTCTTTCTCTTTCGCCCTCACGGATGTTTACAGAAACCTTAACTGTGTCACCAACATTAAACTTTGGTGTGGTTTCCTTAACTGAACCGGCAGCAATAGCTTTTAATGCGTCCATTATAATTCCTCCTGTTTTTTCTGACATTCGTACCTTTTTAGTGCAGAGGAATGTCTGCTTCAAAATAACGGTTTTACCGCCATCTGAACCTCGTCATAGGTATGACGGTTTCAAATGCTTATATATATTACCACAAAAGAAAATAAATTGCAAGACTTTTTTCCGTTTATCGCAAATTATTTTGTTATTTTATCGAGCTTTTCAAGATAATTTCTGAAATATTCGGGCAGCTGCGATGTAAATTCAAGGTATTCGCCGCTCCTTGGATGAACAAAGCCGATTTTTCTTGCGTGCAGGCACTGACCTGTAAAATCAACTTTTTCGTTTTTAACTCCGTAAACCAAATCTCCCGATACAGGGTGACCGATGTACGCCATATGCACTCTTATCTGATGTGTTCGTCCCGTTTCAAGAATACATTTTATATGAGTGTAGCCCTTGTATCTTGCAATCACACGGTAATGTGTGACAGCGTGTTTGCTGTTTTTTTCGGTAACGCACATTTTTTTACGGTCATACTGACTTCTTCCTATCGGAGCATTCACTGTGCCCTCATCGTCTTTTAAATTGCCGTAAACAATTGCCTCGTATTCCCTTGTAAAAGAATGTTCCTTAATCTGCTCGGCAAGCGAAAAATGTGCAAAATCATTTTTCGCAACTATCAGAAGTCCGCTTGTATCTTTATCTATTCTGTGGACAATTCCGGGACGCATAACACCGTTTATGCCTGATAACGAATCTCCGCAATGATAAAGCAATGCGTTTACAAGTGTGCCGTCATAATTGCCTGCCGCCGGATGAACGACCATTCCTTTCGGCTTGTTAACAACAAGCAAATCGTTATCCTCGTAAATAATTTCCAAAGGAATGTTCTCGGGTTTTGCCTCGTAAGGTACGGGATCGGGAATTTCGAGAGTAATTCTGTCGCCGCTTTTGAGCTTATAGTTTTTACCGACAGAATTTTCATTTACAAAAACTTTGCCCTGCTCAATAAGTTTGGCAGCCGCAGTTCTTGTGAGTGACGGTTCATTGTCGGCAATGTATTTGTCTATTCTTATGTTGCCGTTTTCGGCAACAAATTCAAGTTTTGTCATTTTTCAATTCCTTTTTACCGACTTCTGAAAAAAAGAGTACATAAACCATAAGCAAGACCGTACCGACCGTTATGCAGTAATCCGCAAAATTGCATACGGGCGGAAAGAATGAAAGACTGATGTAGTCAATAACATAGCCGTAAAAAATTCTGTCTATAAGATTGCCTATTCCGCCGCCGACAACAAGCGCAACAGAGGCATAAAAAAGTTTGCTCTTTGGTTTCTTTTTAAACATATAAATTAAGATTGCGGCAATAAGTGCAGTTGTAAGCACTACAAAAATCCATCTGTTGCCTGCAAAACTGCCGAAAGCCACACCGTTGTTTTCCACATAGGTAAAAGAAAGCAGATTGTCAATAACAGACACACTTCCTATTTCTTTGAGATTTGTGCTGACAAAGAACTTTATAATTTGGTCTGCTATTGCCAAAACTATTCCGACCGCAACGGCTATATAAGGCATAAAATTCCCCCATAAAGCTAAATCGGTGCAGCAATACTGTTACACCGATTTAGTATTAAATTTAATTGATTATTTTAAAATGTTGCAGCAACGCTTGCAAAGATGCGGATGTTCGCTGTCTTTGCCGACAGTTTCGCTGATAATCCAACAACGCTCGCACTTTTCACCTATTGCTTTATCAACGGCAATCTCAAGCTCACCGTCATTTTCTGCGATTTCTACGGCAGATACGATGAATGCAGCCGCAAGTTCGGGTTCTGCTTTCTTAAGAAATTCAAACTTTTCGCCGCTTGCCTTAAGAGTAACCTTAGCCTCAAGTGAGCTCTTGATAGTTTTATCTTTAATAAGACCTTCAAGTGACTTCTTTACATCGTCACGAAGCTGATGAATTTCGTCCCAGAATGACATAAAGTCGGCATCGGTTTCGATTTCAACCTGATTTGGCATCTCATTGAAAATAACATTTTCGGCATTCTCATTTGATGAATGAGGCATATATTTCCAAATTTCATCAGATGTATATGCAAGAATCGGGCTGATCATTCTTGTCATAGCGTTAAGAATGATATAGATTGCAGTCTGTGCAGCCTTTCTTGACTTGCTGTCGCTTTTTTCTGTATATAATCTGTCCTTGAGTACATCAAGATAGAAGTTAGACATATCAATTACGCAGAAGTTTCTGATTGAATGATATACCTGGTGGAATTCGTAGTTATCATAAGCCTGCTTAACCTTTGCAATAAGCTCGTTAAGTTTTACGATTGCCCACTTATCCATAGGCATAAGCTCATTTACAGGAACAGAATCTGTATCAGGGTTAAAGTCATAAACATTACCGAGAATATAACGGGCAGTGTTTCTGATTTTTCTGTATGACTCTGAAATCTGCTTTAAAATTTCGTTAGAAATATGAACATCTGACTGATAGTCGGTTGATGAAACCCAAAGTCTTAATACATCAGCACCGTATTTTTCGGTAACATCCTGTGGACTGATACCGTTGCCGAGTGACTTACTCATCTTTCTCTTCTCTTCGTCAAGAATCATACCATGAGTAAGAACTGCCTTATACGGAGCTACACCCTCTGTAGCAACTGATGTAAGGAGTGATGACTGGAACCAACCTCTGTACTGGTCGTTACCCTCAAGGTAAAGGTCAGCAGGGAACTTAAGGTTATCACGCTTGCTTACAACGGCAGCGTGTGATGAACCGCTGTCAAACCAAACATCCATAATATCCTTTTCTTTTTCAAACTCTGTGCAGCCGCACTTTTTACACTTTGTGCCCTTAGGTAAAATTTCTGCAGCTGTATGGCTGTACCATGCGTTTGAACCCTCTTTTTCAAACAAATCTGCAACAGCCATCATTGCGTCATTGTCTATATGAGCCTCGCCGCATTCTTTACAGAAGAAAATCGGAATAGGTACGCCCCATTTTCTCTGACGGGAAATACACCAGTCTTTTCTTTCCTTAACCATATTTGTAATTCTGTCATGACCCCAAGCAGGAATCCACTTAACGCTGTCGATTGCCTCGCAAGCTTTATCCTTGAAGTCCTCAACAGAACAGAACCACTGGTCAGTAGCTCTGAAAAGGATAGGAGTTTTACATCTCCAACAGTGCGGATACTGGTGAATAATCTTCTTTAATGCAAAGAGGTAACCGTTTTCATCAAGATAAACGGCAATCTTTTTGTTTGCCTCATCAGTTGTAAGACCTGCAAACTGACCTGCCTCTTCGGTAAGTACGCCGTTTGAGTCAACAGGGCAGATAGTAGGAATTTCAGGATAATTCTGGCAAACATTAAAGTCGTCAACACCGTGACCGGGAGCTGTGTGAACGCAGCCTGTACCGCTTTCAAGTGTTACATGATCACCGACAATAACAAGTGACTCTCTGTCAAGGAATGGGTGTGCTGTCTTGATATACTCAAGGTCGCTGCCCTTAACTGTGGCAACTACTTCGTAATCTGTAATTTCGGCAGCCTCAAAAGCTGATTTATAAAGCTCTGTAGCCATAACAAGGTATTCGTCACCTGTTTTGATGATTGAATACTCATATCTCGGGCCAACGCAGATAGCTACATTTGCAGGCAATGTCCAAGTTGTTGTTGTCCAAATTACGAACTTAACTTTTGACGGGTCAAGACCGAGATTTGAGAACACACCCTTGTCATCTGTTACTGTAAATTTTACATAAATTGAATGGCACGGATCTTCCGCATACTCAATTTCAGCCTCGGCAAGAGCTGTTTTACATTCAGGGCACCAATAAACAGGCTTTAATCCCTTGTAAATATAACCCTTTGTAGCCATTTTTGCAAACACTCTGATCTGCTCTGCCTCAAATTCGTGCTTAAGTGTGATATAAGGGTTGTCCCACTCACCGATTACACCGAGTCTTTTGAACTGCGTACGCTGATCGTTAATGTATCCTGTAACAAATTCTTCGCACATTTTACGGAGCTCAACGATAGAAATTTCCGCAGAGTTACCGATACCAGCTTTTTTTCTTGCTTTAAGCTCTGTCGGAAGACCGTGAGTATCCCAACCCGGAACATAAGGAGCTTTAAAGCCTGCCATATTTTTATAGCGAACGATAAAGTCCTTTAAGATTTTGTTTAATGCGTGGCCGAGGTGAATATCGCCGTTTGCATATGGAGGACCGTCGTGGAGTACAAATAACGGTTTGCCCTCGTTTACCTCCATAAGCTTTTCATATACCTTATTATCTTCCCATGCCTTAAGAGTTACAGGCTCGCTCTTAGGAAGACCAGCTCTCATAGGAAAGTCGGTTTTTGGAAGATTAAGTGTAGAATTATAATCCTGAGACATTGGTTACACTCTCCATAATTTAAATTTCGATTTCCGATTAATTTCCGATTATAAAATTATTCGGCAGAAACATCATAGTTGTCGCCAAACTTTAAGTGACCGAACTTTGGTGCTTTTTTTTCTGTATTTTTTTCGTTTGCAGCAGCGTTTGCCGAAGAAAGAATTTCGTCTACAGTTTTGTCAGAAACGGCAGCGGTTTCGGCATCAGCCTTTTTTACTTCAACTGCAGCCGGCTTGGCAGGCTGTACTGTTTCCTGCGGCTTTTCCTCTATAACAGGTGCTGTCGGATACTTTTCGTTGAGTTCCTGCTTAGCTGCCTCTAATTCGGCAGCTGTAGGAAGGTCGTTAATCATCTGAATGTGCTTTTTGTAAAGCTCAATAAGCTCACCCTTAAGTTTTACAGCGTCTGACTGAAGAAGAAGGTAGTTTTCCTTCTCTGTTGCAGTCATTCTGTTTGTATCAACCAAAAGCTGCTGTGCCTTTGTTTCAGCCTCTCTTACAATCTTAGATGCCTTTTCTTTAGCCTCTCTGATGCAAGCGTCAGATACTTTCTGTGATGCGAGAAGAGCGTTTCTGACTGTTTCTTCATCTGCACGATACTGTTCTACTCTTGTTGCGAGAACATCAATTTTATGTACAAGGTTAGTTTTCTCTTTCTTTAACTGTTCAAAAGCTACAATGACTTCATCAATAAATGCATCAACATCTTCTGCCATATAGCCCTGGCGGCCGGCTTTTCTGAAACTAACATTCTTAATTTCATCAATAGTAATCATTTAAAGCACTCCTATCTGAAATGTATTACTGAAATTTTATGGCGCCCTTTTTTGGTTACACCCAAAATTTTATCTAACTTAAATTTCCCTTTACCCCGTATTGTAAAGGTATCTCCCTCTTTAACCGTACAGCTTACATTTTGAGTTACCGCAAAGTTAAGAGTTGTTTCTCCCGATAAAATCAGTTTTGCCGTTTTATCCCTCGAAAGTCCGCTTACTGCGGCGACAATGTTGTCGTATCGGAGAGATGAAACCGTAAGACTCATTTCCTCTGTGCCTCTTCCCTGCGGAAGAGAATTAAGATTTGGTTGGACAATTTTTACTCCCGCTCCGCCTACTTTAAAAATCTGCGATTCGATGTAATCTTTAAGCTCGCTTTTTACAAATACAACGGTTCTTCCGTTATCTACCAGAATATCTCCTACCGTGTCACGCTCAATGCCGAGTGACATAAGCGTGCCGAGAAAATCTCTGTGTGTAAGTTTATCGGAAGGTCGGTATTTGAATTCTATGGCAGAAACAGGAAAGGCTGACCGCTCGGGTTCATCATAAAACACCCCGAGCACCTTTCTTTCACTGCTCTCACTGCCGCCGAAGAAAACATAATTTTCAAAGTATATACTCTGCAATACCTTTTGTGCAAGTGCCTGCTGACTCTCGGTTAAAAACTGTGAGAAAACAGGTTTTTGACGGGTAAAGCAAAGTGAAGTCATATCCTCGATTTTGGAGCAGAAAAGCTCATCGTTATCAGAAGTAAACACCGCTGTTTTCTAATTCGTCAAGTAAATCGTCGCCGGTAAGGTCTACATTATTAGGAATGATAATGTATGTATTTGAAGCAACCTTTTTAATCTTACCGTCGTTTGCATAAGCAACACCGCTTAAGAAGTCAAGAATTCTTCTTGCCATATCCTTGTTGGTGTCCTCAAGGTTAAGCACAACTGTGTGTGATTTGATAAGGTCGTCAGCGATTGTGCGTGTTTCCTCGCCAAATCTTTCAGGCTTATAAATACCGACCTGAATCTTAGCCTTAGCGTTAATATTAACAACTTTATTTTTTGAAGTAGGAGCTGCTGCTCTCTCTCTTACAGGCTGCTGTTCCTCAACCTCTTCTTCCTCGTTTTCGTCGGCATAACCGTACTCGTCATACTCCTGCTGATACTCGTCATCCGGAGCATCCCACATACGCTTGAATTTATCCACAAAACCTGCCATTATATTATTTCCTCCTTGAATTATTTACTGTAATCTCTGGCACCAAAAAGTGACGAACCTACTCTTACCATAGTCGCACCTTCGAGTATTGCCTCATAATAATCAGCAGACATACCCATTGACAGTATAGTCATACTTATATTATCTAATTTTTTTGACGATATGTCAATAAAGATATTACGCATATTATCAAAATATTTTGAAATTTTATGTGTATTATCACAAATTGGCGGTATAGACATAAGTCCTTTGACCGAAATTCCCTCCAAATCAGCTATCTGACACAACAATTCATCAAGCTGTTCGGGAACAACACCCGATTTATTTTCTTCTCTGCCTATATTTACTTCAACAAGAACGTCTGTTTTTTTGCCGATTTTTAAAGACTGTTTGGAAATTTCCGACGCAAGCTTTAAAGAATCAACCGACTGTATCAAATCTACTTTGTCAACAATCTGACGCACCTTGTTTGTCTGTAAATGACCTATAAACTGCAAGGATGCGTGTGCAAGGTCATACTTTTCGTATTTTGAAAGCAATTCCTGAACCTTGTTTTCACCGATGTGGTCAAGTCCCAAAGAGATTGCGTAATTGATTACATCGGCGTCAACTGTTTTTGTTGCCGCAAGAAAAGTAATGTCTTCTCTTTTTCTGCCCGATTTTTCAGCTGCCTCGGCAATTCTTTCGTTAATAAGTTTGTAGTTGTATTCTACATCACTTAATGACCTTTCCGTCATACAAATCGTCCCCTTCCGTTATAATCTGATCATACAGCGAAATGGTTTCGCCGCTGAACAATGTACCGTCTGTAGGTGACGAATCGCATAAAACGTAATCGTTACCCGCGTAAACGATAGAAATTTCTTTAAATTGCACTTCACTGCCGTAAAGAACATAAACACCCTGAACCTTTTTGCTTTCCTTATGTTCATTGCCTTTATCGTCGTATGTGGTCTTTTCTACATAGTCATCGTGAATTGCTTTCTTGCTGACACGAAGTCCTGAGTAACTTCCCATACCGATTTCCACAGGCTCCTGACGGATTTCGGAAAGTGTAGTGTCCATATATGTACACTGTAAAATCACAAGTGCTTTATCTGAGTTATTGTACTGAACAATTTTATAAATCGAGGCAGGTACCGTATTTGATGATGCGTCGGAAAAATCCAGCGTAACATCGTCACCCCACAATGTAAGGTCTGTTGCCTCGTCAGCGGTAATTTCGCAAGCAATGTACCAGTTAAGACTGCTGATAACCTTGCCGATTGTATTATCAGGCACACTTGATTTTTTCATATTTTTAAGATTGTCAAGTGTGAGATTACCGATTTTAGAATAATCAAAGCAGTTTTCATAGCCGTCGCAGTTAGCAACAAAATAACCCGCTTTCGGAGCTTTAATGTCCGCAATGCTGTCACCCGATGATTTTTTGAGTTCATTTATTTGTGACTGCAAAGATGCAATTTCGGGTTTAAAACTTGAGGTCTTTCCTGTAAATGACTGGTAGTGATTTACAGAATTGATTATTGAATTGATATTTGAATCAAGTTTGCCGATGTTTGCATTATTTATGTTATACAAAAATGTTTCGATATTTGTTGTGATGTCATTGTTTACGGTTTCAATTCCCTCTGTATTTGAGCGCCTTGTCTGCTCAAGTTTTGTAAGCGCCTTCATACTGTCTTCGAGAGATGCGGCTTTTGTGCGGGCAACTGCGTCTTCTTCCGAAGAAAAAACGCTTGCTACACTGCCGCCCTTTTTAACCTCGTCGCCGTCGTCTACATTGTAAGAAACAACTCCGCCCGAAGTGTTTTTGACGTAGGTTTCATCACGAATAATGTAACCGTTTGAATAAATTTTGTCTGTTACCGTTACCTGCTCTGCGTTTTCGGTAGGAATTACATTGAAATTAGCACTCAGTAAGAGGTAAACAACATAAATAATTGCAAGTGCGGTAAGACCTGCAACCAAAATTCTTCTGAACAACAGCTTGTCCATATATCACAGTCCTTTGTCAATTATTGTTTCGGCATATTTTAAAATATCTTCAAATCCGTTGAATTTATCAACCAATATCCAATTTATATCTTTATCACGATTAAACCAAGTAAGTTGGCGCTTGGCGTATCGTCTTGTTTCTCTTTTTAAAATTTCCGTACATTCGTCAAGCGAGCGTTCACCCGAAAAATACGGAATAAGCTCTTTGTATCCTATCGCCATTTTTGAAGTGGAGCTTAAATCGTTTGAGAGCACCTGCTTTGCTTCGTTGACAAGACCTTTTTCAAGCATTATGTCAACTCTTAGATTGATTCTGTCGTAAAGTTTTTGCCTGTCCTCAAATTTAAGACCGATTTTTATCGGATTGTACGGTGAGCCTTTCAGTTTTGAATTTCTGTTGTGCTCGCTGATTGTTATGCCGGAGGTTTTATAGAACTCAATCGCTCTTATAATTCGCTTTACATTGCGCTGTTCTTTGAGATTTTCTGCTGATTCGCTGTCAAATTCAGCAAGCATATCAAGCAGATAATCAACTCCGTTTTGCTCGTAAAGAGCTAAAAGCTCATTAGAAATTTCTTCGTTTCTTTCCTGCTTTTCAAAAGAAATACCGTTTAAAAGCGAGTCAACATAAAGTCCCGTTCCGCCTGCTATAATCGGCATTTTCCCCCGTGACACAATATCTTCTATACAAGAAGCTGCGTCACTTACAAAATCGGCAACGGAATAAGTCTTGTCGCTTGGAAGAAAGTCTGTTAACCAATGCGGTATGCCCTGTTTTTCCTGTTCATCGGGCTTAGCGGTAGCTATGTTCATTCCTTTGTATATCTGCATTGAATCGGCGGAAATAATCTCTCCGTTATATTTCTTTGCAAGCTCAACTGCAAGCGCAGTTTTGCCTGATGCCGTAGGACCTACAACAGAAATAAGTTTGATAGGATAATCCAAAAAATCACAACCTGCCAAATTGTTTTTCAATTTCGTACTTTGTCATAACTATGCAGATCGGTCTGCCGTGCGGGCAATACTTTATCTGCGGATTTTTTTCTAAAGTCCAAGCAATATCCATCAGCTCCTGAACTGTACTTTTATTGCCTGCTTTTATTGCGGAACGACACGAAACATTGTGATAGAACCAATCCATTTTTTCGGTGTAAATATCTTTCTTTCCGCTTGCAATGTATCCGCTCATTTCTGTTATGCAGTCGGCAATTTCGGTTGCGGCAAGGTACTGCGGAGCAGAACGCACAAGCAGTGTGCCGTTGCCGAAGTCCTCTACATCAAACGAACACTTTGCAAACATATCAAGATTGCTTACAGCCGCATCATAGTCGATTTTATCAAGCGTAACTGTAATCGGTGTGAGCAGATATTGAACATTTGCTGAACCAGAATCCGCTTTCAACTTTTCGTAAATTATTCTTTCGTGCGCCGCATGTTTGTCGATTATTAAAACTTCGTTATCGTTCTTTTCAACGATTATATATGTATTAAATGCCTCACCCAAAAATCTGAGTTTTGTCTGCTCCTTTGGCAGTTCGGTAAGTGCATCGTTATTATCTGTTTTATTTTCAGAAATTTCTTTTAAAGGCTTAACTTCTTCTTTTGAAACTTCTGTTTCTATAGGAGTTTCTGTGTTTTCGGCAGTTAAATCGTCAACAGTGATTTCTTGTTTCGGTAAATTTTCTTCCTGTTGAGTTGCTTTTAAAATTAACTGCTCGGCTTTTTCAAGTTTTTGCTTGGAAAATTCAGCTTTCTTGTTTTCAAGTTCTGAATTTCTTTTAATTGCCTGCTTTGAATAAATATCAAACGGGTTTGACGAATCGGACATTTTTAAGTTGTCAATAGATACAGGCTTTGTTTTTTCGTCTTTTAAATCAAGTTCGTCAAACGGATTGTACGGTTTAGGTTCGGAATTTTTTAATACAGGCTCAATCCGTTCAATCGGTTTTATGGGTTTTTCCGCAGGTGTATTTTCGGCTTTTGCAAAAACTGCCTGCGCATTGTTAAACGGATTTACCTTTTTAATTTCATTAAAAGCGGTGTTTTCTTTAAAATGAATCTGTTTTCTTTCATCGCCTTGCTGTAAGGCTGTTTTTACCGCATGGTAAATTGCATCAAAAACAGGTCTTTCGTTTATAAAACGGACTTCGATTTTTGCAGGATGAACATTGACATCTATAATTTCATACGGTACGGTAAGCTGTAATACAGCGGACGGAAATTTACCGACCATTATCGAACCTTTGTAAGCCTCTTCGAGTGCCGCCATACCTGTTCGTGTTTTTACAAATCTTCCGTTTATAAAGAAGTTCTGCATATTTCGATTCGGTCTTGAATTAATCGGCTTTGAAATATAACCCTTTACGGTAACGGAATCGAGTGTGTAATCGACGGGAATAAGTCCCTTTGCAAAGTCTTTGCCGAATACGGAATAGATTGCCGACAAAAGTTTGCCGTCGCCGAAAGTGCGCAAAACCTGCTTGCCGTCCCTGATAAAAGTAAAGGCAACTTCCGGATGAGAAAGCACAATTTTATCCATAAGGGCAGAAACAGCATTTCCCTCGGCTACATCTTTTTTAAGGAACTTTGAGCGTGCGGGAATGTTGTAGAACAAATCTCTGATTACAAAGGTTGTGCCTGTCGGGCAACCCGCTTCCTCAAGCGAGATTTCATCTCCGCCCTCTATCTCATAGCAGCTGCCGATTTCTTCATTCTCGTTCTTGGTAATAACCTGTAACCTCGAAACTGCGCTGATAGATGCAAGCGCCTCTCCTCTGAAACCGAGGGTAGAAATCGTATCAAGGTCATTTGCTGTTTTCACCTTACTTGTTGCATGGCGCAGAAACGCTTTTTTAATGTCATCTCTGTAAATTCCGCAACCGTCGTCGGCAACACGCATAAAGGTTGTACCGCCGTTTTTTATTTCTACGGTTATGTTCTTCGCACCTGCGTCAATGGAATTTTCTACAAGTTCTTTTATAACGGACGACGGTCTTTCAACTACTTCGCCTGCCGCAATAAGTTCCGCTATATGTTTGTCAAGTACATTAATTACACCCATTTTTTCACCTGCCTTTATGTCTTTATACCATTATATCATACCTTTGAGTTCGTAAAGCAGATTAATAGCTTCTATAGGAGTTAAGGTATTTAAATCAACTTCCGAAAGTCGCTCTACAACGGCATTATCATTTGATATAAGCGACATCTGCATATCTTCACTTTTCTCTTTAATTACCGTCGGTGCATTTGAGC
This sequence comes from Ruminococcus sp. BSD2780120874_150323_B10, assembly GCF_015553695.1. NCBI lineage: Bacteria > Bacillati > Bacillota > Clostridia > Eubacteriales > Oscillospiraceae > Ruminococcus > Ruminococcus sp. BSD2780120874_150323_B10. The sequence goes on from NZ_JADNHD010000002.1 coordinate 73,426, forward strand.
CTGACTCAAGCTCTTTTAAAATCTCTTTCGCACGATTAATAATTGAGTTTGGAAGACCCGCAAGTTTTGCAACTTCAATACCGAAGCTGTCATCTGCGCCGCCCGGTATAATTCTGCGTAAAAATGTAATATCATCGCCACGCTTTTTAACGGCAATGCTGTAGTTTTTTACACCGTCAAGCAAATCCTGCATAACGGTAAGTTCGTGGTAGTGAGTAGCAAACAATGTTTTTGCACCGAGTTTTTTGCGGTCGGCACAGTATTCGAGCACCGCTCTTGCAATGCTCATACCGTCAAAGGTTGATGTGCCTCTGCCGATTTCATCAAGAATTAATAAACTCTTTGAAGTTGCTGATTTAACAATGTTGGCTACTTCGCTCATCTCAACCATAAAAGTCGATTGACCCGAAGCAAGGTCATCGGAAGCGCCTACTCTTGTAAAAATACTGTCAACCACACCAATTGTTGCGCTTGACGCAGGCACAAAACTGCCCATTTGCGCCATAAGAACAATGAGTGCAACCTGTCGCATATAGGTAGATTTACCTGCCATATTCGGGCCTGTAATTATTGCCACTCTCTCGCCTGCACTGTCAAGGTAAACATCATTCGGAACAAACGGAGTGTCGTTAAGCAGTGCCTCAACCACGGGGTGTCGGCTGTCTTTAAGTCTTATAACAGTCGAGAGGTTCACCTCGGGGCGAACATATCTGTTGTCTGCCGCAACATTTGCAAGAGAAACAAGAACATCAAGCACGGCAATTGCCTTTGCGGTTTTCTGTATTCTATCAAGGTTGTCGGCAACCGTTTTTCTTACATTGTCGAACAGAGTGTATTCCATTGCTACCGAACGGTCTTTTGCACCTAAAATTCTGCCCTCAATATCCTTTAAATCCTGTGTGATATAGCGTTCGCAGTTTGTTAAAGTCTGCTTTCTTATGTAGGTTTCGGGTACAAGGTCTTTGTATGAATTGGTTACCTCAATATAGTAACCGAACACTTTATTGTAGCCGACCCTTAATTTCGGAATACCTGTCTTTTCCCTTTGCTCCGCTTCAATTCTTGCAAGTATGCCCTTTGAATCGTTCATATCGGTAAGCAAAATATCAAGGTCAGGGTTGTATCCTTTTTTAATCATTCCGCCCTCACGCACAGAGAATGGCGGTTCTTCGACTATGGCGGAATCTATCAGATTATAAATATCTTCAAGCAGGTCAATTTCTTTATATACCTTTTTAAGATATTTGGCACTGCAGTCAGCAACCAATTCCGAAAGCTGCGGTAATTTTTGCAGAGCTGCCGCAAGCGAACGGAGCTCCCTGCCGTTTGCCGAGCCGTAAACAATTCTTGTCATAAGTCGCTCAATATCAAAAATACCGCTCAATGCGTCCATAATATCAAGCCTTAGCATATTGTTGTTTACAAGTTCTTCAACCGCCGACTGTCGATTGTTGATAGCCGATACATTGAGCAGAGGATGCTCAAGCCACGAACGAATAAGTCGCTTTCCCATTGCGGTTTTGGTTTTGTCAAGCACCCACAAAAGCGAACCTCGCTTTTCTTTATTGAGCATTGTTGCGGTAAGCTCAAGATTACGCTGTGTGTTGTAATCAAGGTTCATATACTGCTTGTCGCTGTAAAGCTCAATTTTATTTATGCGTTCAAGTCCGTTTTTCTGGGTTTCTTTCAAATAATTTATAAGTGCGCCGATAGCGTTTATAAGCACCTGCGAATCGGCAATACACTGCATTTCTTCCCTAAACTGCATATTTACCGTATCGGTGCAAAGTTTATTGTCAAAACTCTCATCCCGGAGCATTTCAACTCCGGCTGAAAGTTTCGATTTTATAAATGCAGGCAAAGACTTGATTTTAACAATATCTCCGCCTATTAAAATTTCTCTCGGATTATAGCTTGCAAGCTGACTTGTAAGAGAATTTACCGAATCACTGCCCGATATTTCGGTTGCGTAAAGCTCGCCTGTTGAAATATCGCAAAAGCAGAGTCCGATTTTTTTGCTGTCAGAAAACATACAGCAAATGTAGTTGTTTCTGCCCTCGTCAAGCATACTCGACTCCATTACAGTACCGGGTGTGATAACTCTTATAATATCACGCTTTACAAGTCCTTTTGCCGTGGCAGGGTCTTCGGTCTGTTCACAGATTGCAACCTTGTAGCCTTTGGCGACAAGTCTTGCAATATATCCCTCACAGCTATGAAAGGGTACACCGCACATCGGTGCCCGTTCAGCCTGGCCGCAATCTCTGCCTGTGAGTGTAAGCTCAAGCTCCTTTGACGCAATTTTGGCGTCATCGTAAAACATCTCGTAGAAATCTCCCAGACGGAAGAAAAGAATACTGTCTTTATTCTGCTCTTTAATTTTAAAATACTGTTTCATCATAGGAGATAACTCTGCCAATGTTTTCACACCCTTTCAAGGAAAATCTATCAGCCGCAACCGCCGCAAGTGCTGCAGCTTCCGGAGCATGATGATGTCGAGTAATCGGCTGTTTCAGGGTCTGCGCCCTCTGCCGACTGCTGAACAATGGCAAGAACTCTGTTTGCAACCATATCAAAAGCGTCTTTTGCCTCGTTGTAAGCAATCATATTCTTGTTTGACATAATCTTAGAGTAGTCCTCTCTCATCTGGCTGTTAAGGAGTGCGAGCTTGTCGCTGTCTTTATCTTTTTTAGATGCCTCGTTGTTGATAGACATTCTCTTCATATTAAAATCGCCGATAAGGTTCTGAAGATCCATATCTGCGTCAGCGTCTGCCTGTGCTTTTTGAAGAGCAATATACGACTCTTCCTGCTGAATAAGTTTGCCAAGCTCTCTTGCCTTTTCAATAATATCCATAATTTTATCCTTTCCTTACACAAGTTCGCCTTTGAGTATCCAATTTCTCGCCTGTGTAATCTTAACATTCTGAAATGTGCCTATAAGGCTCTTATCGCCTTTAAGCTCCACTATTATATTGCCACTTGTTCTGCCGTTTAATTCACCGTTTTTGCCTGTTTCCGATTCAATAAGTACCTTTTCGGTGTTATTAACCATAGACGCACATCTTTTTGCTGCGATTTCTTCCTGAACATCAAGCAGTTCTCTGAACCATTTTGATTTTTCCTCTGCGGAAATCGGGTCATCCATCTTAGCGGCAGGTGTGCCCACTCTCGGTGAATAAATGAAAGTGAACAAAGATGTAAATTCCACTTCACGAATAAGTGAAAGTGTTTCTTTGAAATCCTCATAGGTTTCACCCGGGAAACCTACTATAATATCGCTTGTGAGCGATACTCCGTCAATTTTTTCTTTGGCATAATTTACAATATCAAGGTATTTTTTTCTGTCATAATGCCTGTTCATCGCTTTTAAAATTCTGTCCGAACCGCTCTGGAAAGGCAAATGCAGATGTTTACTGATATGTGTGCCGTTAGCAATTGTATCAATAAGTTCTTTTGAACAATCCTTTGGATGTGATGTCATAAATCTAAGCCAATAGTCGCCGTCAATAGAATCAATTTCGTGCAAAAGCTGAGCGAAAGTAGGCTTATCGGCAAGAGTTTTGCCGTAAGAGTTTACATTCTGACCAAGCAAAGTAATATCTTTGTAGCCTGCTGAAATCATCTGCCTTGCTTCATCAAGGATAAGCGACTTTTCACGACTGCGTTCTCTGCCTCTTACATAAGGCACAATGCAGTATGTGCAGAAATTGTTGCAGCCATACATAATTGAAAGCCAGCCCTTGAAAGTGCCGTCACGCTTGACAGGTATACCCTCATAAACCTTTTTGTCATCATTGTCACGCTCATATACACGCTTGCCGTCTGCAAGTGTATGATACAAAAGCTGTGGAAAACGGTGCAGAGAATGAGTACCGAAAACAAGACTTACAAACGGAAAGCTCTTATACATCTTGTTTGCGATATGCTCCTGCTCCATCATACAGCCGCACAAAGCAATGACAATCTGCGGATGTTTTCTCTTTAAAGACTTTAACGCACCGACATTTCCAAAAACTCTGTCCTCGGCGTGTTCTCTGATTGCGCAGGTATTAAAAAGAATAAAATCGGCGTCGTCCACGGTTTCGGAAAATTCAAAGCCCGCTATTTCAAGCATACCTTTAATTCTCTCACTGTCAGCAACATTCTGCTGACAGCCGTAGGTGCGTATATAAGCCACAGGCTTATCGCCACGCTTTCTATCCTGCATAATCTGAGAAATCAATCTCATATATTCAAACTGTTGGTCTGAAATAACATCAGAGGTAACATTACCAAGTATTGTGTTTTCAGGCAAAACAATGCACTCCTAATCCATTTTATTAACTAAAATATTGTATCACAAATTACGGCAATTTTCAATATTTTTCTTAAGTTTTTAATATTTATACAAGTATTATACAGATTTGTACCAATTGCCGTTGTATTCGGGAGTGGTGCCGACGATTATGTTTTGTGCTATTTCAAAATCGGTGGAAAATGTCATATTTCCCGAGTAGTCAAGAGATGTTGTCATAATTTTTGATGTAAGAATAAGACGGATATGGTGAATTGTCTGATTAATTCCCGCCGATTCAAAGGTGCTTACGATTTCAGAGGAAAAACTCCCCGTAAGGTTAAACGATACATTTACCATCGGCCCATAGTTTGAAAGCACGGTAATATCAGTGAAAGAACCGAGCGGTATGTCGATATCCACATCGTATATTTTTGCAATTTCCTGCTGTACGCTTAGCATTATATCTGCCTTAAGCTCATTGATTTTAAACGAATCGGTTGTTATTGCCTGTACTTTGCCGTCTTTGGAATATTGTATTTTTGCTAAATCGTCATAGTTATAATTAAAACTTCTTATACTGCTGTTTACAGCCTCGCAAACAGAGTTTACGGAGATAATTTCCGCCTGTATTCTGATGTATTCACATTTAAATTCCGCAAGCTGTTGTTCACAGAAAACTATAATTAAAACGAACACTAAAACTATAGACAAAAGAACACATTTAAGCCTTTTAAATTTTATCTTCTTTCTCTTGTAAAAAAGCAAAAAAACACCCCTCGATATTCTATACGAGAGGTGTAAATTTTGTTAATATTATTCTTCCGAAGAATTACAATTGCTGCCGCAACCCTCGCAGTCAGCCGGGTCACACTCTTCGCCGTCAAAGATGTCAGAGAAGTCAAACTCAAGAAGCTCACCGCAGTTAGGGCACTCAATTTCGCCCTCAAGGAGAACATCCTCGGATACATTAAGCTTTTGACCGCATGCATCACAAGTCACTTCATAAAAAACATCGTCTTCGTTTTCTTCGTCATCTTCATCGTCATCATAGTCAAAGTCATCATCTTCGCCGTAAAGCTCAGTTTCAGCCTCTGCAAGATCCTGGTCAATCTCATCAACCTGAGCCGAAAGCTCGTCATAGAGGTCTTCCATATCTGTTACAGAATATGACATATCGTCAAGAAGATCGATAATTGCGTTCATAACCTTAATTTCCGGTTTTGATTCATCAAGGTTTAAACCTTCGCAAAGTCCACGAATATAAGCAATTTTTTCTGTTAAATTCATAATAATTCCTCCGCAAAGCGATTAAGCTCTGCCCATATACTCACCGGTTCTTGTGTCGATCTGGATTATTTCGCCCTCGTCAATAAAGAGAGGAACCTTAATCTCAGCACCTGTTTCAAGAGTAGCAGGCTTTGTAGCGTTGGTTGCTGTATCACCCTTAAAGCCTGGGTCAGTCTTTGTAACCTTAAGCTCTACAAAGTTAGGCGGCTCTATACCGAATACGCTGCCCTTGTAAGAAAGAACCTTACAAACCATATTCTCTTTAACGAACTTGAAGTTGTCGCCGAGAACGCTCTTGTTAATCGGGATCTGCTCCCATGTTTCTGTATCCATAAAGTAATAAAGATCACCGTCTGAATAGCTGTACTCCATATCCTTTCTGTCAATAAATGCAGTAGGATATTTATCGTTAGGGTTAAAAGTCTTTTCAACAACCGCACCTGTAATAACATTTCTGATCTTTGTTCTTACGAAAGCGGCACCCTTACCTGGCTTTACATGCTGGAATTCGATGATTGATACAACCTGACCATCCATTTCAAATGTAACGCCGTTTCTGAAATCACCTGCTGATATCATAAGTAATACCTCCTAAAATATACATAATTACAGCAAAATAATCCTTGCCATTATGTGTCATATGCTATTATACATAAAAAATAAACAAATTGCAAGCATTTTAAAGAATTATTAGTTCTTTTGGCAAAGATACAAAGTTATTATATCCTTTTTCGGTGACATAAAGCATATCTTCAATTCTTACGCCGAACTTCTTTGGCAGGTAAATTCCGGGTTCGTCGGTAATTACCATACCCTCTTCAAGGATTATTTCTCCCCTCGGAGAAACATTTGGCAGCTCGTGAATTTCAAGTCCTACGCCGTGACCCGTCGAATGACCGAAACACTCTCCGTAGCCTGCCTCTGTTATAATATCTCTTGCAATTTTATCAATTTCAGAGCAAGTTTTGCCTGCCTTTACTTCATCTAACACGGCAAGTTGAGCCTTTAATACAATATTGTAAATCTCTCTTTGCTCATCTGTGGCAAAATTAACCGCTACGGTTCTTGTCGTGTCGGAGTGATAGCCGTCATATACAGCCCCGAAATCCATAGTAAACAAATCTCCCGATTTAACAGCATCGTCACTCGGTACGCCGTGTGGCAACGAAGTTTTACTGCCTGTGATTGTTATTAAATCAAAAGAAACTCTTTCCGCACCGTACTGCTTCATCAGATATTCAAATTCAACTGCGATTTTTCGCTCGCTGACACCGGGTTTGATGTAATTTAAAATTTCATTATATGCCTTTTCGGCAATCTGTTGAGCCTTTAAAATTTTGTCAAACTCCGATTTATCTTTAATAATTCTGATGTTTGAAACAGCCTTATCAAGCGCACTGTCACAGTAAAATTCAATTCCCTTTTCAGCAAAATGCTCTTTGTACAAATCATTTTCCGCAACGGTAAATGTATCTGCCTCTGCAACGATTTTTGTGACACATTCTTTTTTAAGAATTTCGCTTATATCCGCAATCAGCTTTTTAAAGCAGATTACTTCACAGCCGACTGCGAATTTCTGTGCCGCCTCAAAGTATCTGAAATCCACAAGCAAATATGCTTTGTCGCTTGTCAGTAAAAATACACCCTCGCTGTGATGAAAGCCGCTGAAATATCCGACATTGATTTCATTTTTTATTAAAACTGCGATGTCGGGTGATTTTATAAAAGCTCTTAACTTTTCTGTTCTCAAGCTGTTCATTACTTCATCAAGTCCTTTAAAGCTGTAATTGCAAGGAAGTAGCTGCTTTTGCCAAAGCCTGCAATCTGACCTGCGCATACAGGTGCAATTACAGATGTGTGTCTGAATTCTTCCCTTGCGTGGATATTTGACATATGCACCTCGACAAACGGAATCTTTACACAAGCAATAGCATCTCTTAATGCATAGCTATAATGTGTAAGAGCGCCCGCATTTATTACCGCACCGTCAAAGTTTTCTCTTGCGGCATGAATTTTATCGATAAGGTCGCCCTCGTGATTTGACTGATAAATCTCAACAGAAAAGCCCTGCTCGTTTGCAAATGCCTTAATCTGCTCGGAAATGCTTTGAGCGGTTTCCTCTCCGTAAATGCCTTTTTCTCTTACTCCTACCATATTAAGGTTAGGCCCTAAAATAACAAGAATTCTTTTCATTTTTATTCACCAAATTTCCTGATAAAATGACAAAAAGCGGACAGTAAAAACTGTCCGCTTATTTTGATTACCTGAATTTTCTCTTACGAGCTGCTTCGGACTTCTTTTTACGCTTTACAGAAGGCTTTTCATAAGCTTCTCTCTTGCGCACCTCAGCAATAACGCCAGCTCTTGCACACTGCTTTTTGAATCTTCTTAAAGCACTCTCAAGAGATTCGTTATCCTTAAGTCTGATTTCTGCCATCTATCTTCCCTCCCATCTGCCATTTGGCATGGGTAATTTGCATATGTTGCATTTGATATTATACAATAAACAATTCTTATTGTCAATAGAAATGTAGAAATTTAGGGAAAATTAAGTAAATTTATAAATAAAATAAAAATTATGGCTTAACTACAAGGTTTACAAGCTTATTGGGAACATAAATTTCTTTGATGATATTCATATTCTCTATAGCTTTAGCCACATTTGCGTCTGCCTTTGCCATATCAAGAACTGCGTTCTTTTCTGACTCAACAGGAATGTTAAGCTTTGTCTTAATTTTACCGTTTACCTGTACAACGATTTCTATTGTTTCGTCTTTGCACTTAGCCTCATCGTACTCAGGCCATTTCTGCTCTGCTACTATACCGTCGCCGAGTTTGCATATTTCAAATACTTCTTCTGTAACATGCGGTGCAAACGGGTTAAGGAGAATTGTGAAGATTCTAAGTTCCTCCTTAGTGATTGCGCCTGTAGCAGTAATATCATTGATAAGTGCCATAAGTGTTGCGATTGCGGTGTTGAACTTAATGTTCTCAATGTCATCGCCGACTTTTTTGATAGCCTTGTGGAATGATGATTCAAGTTCCGGACGGATGCCGTCTGCATCGTTAAGAATTGTCTGGAGGTTGTAATAACGCTCAATAAATCTGCGGCAGCCTCTGATGCTTGACTGGCTCCAAGGAGCGGCCTTTTCAAAGTCGCCGATAAACATTTCGTAAAGACGGAGTGTATCTGCACCGTATTCGTCTACGATTTCGTCAGGATTTACTACATTGCCTCTTGACTTACTCATCTTCTCGCCGTTTTCGCCGAGAATCATACCGTGTGATGTTCTCTTTGCATATGGCTCCGGAGTATTTACAACGCCGATGTCGTAGAGGAATTTATGCCAGAAACGGCTGTAAAGCAAGTGGAGTGTAGTGTGCTCCATACCGCCGTTGTACCAGTCAACAGGTGACCAATACTTGATAGCCTCTTTTGAAGCAAGTGCTTTGTCATTGTGCGGATCCATATATCTTAAGAAATACCATGATGAACCTGCCCACTGTGGCATTGTATCGGTTTCACGCATTGCCTTGCCGCCGCAGCACGGGCAAGTTGTTTCAAGCCAGTCTGTCATTTTAGCAAGCGGTGATTCGCCGTTATCTGTCGGCTCATATGATTCTACCATCGGAAGTTTGAGCGGGAGTTCACTTTCGTCAATCGGAACATATCCGCACTTGTCGCAGTGAACAATCGGAATAGGCTCGCCCCAATAACGCTGACGGGAGAATACCCAGTCACGGAGTTTGTAGTTTACCTTTGAGTGACCTTTACCCTCCGACTCAAGCCAGGAGATAATCTTTTTCTTAGCCTCGTCAACAGTAAGACCGTCAAGCATACGCGAATTAACCATAATACCTGTTGCACAGTCTGTATAAGCCTCTTCCTGCACATTGCCGCCCTTAACAACCTCAATGATAGGAAGGTCGAATTTCTTTGCAAATTCCCAGTCACGGGTATCGTGAGCAGGAACAGCCATAATAGCGCCCGTACCGTAAGATACAAGTACATAGTCGGAAATAAAGATAGGAATTTCCTTGTTGTTTACAGGGTTAATAGCCTTAACGCCCTCAACAAGAACACCTGTTTTATCCTTGGCAACCTCTGTTCTTTCAAAGTCGGACTTTCTTGCCGCAGCTGCCTGATATTCACGGATAGCGTCAATATTAGATAGCTTGTCTGCCCACTTTTCAATGAGAGGGTGTTCCGGAGAAATTACCATATATGTTGCACCATAAAGAGTATCTGCTCTTGTGGTGTAAATTGTAAGTGTGTCGCCTGTGGTTGTCTTGAAATCAACCTCTGCGCCCGTACTTCTGCCAATCCAGTTTTTCTGCTGTGCTTTAACTCTTTCAGGATAATTTACAAGGTCAAGGTCATTGATAAGTCTGTCTGCATAAGCTGTAATCTTAAGCATCCACTGTGACTTTACCTTATGAACAACCTCACTGCCGCAGCGCTCGCAAACGCCGTTTACAACCTCTTCGTTTGCAAGAACGCACTTACACGAAGTACACCAGTTTACATTCATTTCTTTTTTGTATGCAAGACCATGCTTGAAAAGCTGAATAAAAATCCACTGTGTCCACTTGTAGTAGTCAGGGTCGGTTGTGTTAATTTCACGGCTCCAGTCAAAAGAGATACCGAGTGATTGAATCTGCTTTTTAAAGCGGGCAATATTTTGCTTTGTAACGATTTCGGGATGAATATGGTTTTTGATTGCGTAGTTTTCGGTAGGAAGACCGAATGCGTCCCAGCCGATCGGATAAAGTACATTGTAGCCCTGAAGTCTGCGCTTTCTTGCTACGGTGTCAAGTGCCGTATAAGGTCTTGGATGGCCTACATGAAGTCCCTGTCCCGACGGATAAGGAAACTCAATAAGAGCATAGAATTTTTCTTTTTCAGAGTTGTCCTCTGCGTGGAAAACACCCTTATCTTCCCAAATTTTTTGCCATTTGCCCTCAATGGGCTTATGATTATATTTCAAAATTGAGTCCTCCTCAAGATTTATTAGTCAACAATATCGGAAATGTCAATTTCCTTACCGTCCTGCCAGAGTCTTTCAAGGTCGTAAAACTCTCTTGCCTCGTCTGAAAAAATATGAACGATAACATCGACATAGTCAAGCAATATCCATGAATTTGAACGGTAGCCCTCGATATGACTTACAGAAATGCCTGCCTCGTCAAGCTGATACTCAACCTCGTCCGCAATAGCTTTTACATGAGTTGAGCTTGTACCTGTCGCAATTACCATATAGTCTGCAAGCGAAGAAATATCGCCAATTTCGATTAACTTGATGTTAAGACCTTTTTTGCTGCTTATAGCCTTAGCTGTCAGAATTGATTGCTCGTAAGAATTCATTTGGCTGTTCCTTTCGTTGAATTATTTATTACAATTTCGTTGTAACAGGCAAGGGCGTCGGGGTGAATTATCATTGCCCTTTTAGACAAGTCTTTTAAAGTGAACTGCAATCCGTACAGCATTGCGTTTTCAAGAGATTTGCCTGCCTTTTTGCGCATTGTTTTTATGCCGTTATAATCTCTTTCGGCAGAAGTAAAATCCGCTATAAAAATTATTTTTTCAAGCAAAGACATACCTGCTCTGCCTGTGGTGTGGTATCTTACTGCGTTTAAAATATCTTCGTCTGTAATTTTAAGAATATCACGAATATACACACTTCCGCTTATACCGTGCCACAGCTTTGTCGATTTTTCCTGCACATTATCTAAAATTATACCACCATCTGTCATAATTTGCAACTGTTCTTCTTTAGGTGTTTCTTTGGTAATGTCGTGCAGTATGCCTGCAACGGCTGCTTTTTCGGTATCCGCACCGTATTTTTTTGCAAGTCTTACAGCCTCTTTAGAAACATTTACGCTGTGCGTATAGCGGTAATCGCTCATTCTTGATTTTATAAGTTTCTTATATTCGTCTGAATTCATAAAATCACACCCTGTATAAATTATTTTCCTTAATATAATTAAAAACCCTGCTGTCAATCAGATTTTCCAATACCGTGTCGTTGTCGATGTTGTCACGCACATAGGTTGACGAAACCGTTAAAACCGAGTGATTAAGTATAATCGCCTTTGCACCCATTTTTTTGAGAACATTATCGTAATGTTCTTTAAGTTCGGATACGCTGTCGTCATCTCTCGGAATGGCGATTACGGTAGCAAGCCTGAAAATTATTTCAGGATTTTTCCAATTTTGCATAGATAAAAACATATCTGCGCCGACGATAAAATAAAAATCATCGTTTTCGTTTTGACTTTTTAAAAGTTGCAATGTACGGTAAGTGTAACTTTTGCCCTCTAATTTTATTTCAAAATCGGATACTTCCGCATACGGAAGTTCGGCACTTGCAAGGCGGCACATATTAAGTCTGTGCTCGCACGAAACAAGGTTTGCGCTTTCTTTATGCGGCGGCACAAAAGTAGGCATAAGAATAACCTTATCGAGTTTTGCGGCATCGTGGCTGTACTTCGCCATTTGAATGTGACCGTTGTGTATTGGGTTAAAAGTACCGCCGAGTATTCCTATTCTACTCATTTTCTTCTGTTCTTAGGGAGAACAATTTTAGGCTCGTCCTCATTCTTTTTATAGAGAACAAATTTTGAACCGATAACCTGTACAACTTCCGCACCGCATTTTTCGGCGATAAGTTCGGCAGCTTCTCTTGAAGAATAACCGCTGTTCTCAAGCACTTTGCCCTTTATAAGCTCTCTTGCCTTGAGTGCGTCGTCTGCCTGCTTTACAATGTTATCTGTGATTTCACCCTTACCGATCATAAGGATAGTTTCAATAGGATTTGCAAGACCACGAAGGTATGCACGCTGTTTACTTGTGAGCATTTAACTGCTCCTTTCTGAAATTTATATAAATTATTTGTCAAATCTGTTTTTCAGTTCAGCCTGTAACTTGCGTAAAGCAATTCCTCTGTGACTGATTTTGTCTTTTTCTTCGGCTGTAAGTTCGGCAAAACTTTTTCCGTTGCAGTCAAAAATCGGGTCATATCCAAAACCGCCGTTGCCGTTCGGAGTATGAGAAATTGTACCGTTGCATATGCCGTCAACTTCAATTTTTTCTTTGTCGGATAAAATACAGCAGATTGCTGATGTAAAATGCGCTGTTCTCTTTTCGTCGGGTACACCCTGCATTTCTTCTAACAATTTAGTGTACTTTTCTTCGTCAGTGGCATTTTCTCCGCAGTATCTTGCGGAATACACACCCGGTCTGCCGTCAAGTGCGTCAACCGATAACCCTGAATCGTCGGCTATGGCAGGCATACCCGTTGCTTTGAAAGCGGCATTTGCTTTTATAAAAGCGTTTTCGGCAAAGGTTGTACCTGTTTCTTCAACTTCGCCGAGGTTTACACCTGCCTCTTTTGCGGAAACCGCATCTATGCCGAGGGGCTTTAAAATTCTTTCAAGTTCTTTTAATTTTTTTGCGTTATTGGTTGCAATGATAAATTTCATACCGCACCTCTTAATTCTGCGCAAAGAGAGCCTTTGCAAAGTCCTCTGAATCAAACGGCTGTAAATCGTCTATCTGCTCACCTACGCCGATGTATTTAACAGGAATACCGAGTCCCTCTTTGATTGCAAGGACAACACCGCCCTTTGCCGTACCATCAAGTTTAGTAAGAACAATGCCTGTAATTCCTGTTGCAAGGCTGAACTGCTCTGCCTGATTAACGGCATTTTGACCTGTGGTTGCATCAAGTACAAGTAACTTTTCTTTCGATGCGTCCGGCAGTTCTCTGTCTATAATTCTGTTGATTTTTGCAAGCTCGTCCATAAGGGGTTTTTTATTGTGAAGTCTGCCCGCCGTATCGCAGATAATAACATCTGCGTGTCTTGCCTTAGCGGCTGAAATGGCGTCATAAATTACAGCGGCAGGGTCGCTGCCCTCGTTCTGCTTTATTATTTCACAGTGACTTCTGTCTGCCCAAATTTCAAGCTGCTCGATAGCTGCGGCTCTGAATGTATCGCCTGCGGCAAGGATAACTTTTTTGCCCTGTTTTGTAAGGTGATTTGCAAGTTTTCCGATTGTGGTTGTTTTACCTACACCGTTTACACCTATGACAAGGATAATAGACGGTGTGGTTGAAAGGTCGAGTTCTTCTCCGCCTCTCAACATATCGGAAACCGTTTCTTCAAGAAGTCTGTGAATTTCATTAGGATTTTTAATACCCTCTTTTTTAACTCTCTTTTTAAGCTCTTCACATATTTTTTCGGCAGTCGGTACGCCTACATCGCCCATTACAAGCAACTCTTCGAGTTCTTCAAAAAGTTCATCGTCAATCTTGGTAAAAGATTTGAGCATTGAGTCAATCTGACCGATAACCGCATCTCTTGTCTTTTTTAAACCTTCTTTAATTTTATTAAAAAAGCCCATAAAATCATCCCTTCATTAGTTAGCCTTAATGCCGAGTTTTTCGGCAATCTCGGTAGAACGCAGTTCAAGCAGTTTGGATACACCCTCGTCCTGCATAGTAACACCGTACAGTACATCTGCTTCTTCCATTGTGCCTCGTCTGTGAGTAATACAGATAAACTGCGTTGTATGGGTTAAATTTCTCATATAGTTTGCAAAGCGGTCAACATTTACATCATCAAGCGCCGCCTCAATTTCGTCCATAACGCAGAAAGGTGCGGGTCTGACTTTCATAATTGCAAAGTAAAGCGCTATGGCTACAAGTGCTTTTTCACCGCCCGACAGTGCGTCAAGATGAACAACGATTTTTCCGGGCGGATGTACAATAATGTCGATGCCGCTGTTGAGAATATCCTCCGGCTCTGAAAGCGAAAGCGATGCGGTACCGCCGCCGAACAGTTCTTTGAATGTGAAAGTGAAGTTTTTATTGATTTCTTCAAAACTCTCTACAAACACTTCTTTCATCTGTTTGGTAAGGTCGGTGATAAGTCGCTCAATTTCTCGTTTTGACTTTTCCACATCATTTACCTGTGTGCTCATAAATTCAAAGCGTTCGGAAACCTCTTTGTATTCTTCAATTGCGGATACATTTACATTTCCGAGATTTTTAATTTTTTGCTTTAGCTCGTTAAGTCGTTTTTGAGCCGCATTGGAATCGGGAATTTCAATCGCCTGTTCTTCCGCTTCACGCTTGGTCAACTCATATTCTTCCCAAAGCTTGGAAATTATATTATCGTACTGATTTTGCAAGTTGATTTTTCTTTCTTCAAGTCTTGAAAGTTCTCTGCCCGATACCTCTCGTTCCGATGTTTTGTCACGCTCAAGCGTTCTTAATTCAACACTTCTCATTTCGTAAGTATCTTTTTCACAATTAATACTTGAAATCCTTGCGTTGTGCTCTGCAATTTTCTCTGACTTGTCTTTTATTTGAGCCTCAAGTTCGTCGATGTTTTTCTGAATCAAAGCATTTTTGTTTTTATAGTCCTCAATTTGTGCATTTAGTTCTCTCTGTTTTTCTCCGAAGTTATTTGATGAATTTTCCGCAAAAAGGATTTCGGAATTGAGTGCGTCAATATCCTTTTGAGCGGTTACAATTTCAAGTCGCACATTCTGTAATTGAGATGCAATTTCTTCTCGCTCCTCAATCATTTTGGCACGACTGCCCGTAATGCTGTTTACCTTTTCTTCTGCCTCGGAAATTCTGCGGTTAAGCTGTGCCAGCTGTTCGCCTGCATTTTTTCTGTCCTCTGATAGGATATTTACTTTATTTGTATATTCTTCAATCTGTTTATCAAAATTTTGCAAAGCAAGTTTTGAGTTTGAAAGCTCGTTTTCGCACGCTCTGCTTTCGGCTTCCATTCTTGCAAGGCTTTGTTTCTTGTTTGAAAGGTCTGCTCTTGTACCGAGCAATTCAGCCTCAACGGCGGCATAATCCTGCGCCGCCTCACTGCACAATCTCTGTGCCTGCGCAGACTTTTCTTCAATGGCTTTTGTCTGTTCTTTCAAATCTTTAATTTCACTTGCACGGCTTAGCAAACCTGTATTTCTGTTGAGCGAACCGCCTGTGAGCGAACCGCCCGCATTTACAACCTGTCCGTCAAGTGTAACGATTTTAAAACGGTACGAATATTTTTTGGCAATCTCGACTGCGGAATTAAGATTGTCTGCAATTACAATTTTGCCGAGCAAAGATGATAAAATATTTTTGAATTTGTTATCGCAGCTGCAAAGGTCGCTTGCAACACCGATAAAGCCATAGTTTGCTTCAAGTCCGTTTTCTCTAAGTTCTCTTGCCTTGATTGTATTAAGCGGCAGAAAAGTTGCTCGTCCGCCGTCCGATGATTTAAGATAAGCAATAGCCGATTTAGCGTCGTTTTCGGTTTCCGTAACAATGTTTTGCATTGCCGCTCCGAGTGCGGTTTCAATTGCAACGCCATACTTTTGCGGTACGGAAATTACTCGGGAAACAGGGCCGCACACACCTTTTAATCTTCCGCTTTTAGATGCGTTTACCACAACTTTAACGCTCTTTGAAAAACCTTCGAGGTTGCGTTCGAGATTTTCAAGGAAGTTGATTTTTCTTATATGTTCCTTGCTGTCAAGCAAAAGTCTGTCGCTTTCAGCCTTGTAGCTGTCACGCTTGTGTGCTTTTGACTGCAATTTAAGTTCAAGTCCCTGAATTGAATTTGTAATTGATGTAATTTCTTCCCGCAGATTTGTAAGATTTGTTGTGTATTCTTCGGAAATTTCTTCAAGCTCGTGTACTCTTGCAATTCCGTCTTTGTTTGCGGTTGTAAGGCTTTCGATTCTTTCTTCAAGGTCGGAAATCGAGCTTTCCGCCGTCATATCAATTACCCTTGCATCGGCAGACTTCGTTGTAAGCATAGAAAGTTCGGAAGTAAGCTGTTGCAGTTTGTCGCCGCTCTTGCCCGTATCAAGGTTGATAACATTCAGCTTTTCGGAAAGTGCGGTATATTCTTTCTGCTTTTCAATTATTTTTGTGTCAAGTTCAGCGATTTTCTCGTTCTTTTCCGCAATTTGTGTAGAAATAAGCTGTGAATTTTGCTGTGCGTTTTGAATTTCGTTTTCAACACGCTTTATGTTTTCTTCGTTATGAAGAATATCGTTCTTTGAAACCGAAAGCTGTGAACGCATATCGGAAATGAGTGCATCAAGCTCTGAAATAAGATGTCTTACTTCGTCGGATTTTACGGCAAGCTGTCCGTTTTTCAGATATATTTCTTCCGACTCTTTTTGAATCTGCTCGAGCATTTTTTCGGCATCATCATATTGTGCGTGAGCAATGGCGATTTTTTCGTCCTGTGTTTTAAGCGCCGCCTGACTTTTGTCAAGGGTAAGCAGCCAAAGCGCTATTTCAAGTCCACGCTTTTCTTCGGAGTATTTTAAAAATTCCTGTGCTTTTTCCGATTGCCTTTTAAGAGGACCGACACGCTCTTCGAGTTCTGTCACGATGTCACGCAGTCTTAAAAGGTTTTCCTCCGTGCTTTTCAGCTTTCGCTCCGCATCTGTTTTTCTGTAGCGATAGCGTGAAATACCTGCCGCCTCTTCAAAAATTTCTCGTCTGTCCTCGCCTTTTGAAGATACAATGCTGTCGATTTTACCCTGTCCTATCATAGAGTAACCGTCACGGCCAAGACCTGTATCCATAAAAAGCTCGTTAATGTCTTTTAGTCTGACCTGTGCTTTGTTAATGAGATATTCGCTCTCACCGCTTCGATAATAACGGCGAGTAATTGAAACTTCGTCGCCGTCGAATGCCAGCACTCTGTCTTTGTTTTCTATGTTAAGCGAAACTTCGGCATAGCCGAGTTTTTTTCTTTTGTCGGTTCCGTTAAAAACAACATCTTCCATCTTTGAACAGCGCAAGCTCTTTGGAGATTGCTCGCCGAGCACCCAACGGATAGCGTCACTGATGTTGCTTTTGCCTGAGCCGTTCGGACCTACAACAGCGGTAATGCCCTGCTCAAAAGATAATTTAGTTTTATCAGGAAAGGTTTTAAAGCCTTGAATTTCAAGTGATTTTAATCGCATTTATTACCTCTGTTTTATGTAGATTTCGTATTCGTCAAGACTTTGGTCTGTCTTGATTTTCAGCTTGTAACCCATATTGTTAAGTCTGATTATGTTTGATTTATTCTGTCCCGCAAGTTTTGAAACCGAATGAGGATTTACATATGCCTCAAAAAAATCAACCTCTTTGTCGGGATAATTTTTAATCAGTTTAGTTATTTTATCAAAAAAGATTTTGTTTTCGCAAAGTTCTTTAAATGCAGGGTGATAATTATTGCCGAGGCTGTTATTTTCAAGACTTTCGGAATAATGAAGTCCTAGCCTTATAATACGGATGTTTTCGCTTTTAAATTTTAAAATGAGCTTTGAGCAAAGTTCAACCGATTGCTCAAGTGTGTAAGGAATAAACTTTTTACTGTTATAAAGATTTGCAAGTTCGGTATCCTGCATAATAACAGTCGGATATATCCTTACAGTATCCGGTCTGAGCTTTATAAATTCATCGGCAGTATAAATGTCTTTATAAAAATCAGAACCGTACAGTCCCGTCATCATCTGCAGTCCGAGTGATATGCCGTAATTTTTTATAATGCGGCAGGCATTTCTTACATCATCCGCCGTATGTCCTCTTTCATTGAGTTTAAGCACTTCATCATCCATAGATTGAGCACCGAGTTCAATTGAAGTTACTTTATAGCTTTTCAAAAGACTTACAATTTCATCGTCAATGCAGTCGGGACGGGTAGATAACCGAATACCTTTAAAGCTGTTGATAAACGGCTTGGTCGCATCTAAAAGTTCGAGCATATATTCTCTGTCAATTGCTGTAAAACTGCCGCCGAAAAATGCAATCTCCGCCTCTTTGGTATTTTCTTTTAAAGAATCTACGGCGATTTTTACGGCATTTGTCACATCATCGGCATTTGGCTGATACGCTTGCCCCACAATGTTTCTTTGATTACAGAAAGTGCATTTGTGAGGGCATCCGTTGTGCGGTATAAAAAGCGCCACATTAGAATGTTTAATAACCCATCAACTCCAGTGCTTCTCTTGCCGCCTGCTGTTCAGCCTCTTTTTTGCTTTTTCCGCCGCCTTTGCCTATAACATTGCTGTTAAGGTGAACCTCTACGACAAAGTGCTTGTTGTGGTCGGGACCCGATTCGTCAACGAGTACATATTCGAGCAATTCCCCGGGATTTTTCTGAATAATCTCCTGCAAAGTTGTTTTGTAATCGTTTACGGGTCTTTTCTTTGATGCCTTAATCGCAGGGATTACAAAGTTAAGAATATGCTTAGATGCAGGCTCGATTCCGCCGTCAATATAAATAGCCGCAATAAGAGCCTCAAATGCATCCGAAAGTATTGACGGGCGTTCTGCACCACCGTTGTGGCGCTCGCCTTTGCTCAAAATAAGATACTTACCCAGTCCGAGTTGTTTTGCAAATACGAAAAGGCTCTTTTCACATACAAGCGAGGCTCTTAGTTTGGTAAGCTCGCCCTCCGGAAGCTCGGGGCAGTTTTTGAAAATGTAGTCAGAAACTACAATTGAAAGAACCGCATCACCTAAGAATTCAAGTCTTTCGTTATATTTGATATGTTTTGATTTGTGTTCGTTTGCATAAGAAGAATGTGTGAGTGCCTCTTCGAGTAAACTTATATCTTTAAATTTATAGCCGATTTTATTTTCAAGTTCCTGCACTTAAATCAGTCCTCCGAATTAATAACCTTTGAAATTTCACCGATCGCATCAGCAAGCACATAATCTCTTGAAAGTCTGATTGCGTTTTTAACGGTGACGGCTTTTGCACTGCCGTGCGCCTTGAACACAGGTTTTGATGCACCCAAAACAGGCGCACCGCCGTATGTGTTGTGGTCAAGTTTTTTCTTAAGCTTTTTTATATCGCCGAGCACGAGCGAAGCCGAAAGTTTGCCTTTAAGACTGCCTGTAAACAAGCTCTTGATCTCGTTCATAACAACCATTGCAACACCCTCATAGGTTTTTAAAATAAGATTGCCTGTAAAGCCGTCACACACTACTACATCGCAAACGCCCTGCGGAATATCTCTGCCCTCAACATTGCCGACAAAGTTTAAGTTGCTTTCTTTCAAAAGCTGATATGTAGTTTGATAAAGCTCTGTTCCTTTGTGATCTTCGGTGCCGACATTTGCAAGGCCTACCCTTGGGTTATCAATCTTCATAACTCTGTTCATATAAATTGAGCCCATTACCGCAAATTGAACGAGCATTTCGGGACGGCAATCTACATTTGCACCGCCGTCAACAAGCATAAAGAAACCGTTTGCGGACGGCATAACGGGAGAGAATGCAGGTCGTTTAATGCCTTTAATTCTCTTAACCGCAAGAGTTGCACCCATACAAAGAGCACCGCTGTTGCCTGCGGAAACAAAAGCGTCACCCTCGCCGTTTTTAAGCAAATTAAATCCTACAGCCATTGAGCTGTCTTTCTTTGATTTAAGAACTGCATCGGCATGGTCGTCCATAGTAATAACTTCTGTGCAGTGATGAATTTCTATTCTGTCAAGAGATATATTATTGTCATGTGCAACCTTAAGAATTTTACCCTCGTCGCCTGTGAGAATAATTGATAAATCGTCAAATTCCGCAACAGCCTCCGCACAACCCTTGATTATTTCAAGCGGTGCGTTATCTCCGCCGAAGGCATCTACTATAATTTTCATTTTTACACCTCTAAATTCATATGTGTAAGATAAGCCTCAAGGCTTTTAAGCGCTCTGTCCGAATATGCTTTTCCTCGCTCCTGCTTGTCACGGGGACGATTTTCGAGAGCAGGAAGTACACCGAAATTTGCGCCCATAGGCTGGAATTTCTCCACATATTTGTCGGATATATAGCCTGCAAGAGCGCCGAGCATTGTGTCAGTCGGTAAAGTCACAGGTTCTTGACTGTTTAATCTTCGCACTGCGTTTATGCCAGCAAGTATTCCCGAAGCCGCCGATTCCATATAGCCCTCAACACCTGTAAGCTGACCTGCAAAGAACAAGTTTTCATTTTCTCTCAAAGAAAAATCGGCATTGAGCAGTTTAGGTGAATTAATAAATGTGTTCCTGTGCATTACACCGTAGCGGTAAAATTCCGCTTTGTGCAATGCAGGAATCAGTGAAAATACCCTTTTCTGTTCACCGAATTTCAGATTTGTCTGAAATCCGACGAGGTTATACATTGTGCCCCCGCAATTTTCTTTCCTTAACTGCAGTACAGCCCACGGTCTGTGTCCCGTTTTTGGATTTACAAGACCGACAGGTTTCATCGGCCCGAATCGCAATGTGTTTTCACCACGCTGTGCCATAACTTCAACAGGCATACAGCCCTCGTACACCTTAGGATTGTTTACATCAAAGCTGTGCAAAGGTGCTCTTTCGGCGGTTACAAGTGCCTGATAAAAAGTTTCGTATTCTTCTTTATTCATCGGGCAATTTATATAATCGTCGCCACTGCCTTTATCGTATCTTGATGCATAGAAAGCATAATCCATATCAATGCTTTCGGCACTCACAATCGGAGCGGCGGCATCAAAGAAAGAAAGCGAAGTACCGAAGCGCTCTATTATTTTTTCGGCAAGAGCGTCCGAAGTAAGCGGACCCGTAGCAATAATTGTAATTGCATCATCGGGAATTTCTGTGATTTCTTCTTCAAAAACGGTTATGTTTTCATCGGCTCTTATTCCGTCGGTTACAAGTCTTGAAAAAATATCTCTGTCAACCGCAAGAGCACCGCCGGCAGGCACTTGGCACTTGTCTGCGCATTTCATAAGAAAAGAATCAAGTCTGCGCATTTCTTCCTTTAAAAGTCCTGCGGCGCTTTCTATTCGCATTGCCTTTAAGGAATTTGAGCACACAAGCTCGCCGAATAAATCGGAATGATGAGCCGGTGTTTTTTTCTTCGGTTTCATTTCATAAAGGTGAACCTTTATTCCGTGAGATGAGATCTGTTTAGCGGCTTCACAGCCTGCAAGACCCGCACCTATTACATTGATATAACCTTTTTCCAAAAAGTTCACCTTTCCTTTTCAGTCGTATTAATTATTCTCCGTCTTTCTCAACGAATTCCTTTTCAAATCCACAGCCCTCTGTTGCACAATAAAGTTTCGGCTTTTTACCCTTTTTCTTAAAGAGAATACCGCCGCACTGCGGACATCTTTCGTTTACGGGTTCGTTCCAGCTTACAAAATCACATTCCGGATAATTTGAACAGCCGTAGAACACACGCTTTTTCTTTGTATGCTTAACAATAACATCACCGTTGCATTTAGGGCATTTAACGCCTGTCTTTTCAACAAACTTAAGAACATTCTTACATTCGGGGTAACCCGGGCAGGCAATAAATTTGCCGTATCTGCCAACCTTAACAACCATCTGTCTGCCGCATTTGTCGCAGATAATGTCTGTCTGATCTTCTTTAAGCTGGAGTTTCACACCCTCCATCTCTTCCTTGGCTTTCTTGAGAGTTTTGTCAAAATCGGAGTAGAATTCGTCAAGCAATTCCACCCATTCTTCCTGACCGTGCTCAACCTCGTCAAGCTTTTCTTCCATTTGTGCGGTGAATTTATAGTTTACAATCTTCGGAAAGCGCTCTTTTAAAAGGTTTGTCATAACCTCGCCGAGCTCTGTCGGATACAAAGTTTTTGCCTCACGCTTTACATACTCACGGCTTGTAATTGTTGTAATTGTTGCCGCATAAGTTGACGGTCTGCCGATACCGTATTCCTCAAGTGCCTTAATTAACGATGCCTCGGTGTATCTTGCGGGCGGCTGTGTGAAGTGCTGATTCTTTTTAAGCTCCTTGCACTTTACAGGCATATCTTTTTCAAGCGGAGGGAGCTGTGTGGATTTTTCTTCTTCCGTATCTTTGCTTTCTACATACAAGGTTGTAAAGCCCTCAAAGTCAACATAGTATCCCGATGCCTTGAAAATATATTCTTTAGCCGAAATTTCAGCCTGTGTGGTTTTCTGAATACAATCAGACATCTGTGACGCCATAAATCTGTTCCAAATAAGATTGTACAGTTTAAACTGGTCGGATGTAAGGCTTGCCTTTACATCTTCCGGAGAAAGGCTCGGCATTGAAGGTCTTATAGCCTCGTGTCCGTCCTGTGCATTGCTCTTGGTTTTAAATACTCTCGGTTTTGCCGGCAGGAACTTTTCACCGAATCTGTTTAAAATATACTGTGCCGCCTCTTCCTTTGCCACATCTGAAATTCTTAAAGAGTCGGTTCTCATATATGTGATAAGACCCGTTGCACCCATTCCCTCAATGTCAACACCTTCGTACAGCTCCTGGGCAACTTTCATTGTTCTTCTTGACTGGAAGCCGAGTTTTCTTGACGCCTCCTGCTGTAATGTTGATGTGATGAAAGGCGGTGCGGGGGTTTTTCTTCTTGTGCCGTGCTTTACTTTTGTAATCATATATTCGGCATCTGCAAGATCCTCTTCAATCTTTTCTGCCTGTTCCTGATTTTCAATTTTTATCTTGCCGTTGGCATCGGA
This sequence comes from Ruminococcus sp. BSD2780120874_150323_B10, assembly GCF_015553695.1. Lineage (NCBI taxonomy): Bacteria > Bacillati > Bacillota > Clostridia > Eubacteriales > Oscillospiraceae > Ruminococcus > Ruminococcus sp. BSD2780120874_150323_B10. The sequence continues at coordinate 96,491 of NZ_JADNHD010000002.1, forward strand.
ATAAAGAGAAGCCGAAAACGACTTTCTGCTGCCCTTAGGAATAAACTTAGCGTCAATAGTCCAATATTCTTCGGGCTTGAATTTTCTGATTTCTTCTTCTCTGTCAACAATAATTCTTACCGCAACAGACTGTACTCTGCCGGCTGAAAGTCCTCTTCTGATTTTTTGAGAAATGAAAGGACTTAACTTATAACCTACAAGTCTGTCGAGAATACGCCTTGCCTGTTGAGCGTTTACAAGGTCAATATTTATAGAACGGGGATGAGCCATACCGTTTGTTACGCCGTTTTTGGTAATCTCGTTAAATTCAACTCTGTTGTTGTCATCAAGCGGCAAGCCGAGAATATACGCAAGGTGCCAAGAAATTGCCTCTCCCTCTCTATCAGGGTCGGTTGCGAGGTAAATCTTGTCGCTTTTTTCTGCGAGCTCTTTAAGTTCTTCTACAAGTTTTTCTTTACCTTTGATGATTTCGTATTTTGGTGCAAATTTTTTCTTTATATCAACGCTGAGTCTGGCTTTAGGCAAATCTCTTACATGTCCCATAGACGCAATTACTTCGTAATTTCCGCCGAGGTATTTTTTGATTGTTTTAGCCTTAGCAGGTGACTCAACAATTACTAAATCTGACATTTACTGCCTCCGTTTATTTTAATACATACATTCTGCCCTGCATAGCCGTTACCAAACCTTTCATTTCAAGTTGAGTAAGGGCCGTAAGCACTTTAAATACAGGGATACCGAGTTCGCTTACTATTTTATCTATATGAACAGGCTTGTTGCCGATAGTACCGTAAACTGTTACGGCTGCATCGGACAAACCCAATGCTTTCAAATCTGAAATACTTTTCCGCACATCTGCGTTTTCTTTATTATTAACATCAGCTGAAACGCTGCTGCTTTTGCGTGCGACATTTTTAGTTTCTTTTACAGCCTTTTCGGGCTTTAAGGTTTTATCGGAAGATACGCTTGCATTAATCTTTTCAGGCTTTGCCTTATCTTTTTTATTTGTGCTGTTTTTTGATTTTGCAGTCTTTTTGCCTTTTACAGGCACTGCCTCAAGGTCGGTAAAACTTATATTATCAAAATCAAGTGTTTCGTCCTCAACATATAACCCTCTGTTTGAGTTAAACTCGCTCAAAACATCCATAAAATCAGTTACAGGGCAGGCAAGCCCGTTTTTTATAAGAGTATTCGAGCCCTCGTTCTGCGGACTGTTGTTTCCGAGCAGAGCAAAAACTTCTTTGCCCTGGTCGATTGCCATTCTTGCGGTAATCAGCGAACCGCTTTTTATTCCCGCCTCCATTACAACAAGACCGTCCGAAAGAGCGGATATGATTCTGTTGCGAGCGGGAAAATTATATCTTAGCGGCGGTTCATCGGGCGGATATTCGGATATAACCGCACCGTTTTGCGCAATTGCATTTCTCATACCCTCGTTTTCGGTAAGATATTTATAGTTGATACCGCAACCAAGCACGCATACGGTAATTCCGTTTGCAGAAAGTGCTCCTCGGTGCGACGCACAGTCAACACCGAGCGCACCTCCGCTTATAATAACAACGCTGTACTTAGCAAGAGCATATGCAAATTTGTATGAATTATCCGTACCGTATCTTGTTGCCCGCCTTGTGCCAACAATTGAAACGCTTAGGCGGTTGTCAAGCTCCGGAAGTTGTCCGTTCACATAAAGAACGGCAGGCGGAGTATCAATATTAATTAATTTTTGCGGGTAATGCTCGTCGTCAATCGCAATTACCGAATATTTCAGTTCGTTGCATTTGCTTAATATCTCATCCGCAACCGAAACCTTAGTGTTGTTAAGTTTTCGCATTTCGTTCGGCGTAAAGATACCGCAGTGTTTCCACTCTTTTTCTCCGCCGTGAACAAACTCGGCAATGTCATTGTAAAGTTTAAAAATTCTCTTTACCTTTATATTGTTATAACCGAGTGCTTTTGAAATCCATATCCAGTAACGAGCATTTTCAGAAATCATTTCATCATTTCCCACATCAGTATTGCAGCAGCCACAGATGCGTTGAGTGATTCTGCCTTGCCCTCCATATGTATGGTGATTTTGTTTTGGCAGGCTTTTTCTGTTTCTGCTTTTATTCCGTTGCCCTCGTTGCCTACAACGATTGCGCACGGAGTTTGAAATTTTACATCCGTAAGACTGACAGCGTCGCTGTTTACAACGGCAGCATACGAATTAATCTGCGGATTTTCGTTAAGGAAATCCTTAATTGAACTTTTGATTATAAAAGGTATTCTGAACACAGCGCCCATACTGCCTCTTACAACCTTTGGATTGTAAATATCGCAACAGTCACAGGAAAGTATAACTCCGCTGACATTAAATGCCTCTGCCGAGCGCAAAACAGTGCCGAGATTGCTTGGATCCTGCACATTATCAAGCGCCAAATATTTACTGTCACCCTTTATTGTATCAAACTCATTGGTTTTGTCAAGTGTTTTTATAACCGAAAGAAAGCCCTGTGGCGATTGAGTATCACTCATAAGGGCAAAAATGTTTTCATTTACACAGATTACATTCTTTGCTTTTTCTTCAAGTAAAGCAAAGTCCTCACCGTGCTTTTGCATAGCTTTTTCGGTTACAAATAATGTCTGAATTTCCGCACCGCTGAAAACTGCGTCCATACAGATTCTTAACCCCTCCGCTAAAAAAAGACCGCTCTTGCGGCGTTCTTTTGCGCTTGACTTGAGTTTTACGGCTTTTTTTACATTAGAATTGTCTTTGCTTGTAACAAACAGCATCTTTTTTCTCCTAAAATGCCAATTGCGTTTGGTGTTACCCAAACGCAATTACAGTTTAAATTAAGCGTTTTTAGCCTGCTCAACAAGAGCTGTAAAAGCCTTAGAATCAGCAATAGCAATCTCTGAAAGCATCTTACGGTTCAATGTAATGCCGGCCTTTTTAAGACCATTCATAAATGTTGAATAGTTTGTGCCGTTTGCCTTGCAAGCTGCAGAAATACGAGTAATCCAAAGACGACGGAAATCTCTCTTTCTCTGCTTACGGCCGATATATGCATAGTTGCCGGACTTCATAACAGCCTGTTTAGCCATTTTGAAATGTCTTGATTTAGAACCCCAGTAGCCCTTGGCAAGCTTTAATACCTTTTTTCTTCTTTTGCGAGTCATCATCGCACCCTTTACACGTGCCATTATATATTACCTCCGATTATTATTTAAATAAAAAGCAGTACAAGCGATAAATTATTTATAAGGAATTAAACGCTTGATCTGAGCTACATTTGTCTTATCTGTAACAGCAGTCTGGCGTAAACCTCTCTTACGCTTTGTTGTTTTCTTGTTAAGAATGTGGCTCTTGTTTGCGTGTGCACGGATTACATTACCGTTCTTAGAAAGTTTAAAACGCTTTTTAGCACCACTGTGAGTTTTAATTTTAGGCATAATAAATATCCTCCTTAGCTGTGATTACTTATTGGACTTTGGTGCAAGAAACATAAGCATATTGCGACCTTCAAGCTTTGCAGGCTTTTCTACCGAGGCAAACTCTGCACAAGCTTCAGCAAAGCGGTTCATAGTTTCAAGACCGATTTCAGGATGTCCCATTTCTCTTCCTCTAAAACGGATAGATACCTTAACTTTATCGCCGTGCTTAATAAACTTAGTAGCGTTGTTAAGTTTGGTGTTAAAGTCGTGTGTATCAATGTTTAAAGAGAGTCTAACTTCCTTAATATCAACAACATGCTGATTTTTTCTTGCTTCCTTTTCCCTTTTAGCCTGCTCAAAACGGTATTTGCCGTAGTCCATAATTTTACATACAGGCGGAACGCTCTGCGGAGCAATCTTAACAAGGTCAAGATTTTTTTGTTCTGCAAGTGCGAGAGCTTCCTTTGATGACATAATACCGAGCTGCTTTCCGTCCGAGCTGATTACTCTAAGCTCTTTATCACGGATTTCCTCGTTAATCTGAATATCTTTCTTGCTGATGGTTAAGCACCTCCAAAGTACCTTTTCAAAAAAATAATGCGGACAGAAATACACCGTCCGCATTGCAATACAAATAAACTATTATGTTTAAGGTATTGACCCGTGCAGACGACACCCCACAGGTGAAAGCATTTCTGCTTTGCTTTATTGTACTTACACATTATATAACCGATTACCTGAAAAGTCAAGGGATTTTTCATTATTTTTTCATTATCGGAAAATATTTCTTGAAATATATGTGTTACTATGCTAAAATTATACCATTGGAGTGATGAAAATGCAATACGCAAATTATCAGCCCTATCCTTATTATCAAAATCATATGCAAAGTCCGCAGGAAATCAAAAAAGCGCACGATTTAAAGACTTTGCAAAAAAAATCAAGCGGATTGGGCTTTTATATTCTTACTTATTTTTTATCAATGAATGTCATTGTAGTCGGTATAACATTTTTATTAACCGTGTCTACGATGCTGAATACGGATATTTCTAATTTCGATACCGAAACTTTAACGCAGTATATAATGAGCAAATTGACTTGTGGCCCTGTTTTTTATTATATGCAGATTTTCGCAGCAGCCGCCTCGGCGACAATCACCGGACTGATATATTTAAAACTAAGCAAAACGCATATTTCAGACTGCCTGTCGGTTAAATCCGTAAAACCCGCTATGCTTATCGCCCTCGTACTTATGGGTATGGGCGTTTCAATGGTTTCAAATGTTGCCGCCGACCTTGTAAGTTCCAACTTTTCGTTAATCGGCATTGAATACAGTCTGAATATGAATATGTCATCAAGGTCTGTATTTGAAAATATTTTATATGTTGTTGCCATAGCCGTTACCCCTGCATTTGCCGAGGAATTTGCTTTTCGAGGTATTTTAATGGGTTCGCTTAGAAAATACGGAAATTCATTTGCAATAATTGTATCTGCCGTTATGTTCGGCGCAATGCACGGAAATATTATTCAGATTCCGTTTGCGTTTATACTCGGACTTATTTTTGCTTATATTGACTGCAAGGCAAACTCAATTATTCCGTCAATAATTATTCACTTTATAAATAACTTCTACTCGGTAATTATGGATATTTTGCAAAGTCAGAACATTGTTACCACCCGTTCTTTCTATAAAATATACTATTCAATATTTACCGCAATGCTTGTGTTCGGAGTTTTGGCTTTCCTATATATAATGAAAAAGGATAAAAATTTCCTTAGCATAAGCGATACCTCGAATGTTGTTTCTCTCTCACTTAAAGAAAAGATAAAATGTTTCTTTACAAGTGCAGGTACAGCTACAATAGTTGTTATCTTGATTCTTGAAACTATCATTGCTTCTGTAGCGCTATGAGTGAATTTAATATAAAGTATATGGAAAAGGCGCTTGAGCTTGCAAGAGAGGCTTTTCAGGATGACGAAGTGCCTGTCGGTGCGGTGATTGTGCGTAATGGCGAAATCGTTGCTACAGGCAGGAACAGACGAGAAAAAGAAAAGAACGCACTTTTGCACGCAGAAACCGACGCAATTAACAATGCCTGTAAGGTGCTAGGCGGTTGGCGGCTTTGGAACTGCGATATATATGTAACCCTTGAGCCTTGTCCGATGTGCGCAGGCGCAATTATAAACGCTCATATTCCGAATGTGTATTTCGGTGCGTACGATTTCAAAAACGGTTCTTGCGGCACTATAACAAATCTTTTTGAAATGCCGTATAATTTCAAACCGAATTGTAAAGGCGGTATTATGCAGGAAGAGTGCGCCGAACTTCTAAAAAGCTTTTTCAAACGATTGAGATAGTTTTATTTGGAAAATATAATAACAAAAGCAAAACCGATAAGCAATTTTCAGCTTATCGGTTTTTTAGGTTCTTTAGTAAAACGGTTTTAATTACTTGATAAAGCAGTTTGCTAGACCATAATTCAATAATAATTATTTTAATTTAGAATAATCTTCATCACTTACAGGTTCAAGCCATTCGTTTGATGTATTTGTACCCGGAACTTCTACTGCAAGGTGTGAGAACCAACTGTCGGGTGCAGCACCGTGCCAATGCTTAATGCCTGTAGGAATATTTATTACATCACCCGGGTTTAACTCAACAGCCTCTTTGCCCCATTCCTGATAATATCCTCTGCCGCCTACGCAAACAAGTATCTGTCCGCCGCCATTTTCAGCATTATGAATATGCCAATTATTACGGCACTTCGGCTCGAAAGTTACATTATAAATACCGACCTGTGCTGTAGACAACGGTGCAAGATAGCTCTGACCGATAAAATATTTTGCAAATGCGTCATTAGGTGCGCCAATCGGGAAAAGAATTGACTGCTGATATTTTTCCTTTTCGCTCAAATCTTCCGCATCATCAGTCCATACTTCGGTAGCCATTCTGAATGCCGCCCAAGCCTTTGGCCAGCCGGCATAGAATGCGGCGTGTGTGAGAATTTCTGCAATTTCCGTTTTTGTAATACCGTTCTTTTTTGCTGACATAAGGTGATATTTAAAGGATGAGTCGGTCAATCCCTGTGCCATAAGTGCGGTTACTGTTACGAGTGAGCGGTCACGAAGTGAAAGTTTATCTTCTCTTGACCATACTTCACCGAAAAGTACATCGTCATTAAGTTCTGCAAATTTAGGTGCAAATTCTCCGAGCGAATCTCTGCCTGCGGTTTGTTTTACAGCCATAATCATACCTCCAAGTTTAAAATAAAAAGTATTATTTTACAGTGATATAAAATTATCACTTCTTTATCAGTATTATAATACTTAAAGCTGACTTTAAGTCAAGAGATAAATAAAAATTTTTGGTCTGTTTTTTAATATTGGAAAATTATGGTTTAGCTGATTGCTTTATCAAGCAATTATAGAAGTTTGGTCGACCTTTTCAAAGGTCGTGGGTTGTGGGCAAAGCCCACAAATACTTTCCGCTTACGCAATCTGACGATAGTCAAACAGCTCGCTGTTTGGCGGCTTGAACGCAACGGCGAATGCCCTTAAATGCGATAGCAACAAAAAAGCCATTCATTAAACAATAAATAAGCAAATTCTTTTCTAAAAGGCTACCGCCTGTTTTTTCAAACTCGGTGCAAGCACGCAAACAGCGTGGCTGTTTGCGCCTGATAAATTGTTGTATCGGAAGATTTTATGGGCGCTGCCCAAACCCGCAATTTTTGAAAAAAATTGAGTAAACTTTTTTGTTTTTGGGAGGATAATTTAGCGTTATCTAAATTTCAATGCTCGACCGACACTCCGCTAAACCATAATTTACCGCAATTTTTGATAAAAAACCAAAATTTTTACATAAAAAATGCGAGCATACTTTTGGTATGCCCGCAAAATTAGAATGTAAACTTTAAAATCACTCTTCGTAAGTGCCTGACCAAGCCTGTGCTTTTCCGTCATAAAGATTTTTACCTTCTACAACCTTTACATTCTTAGTCTTTTTAACCCAAGTGCTTTCTGTATTCTTAAAAAGGAAACTTTCTGTACCCGGATAAATAGGTTCGGGAAGTTCGTATTTCCAGATGTCTGTGCCCTCAATTTGAGTCATTTTATATGCCTCTTCGGAAAGACCGTTGCCCCAACCGTAAATATAAACTTCTCCCCACTTTGTTTTTGAATTATCAAAATATACTACATCAAGTGTCCATTCGGGAGCCTCTTCTTTTACATACGGACCGACTGTTGCAGTTGCTTTGTCTGTTGCTTCATCAACGCTTTCAAGGTTGTAGCAATTGTTTGTGCTGCTTACAGTTGCTGTCCAAGCGTTGTATACAGGGCCTGAACTTGACGCCTTTGTCATTTCGTCAACCATATCTAATGCTCTGTAGAAAGTAACACTTGTAAGTGTGTTTGCTACCTCTGCCTTAAATACATTCGGATAATCGTCGGTATCCTGCTCAAGCAGATAAGACTTCTTTGTATTGTTATCAAAAGCATAGAGATTTGTACCCATTGATGTCATCCAAGGAAGCTGTGTCTTTAAGTAAAGTGTGTAAGTAGAAGGTGTAGGAGCAGTTGTCGGCTGTGTAGAAGGCTTGGTTGCCTCTGTAGGTTTTGCAGGCTGTGTAGGCTTTGTAGGCTTAACAGGGTCATTATAAACCTGACCTGTAACGCCTGTACCCTCTGTATCGCCTGAAACATATACCTGAAGAATTGTTACATCTCTTACATCAACGATTGCGTCCTGATTGAGATCAGCTAAAGCATAGATAAGCTGAGATGGTTTAGTTGTCTCGGCTACAATAAGCTGAAGTGCTGTTACATCCTGAACATCAAACTTACCGTCTGTGTTAATATCGCCGTACTTATAAGCCTTATCACCTCTTACAACCTCAGTTGCAGGCTGTGATTCAACTGTAGGTACAAGTGTTGTTTCTTCCCATGAAGTTGTCTTTGTAAGACCGAAAATTCTAGAAGTTCCTTTTAATTTAAGGCCTTTTTCCGACGGATACTGACGAGGAGCAGAGTTTACATTTGAGCTGTCGCAGAAGATAACTCTTGTGTTTGGAGAGTGTGCAAGGTCAAAATTTGACTCAGACTCGTTTTCATCTGCATCTGTTGCAATACAGGTTGTAGGAACTTCTGCATAGTAATAACCTGTTGCCTTATCATAGTTCATCTTTGTACCAGGCCAGTTTGATGCCTTATAAGTTTCTTCCTTTGAAGATTCCTCGTCATAGATGTAAACATAGTAAGGAGCTTTCCATTTTGAGCTTGTTTCTCTTTTTTCAGAAGCAAAGAATACATACACACCTGAACTTGCAGATTTCTGCTTGGTGTATTTGTAAGTAGTGGTTGTTGTATTTTTGCCGTCTGTTGCTGTAAGAGTAAGGTTGATCGTTTCGCCGTAAGCGTAGTCTGAACCTACTCTGATTGCAATGTCACCTGTGTAAGCTACAGGCTTAGAATTGTCAATGCAGTATGTACCTGATGTTGCGTTGTCAAGACCGAGGTTGAGTGTAATTGTGTCACCCTTGAAATCACCGCTCTCTACAGAACAAGTATTTCTCGGAGTTGTTGTGCCGTTGTAAACAACAGCTACACCTGTTGAACCGATATTACCTGTAAGAACACCGTTAGCTACAGTGAATTTAGCGCCTGAAACTGTATCTGTGTAAGTACCGTTTGCAAGGCCTGTGCCTGAAATACTTACAGACTTTTCGTTGCCGTCGCAGTTAGCAAGAACTACACCGCTTGTGCCTCTTGCAACATAAGCTACATTGTCAACGGCACCGAGTTTTTCACTCTGACCAACAAAGAGGTTATGGAACTTATTAATTTCAGAAACAGCTGTGCTCTTATAAGTTATATCGCCTGCTGCCTCACCCATTAACGATGCACCCGGACGGGCAAAGTAAAGAGAAGTAGCGTCTTTTCTTGCGGCTATGATAGCCCATGCTTTAGTGATATTTTCGTCAGATACTTTAGCGGTATTGCTGATACCGCCTGCACCCGACTCGCCCTCGTATGTATCGTGCGACTCTGCCCAAAGAACTACATCGGAAGCGTCAACGCCTGACTTGTAGCTTGAGTTTGCGGCATTTGATGCCTTGCCTTTTACCACATTTGCGAGTACAGAGTCACCTGTTTTGTTATCTGTTACATTAATGTACTTTGTGTAAGAACTGTAACTTCTGCCGGAACCGCAGTTGTTAAGAATCTCACCGTAAATATAAAGATTGTCGCCTGTTTTTGCTTTGTAATATGAGCCTGCAGACTCTGTAATGTTCTTCCAATAATCAGAAGCATAGTCACCGTCATCGGGAGTTTCAATGTGTTTTGCCGCATCAAAACGGAAACCGTCAACACCGCAGTCGATACATTCCTTAAGGAGTGAGATAACCTTATCCTGAACAACTTTGCTGTTTGTTTTGAGGTCAGGGCAGGAAGTAACATGTCCCTGAACTACATTTTTTACACTGCTGTCTGATGCAACAATATCGTTGTTACGGAAGAAAGCACTTGCATTGTCGTAAATTTCAGGATCATATGTTTTAACCTGTGAGCTTACAACATTAGGTGTATCTTCGCTTTCATTTCCCATATGATTAGAAACAATGTCGCAAATAATTTTTATACCGTACTTTTCAGCCTCTGTACAAAGGTCTTTGAGTTCGTCTTTTGTACCGAACCATGCGTTTTTAGCTACAGAAAGGCTTACAGGCTGATAAAGTTTCCACCACTGACCTGTAACATCTCTTGATGTTGAGTAGTCTTTCGGCTGCTGAACAGGTGAAGTCTGAACTGTAGAATAACCGGCTGCTGCAATTGCAGGCAGGTTTTCCTTAATTGTTTTGTATGACCAGTTAAAAGCGTGTAAAATTACGCCGTCCTGAACATTTCTTTGCAGATTATTGTTCGCTGCGGAAACCGCATTATCATTTTCAACTGCGGATGCGGTCAATGCCATTGCAGATGCAGAAGAAACGATAGTTGCCGCAAGCACAATGCTTGTCAGCTTTTTAAGTTTACTCATAAACGAAATCCGTCCTTTCCAAGTATTTGATTTCCTTTTAATTATACCAAAATACTCCACAAAAATATATGTTTTATTTTAACAAATTAACCGCAGTATTTTTAGTTATTATAACAAAGAAACGCTTTATTATATACGCAAGAAACAAGCTTAGTAAATAAATTTATTTTTTATTTGAATCGGGCAAAAAATTCGGCTCACGCCGCAAGTTTCTCGTGGTAGTTATTTCTTGTCTGGTTGTATTCTTATTTTACTCTCCGTACATTTTCAAACGAAGTGCAGAGCAGAAATAGATGGTAAAACCTACAAAGCCGAGATTCAGTAAACTAATAACTATTTGGTATATATAAATGAAAGGACGGATTAATATGAAATTTAAAAGATTCTGCATAGCATTGATAATATAAAAAGGCTTGTGAAAAAATTAGATGTAAGCTATGATCATCTGTTTTTGCAGTTTCAAGATAAGAAAACAGTAAAAAAGATAAATGAAATTGTGAAAGATAAAATAAGATTTTAAAAGGCTGTTACAAAATTTGTAGCAGCCTAAAATATTGCACAATTAAAACAATAATACATAGTGTAATAAGATGAATTTATGCAAAATAATTAATTGTTGTTGCGTATTTATCTTTTATATGGTAGAATTATGCTGAGGTTAAATATGGAAATGTTACTGGTAAATTTCACGGAACCGTTAATAAACAAATTATTACGAATACAGCCTTATCTGTGTTTTGGCAGAATAAATTAAATTGTAGCTGTTATGAATTTGATATATTAAAAGTTTCAGCGTAATTAATACATAATGATTACTGTATTTGTAAATTTCTAAGGAGAAAGTGATATTATGAAAGTAAAAAAGAAATTGTCGCCGTTACTCATATGTTTAATTATATTATCTGCTTTGCTTTTGGTTATTGCTTTTTTTGTTTTGAGTAAAGAAAAAGTTGAACTTAAACCGGATAGCGATACCTCGTACTATAACAGCTATGAATACGGTTGTAACAGTATGCGTATTTATAACGGTAAAAGGTTTCCTATGTCAGATGATTATATGGTATATAAGGACGGCAATTTATATGTAAAAGACCCTATGTATTATAGGGCTGATATTTATTATTCTGACAGAAAAGAAAATGTTTCAACTTCAATTACTTCGCAAAGAATAGAGAATATTGAAGTTTATTGCGATGACGGCAGTTTGTATATGGAAAATCACGCAACACAAGAAAAGCAAAAATTAGATGAACAAAGCCAAATCCTTTTCTTTGATGGCGACAGGGTTTTATATTCAGTTGACAAAAAGAAACTTGTAATTGTTGATGCTAAGAATATAAACGACAGGAAAGAAATAGATTATATCGGTGAAATATTCTATATTTCTATAAACAGCAATACACTTAATGTTATTACAAAAAATGAATACAAATATGAAATTTTTCAATATGATGTGGATACATATTTGCAGAAATCACACTTCGAACATAGTACATTGAGTAACTTGGACGAGCCGGCTATTATTAATGATTACTTTTTATATTGCTGCAAAGATCTGATAAACACTTCTGAAGAATGTACTTTCTTAAAATACAATTTAAAAACCGGAGAAATATCACGAGCAGCCTTACATAATTATGTTCAATCAGTTACTTACAATAATAATAAAATTTATTTTTCGGCTGAAAAGTCAGAGTGGAATATAGTAAGAACAACCGTTGAGGATGAAAATAACGGTTTGTGGGAGGTCGATATAGAAACCGGAACTAAAAAGAAGCTTTCTGATGAATGTGTATTTGACGATTTGCTTGCAACAGAAAATTATCTTTATTGCTACAGAAAAGACTATTTACTGCCACGAGGAATGGATAACGCTCGGTATAAGGGATATATTTTAAAGCAAATTCCAATTAATTAGCAAAAATTACAACTTAAAATCAAAAATTTAACTAAAAAAAGCTTGTGTACCTAATTATATCTACAACGAATTAAAAAAACAAGCTAATGTTAAGAGGTGTTTTTAATGAATTATGTTTTTATGTTTGTTATGATTTGCTTTTTATTTTTAGCCATTTCTATTGCTATTAAATGTGTAACTTGTTTTATAACTTCAGAAATACTTTCAAATACTTTGTGTAAAAGCAACTTTACAAAAGAAATGAAAAAGAAGACTATAATTTGTGGCTTTATATCTGACTTATTATCTGTTGTTATTCTACCACTTATTTTGATTATTCAAAATCTGTTGGAATATGATAGTTTTTTGAAATTTGACGATATAACCATATATAATTGTATTTTTTATATTTTTTATATTGCAGTATATCCTGATTACTCAACTATTGCTTCTGATGTTGATTGGTATATTTATTCTGTTCAGCCTCTATTATACTTAATTATTCTTTCGGCTTTGATAGGATTACTAATTAATTACTTGTTTATATTTAAAAAATCTAATTTAAGCAAAATGCAAAAAATATGTTCTTTGGGTATATTGGCTATTACTACAGCTCCGTATTATTTTATGATTTCATTCGGACCATTAGTTGATCCATTAGCAAAAATTTAATTTTGTAAATGTGATTATAAAAAGTTAATAAAAATGTATTCTTGGTCAAATGCCAATAATCTAAAATTCACTTGCTACGAAAACGGTAAACGCATAGTAATTTATGATGTTTGTCAAATAGCCCGTGATTATAGGACTGGCAATGAATGGCTTAATGATTTACATATTACTAATTACGAATTAAATAGAGAATATGATTTAGATAGTTATAATTGTGTTCAATCTTCAATGGATATATTACTTCAAGGAACCTTTAGTAGTGAAAGTAAAAAATACAAGGATAAAATCAAAAGTATATATGGTAATGTATTTAAGCTTGATTTTTATCCCAATAAAGTTTACAACAAATTAATTGATTGTTAAAAGTTTAGAGGTGTTAAATATGATGCATTACATATACACTCCGATTATTACACTGTTTTTTATAATCGTTATAGCATTTTTGGAAACAATTTTAGCAAATTGCGTATCTGTATATATAATTAATTCCAAATTACCAAAGCCACTTCTAAGTAGTGAATACAATAATACAATTTGGAAAATTTTAGGCTGTTGCTTTTTAGCAGAATCGATTTCAATGGTTATTCTTTCGATATTATTTCCTTTAATTTTAGGTGAATCCATTAAATATGCAGTACAAAATTCCGTTATACTACTTATATATATGATAACAACAGGAACTAACTATTCAAATTTACAGAGTATATTATTTACTATTTCGACCATATTTTTATCATCTGTAATAATATTCTTACTTTGCAGATTTTTTATATTTAAAAATCTTGATTTATTAGAAAAAAAGAAACGATATTCATTACTTATTGCAATTATGTCGGCTCCATATTTTTTGTTAATTCCATTCGGAAATATTTTGGATTTTATTATTATGATATTATATAGTGTGTAAAAACTTTAAATTATTGACTCTGATATGACTAAAGCACATACCTCGGACTGTGATCTTGCAAATATAAATCCGTTCCGTTATCGAGGATATGTGTATGACAGTGAAACCGGTTTGTATTATCTCAAGAGCCGTTACTATGATCCGGTTACAGGCAGATTTTTAAATGCAGATATGTATTGTGACACTCAATCAAATATCTTTGGAACAAATATGTTTGCATACTGCAACAATAACCCTGTAAATCAAAGAGACCCTGAGGGTACAGACGCTTATTGGGTACAATTCGGTAATGCGGTTAGATTATTTGATACATCAATTACGAATTAAAAGGACTTTAAAAGTGAAGGTTATTTTACTATGGATATGATTTTATATATATTACCGGTTTTTCTCATAGTTTTGCTTTTGCCAAAATATTTTATGGTACTGTTGGCGAAATGCGTGGATAACGCTTTGTTTAGAGAAAAAATAATTGATAAAGAAATCAGGAGAAAACTTTACCGCAATGGAGTGTTTGCTGATCTGATAGCATCTTTTAGTATGATTGTGATAAGTTTTATTAAGAATTTGAGTGATTTGCCGAGTTATTTTTCAGGTTTTGAAAATTATGTTGTGTATTTTAGTATGAGTCTTTTCTCGTTTATGTATGCGCCTGATTATTCCCAACAGAATGCATTTTTCATTTCATTTATTTTTATTCTGGTGACAATTGCAATATCCGCACTTATCAGCTTGTTTTTTGATTATTTCACAATTTTCAGAAACCCGGATCTTACAAAAAAGCAAAAAATCTGTACTCTGATTATTTTTGTGTTAATGACTGCTCCATACTATTTCCTGATTTCTCCTACTTTATTTTATAATTGATATATAATAAAATCCTTTTTATAAATACAATTTGATAACCGAGGTTTTTCACGAATAGTTGAACATAATTATCTTACTAAGAGCAGAGGAAAACAAGGTTATGATGAAGAAGATATATTTACACTAATGATGGTTTATGCTTCCAAAAAATGGTATTGATGAAAGTTTAAACCTTTGGGAATGGTGCCAAATATAGTCTTTAGTGAATTAGCAGTATATATAAAAACCGGAAAACAAATTCGGTGCAAGATAGATAAAGCTTTAGAAATCATTCGTGGTAATAAATATAGGTGGGTGATTTTATGAAAAAGTACAAAAAGAAATTATTGTTGATTTCGGTTATATTATCTCTTATAATAATAATTTTATTGCTAACTTTTTATAATTCAGGTGATAATTTTAAACCGGATTCAGATCATAGCTTTTATAAATCCGAATATATGGTTTATTCTGACGGAATGATCACTATAAAAAATCCAAACAATTACGAATTTGATATATATAAATTAGGTGAGAGCAAGCATAGTTATAAATGCAAAGAACTTTCTGATATTTCTAAATATGCAGCTGAAGCAAAAGGTAATTATGTTATTTATGATGATCAAGGACTAACAATATACGATAATGGAAAGAAAAGTGAACATCTGATAGCTAATAATTATGATATATCAGAATTAGGAAATAATTGCGTTTATTATACTAAGAATAATCAGATTTATTGCTATAATATTTTAAATGAAGATACTTGTATAATAAATGATGTTCCGTATGAAGATATAAATTCATTAGTTTTTGCCGATAAATATTTATTAGTGTATTATAATGATAATCATTTTCGGAAAATAAATATTTATGATGAAAATAATAAATTAATATCAGATTTTAAACTACATTCCGACTCTTTAGATTTTCATGATTTTGATGATGTTTATATAGATTTAATCAAAGAGCAAATAATTGTTTATCCGGGCCCGGGAGAGAATACTGAAGTGCTTTTTTATACTTTTAATGGTGAAAAATATCAGAATGAATATTTTAATTATTATTTTAATAATACCATTCGGAGTGTAGACCGGAGTGTAGACCATAGCTGTTTTCAAGGAAAATATGTTGCTTACAGCTTGAGAAATAGCAAAGAAACTGTTATTTATGACAAGACAATAAGAAGTCAGGATAATGGTTTGTATATTGAAAATTTAGAAACGGGTGAAACAAAAAAATTATCAGAAAAATGCGAGTTTGATGATATTTTAGTGACTGATAATTATGTTTATTGTTATAAGATTAATTATTTCATTCCTAAGTCTATTCTGTATGTAAAAGATTTAACTGTAGGCTATGAACTTACTCAGATACCGATTCAATAATGTCTTGATTATAATCTTTTTGATTATAATTGCGTACAGGTATCAATGCAAACTTTATTGAGGGGGAATTTTTATAACTACTATGAACATCTAAGAAATATACTTAATGAAAATAAAAATGGATTTATTCCTAATTATGTTTACGAAAAGCTAAAATCAAATTAAGTAGGTGATTTAATGAATATTACATTTATGGTAGTAACAACATTTTTATTTTTCTTTGGATTAATATTTTTAGGCAAGCTTATAATTTCCGGCTATGTTACATACCTCCTTTCGGTTAAGTTTGGCGATGAATACATAACTTCTCAGATGAAGAGAGATACCTATATATTTGGCATTGTGGCTGACTTAGCAGCGATTGGCATTGTTTCTTTAGTTTTAATAATTTTAAGCAATACTACAAATATCTCTGTAATTCAAATTGATGATATAACATTTCTGCAGTATTACTTCTGTCTGTTCTTCTATGCCATTTATCCTGAATATTCATACTTGGGCGTTAACAATCAAGCATTTGCTGAGGGCTTTTACATTATTCTTGCCTTGATTGCGGTTTCTCTCATAGCAAGCTGTATTATGTATTACTTTTTCGTGTTCAGAAAATCCGAATTAAGCAAGCCAAAAAAATTCTATTCGGTTTTTATTTTAACTATTACAACTGCACCGTATTATTTCCTAATTTCATTTGCAAGTTTTGGAAGCTTATAAGTCATAGAACAGTAGATTAATATCAGCGGATAATAGTTGTTATAAGGAATATTGTTTAAAGCAAATTCCAATTAATTAGCAAAAATTACAACTTAAAATTAAAAATTCAACTAAGAAAAGGCTGTTACAAAATTTGTAACAGCCTTTAATACTATAATAATAATTAAAACCCGACTTTTCTACATAAAGTCTAAAAGTGTGATACAATACAAAATAATGTGAGCCTGACAAAAGTGTGAAGGAATAGAGATAAAAAGACTCTATTCGAGCCAACTTGTGAAAGTTCGCATAAACCGCCAATAGAACAATCACCCTGTCGGGAGATAGTGTGACATAGACTGTAGAGTATGAAAGCGTTAAATACCTACACCTGTTCATTGTCGAGGAAAGTTTTTCCTGAACGCCAAAAAAACTTTTATTAGTTAATAAAAAGGATAGTCTGAAGTATAAAACCTCAGACTATCCTTTGGCGGAGGACAAGGGATTTGAACCCTCGCGCCGCGTTAGCGACCTACTCCCTTAGCAGGGGAGCCTCTTAACCACTTGAGTAATCCTCCGTGTAGTTAAACTACAAAAAATATTGAATAAATGGCGGAGAGAAAGGGATTCGAACCCTTGGTCCCTTGCGGGATCACTAGTTTTCAAGACTAGCTCCTTAAACCACTCGGACATCTCTCCGTATTGAATGTTATCACAACTCAACGATATTTATTATATCACTTTGTGATATATTTGTCAACAGTTAAAATAAATTTTTATATAAAATATTTTAAACCGTATATATAAAGCGATAAGAAAATCGGCAATCAAGTGGCGGAGAGAAAGGGATTCGAACCCTTGGTCCCTTGCGGGATCACTAGTTTTCAAGACTAGCTCCTTAAACCACTCGGACATCTCTCCGTATTGCCGATTATCTTACGCAACGATATATTTTATACCATTTTTTCAGCCGTTTGTCAAGATTTTTTTGAATTTTTTTCAAACTTTTTCAAAATTCTGTAAATTTATTCTTTTTCCGCCGCCTATCGCTTTGAAAAAACACAGCCGCAGTAATTTTGTCTGTACAAATTATGCTCGGCAGAAAGTACGATTGAGCGTTTGTAACCCTCTTTTTTCTTAAAATCACTGTTTAACCACTTTACATCGTAAACATCAGCGAAACGCTCGCCTATTTGATTCAGTAACGGTGCGTTTTTCAGCGGACTTATCGTCAAAGTGGTTGTAAAGTAATCGAAATTCATTTCCCGGGCAATGCGGGCGGTCTTTTCAAGGCGCAGTTCAAAGCATTTTTTACACCTTTCCCCTCCCTCGGGTTCGTTTTCAAGACCTTTTACGGCAGAAAAATATTCTAAAGGAGAATATTCGCCCTCAATAATATTTACGGGATACTTAAAATTCATTTCGGAAATAAAGCGTTTTTCTTCGTTTAATCTGTGCTGATATTCAGCCCTTTCAGAAATATTGGGATTATAAAAGAAAACCGTGATTTTAAAATACTGCGACAAATACTCAAGACAATAGCTTGAACAAGGCGCACAACAGACATGCAAAAGCAGTGTCGGAACAGTATTTGTCTTTTGAAGATTTGAGATTATTCCGTCAAGAATTTTCTGATAATTTACCTTGTTCATCGCTCGTCCTTATTTCTGTGCCAAAATCATATTCAAAAGTTCGTCGGCGGTTGCGGCAACCTGCGGAGCGCCTGCCTCCGTAAGCTCTTTCCTGCCTCTGAATCCCCATTCAACGCCAAGCATACTTACGCCTGCATTCTTTGCGGTGAACACATCAACATCGCTGTCGCCGATATAAATACACTCGCTCTGCTTTACATTGTGCTTGCTCAAAATTGCGTTTAAAGCCTCGCCGTCGGGTTTGCACTTATATTCCTTTTTGTTGCCCCAAGCCTCGGTGAACTTATGGTTCGGGAACACTTTTGCAAGGATAGCGCCTACAAATTCATCGGGTTTGTTTGAAAGTACGGCCGTCATAATGCCGTTTTTGTCGAGCTGCTCCAAAAGTTCGGTACAGCCCTTGTACTCGGCTGTATGGTCGTTGCTGTGAGCACCGTAGTAAGTGTTAAATCCGTTCATAACCGTATCAAAAAGTGCCTTATCTTCGCTTTTCTCGCCCATTGCACGCTTTACAAGCATTTCTCTGCCGTTGCCTACAAAATGATTGTAATTCTCCATAGGATGTACAGGCAAGCCTGCCTGCTTAAGTCCCTCATTGGTGGCAATACCAAGGTCAACAAGAGAATTTACAAGTGTGCCATCCAAATCAAATACTACCATTTTTACCATATCAAAGACCTCTTTCCTGTTCAAACAAAATTGCACGGCAAGGTGCCGCCTCCAGACCGCCAAGCTTAATAGGAAATGCAAAAAGCTCATAGTCGCCGTCTGCTATATCCGATAAATCAAGGTTTTCCAAAATCGCAATGCCTGCATTTGCAAGGATTTTGTGCGTTTCGTTCTCGTCATATTCGGGTGCGATTGACTGTGCGTCCGTGCCAATCATAACCACATCGCTGTC
The DNA here is from genome assembly GCF_015553695.1 of Ruminococcus sp. BSD2780120874_150323_B10. Taxonomy (NCBI): domain Bacteria; kingdom Bacillati; phylum Bacillota; class Clostridia; order Eubacteriales; family Oscillospiraceae; genus Ruminococcus; species Ruminococcus sp. BSD2780120874_150323_B10. The sequence continues at coordinate 115,897 of NZ_JADNHD010000002.1, forward strand.
AGCGAGAACTCTGGCGGCAAAAGCAGACACAAAAGCCTTGCAGTTGCCGTGCAAAAGCAGTTTCTTACGGCTGTGCGCAAGAATTTTGTCCATATCTTCGCCCGTAAGAATACCGTTGACCGTGACTACCGTACATTTGCCCGTAAAGGTATTAAGGCGCATTTTGGATATAGAACTGCCGTCGCTCGAAAAATGCAGAGGAGCGTCAATATGAGTGCCTGTGTGGGTGCTCATACTAATGGCAGAAAGATTGTAATCATCGCCGTTTTCAATGCTTTTTATTCTGTTTACCTCGGTCTGCGGGTCGCCCTCGTAGACCTTGCTTGTGAGAATATCCCTTGAAATATCGTGAATTATCAAGCTATACACCAACTTTTTGTCTTAATATATCTATTATACTATATAATTACAAAAAATTCAAATACAAAAGGGACTGCCTTTCGACAGCCCCGTAAATTTATACATTTATCAAATTCTTGCAACGCCTGTTTCGATAGCGGCTTTTTTAACAGCCTCGGCAACAGTCTTACCGATTCTCTTATCGAAAGCCTCAGGAAGAATGTAGTCGGCATTAAGCTCACTGTCGCTTACGAGTGAAGCGATTGCAAATGAAGCGGCAACTTTCATCTCTTCGTTGATGTCGCTTGCACGGCAATCAAGAGCACCTCTGAAAATACCCGGGAAAGCGAGAACATTGTTAATCTGGTTCGGGAAGTCACTTCTGCCTGTACCTACAACGGCAGCGCCTGCTTTCTTGGCAAGGTCAGGCATAATTTCAGGAGTAGGATTAGCCATAGCAAAGAGGATTGGGTCTTTTGCCATAGAAGCAACCATTTCTTCGCTTACACAGCCTGCGGCTGAAATACCGAGAAATACATCTGCGCCCTTCATAGCGTCTGCGAGTGTGCCTGTCATATGCTCAAGGTTTGTAATCTCTGCCATTTCACGCTTAACGGCATTAAGTCTTTCGTCACCCTTGCAGATGATACCCTTACTGTCGCAAAGAGTAATGTTCTTAACGCCCATATTGAGGAGGTGCTTGGCAATGGCAATGCCTGCTGCGCCTGCGCCGTTCATAACAACCTTTATGTCCTCAAACTTTTTGCCTACAAGCTTTAAAGAATTGATAAGTCCTGCGGCAACGATTACGGCTGTACCGTGCTGGTCATCATGGAAAATCGGAATATCGCACTTTTCCTTAAGTTTTTTCTCAATTTCAAAGCAACGGGGAGCGGCAATATCCTCAAGGTTAATACCGCCGAATGAACCGCTGATAAGGTAAATTGCATTTACGATTTCGTCAACATCTTTACTTCTTACGCAGATAGGAAATGCGTCAACATCGCCGAACTCTTTAAAGAGAGCGCATTTGCCCTCCATAACAGGCATACCTGCCTCGGGGCCGATGTCGCCAAGACCGAGAACCGCTGTACCGTCTGTTACTACTGCAACAAGATTGTTTCTTCTTGTAAGCTCAAAGGACTTGTCGTAATCTTTCTGAATTTCAAGGCAAGGCTCGGCAACACCCGGTGTATATGCAAGAGATAAATCCTCGGCATTAGAAATAGGAACTCGTGATACTACCTCGATTTTACCGTTCCATTCGTAATGCTTTTCGAGTGATTTCTGTCTTATGTCCATTATAAACTCTCCTTTGTTACAAATCTTTATTTATTATAAACTGAAAAATCGGATATATCAAGCTATTTTATGAAAATTTAAGTTGACATTTTGCAAAAAATCATATAGTATTATAGATATGAGTGTATTGAACAGCTGCGGGAAATTGCCGAAAGGCGTTTTGCGAGGAAAGTCCGGGCTTCACAGAGCAAAAATAACGGCTAACGGCCGCCGGAGGCGACTCCAGGGATAGTGCAACAGAAAATTACCGCCACTTTTGTGGTAAGGATGGAAAGGTGAGGTAAGAGCTCACCGGAGATAGCGAGAGTTATCTGCCGTGTAAACCCTATTTGAAGCAACACCGTGGTAGGACATTATACGCTTGCTCGGCGTGTCCTTAGGAGGTGGCATTGAGCAGTTCCGGCAACGGGCTGCCAAGATAGATAGCTGTTCACGACAGAACCCGGCTTACAGATACAGTCATATTTTTTTAAAGACTGCTGCATTTTTGCAGTGGTTTTTATTTTTTTGCTTTTTGCGTTCTGTGCTGAATGTCAGCATTAGTAAATTATGGTTTAGCGGAGTGTCGGTCGGGCATTGAAATTTAGCTAACGCAAAATTAACCTCCCAAAAGCAAAAAAGTTTACTCAATTTTTTCAAAAATAATGCTTTTCAGCATATAAAATTCACTGTTATATTGCAGTAAAAATACTTAAACGGAGAAAATACAAAAAGCACTCACAATCGGCGACCGACTGCGAATGTTCGGTTAGTATTTTTTAATAAGTTTTCTTTATTTAGTTTTATTAGGGTTCAGATTATGAAGCAGGCAGGTGCAAAAAATAAAGCGGTTATCCTCAATATTTTAAGCACCCTACTGCATTGATTTTTTAAGGTTGAGCGTTTCTCTTTGTAAAATAATCCACAAGATTTGCTCTTGCAAAACCTTCGTTGTAAAAACTCGGGTTGAGTTCATATATAAAAGAAGTGTTCTGCTCCTTGCCGAATTTGCTCGCACGAAAGCCGCCGGACTTTGAGATAATCTCTCTGTCCTCAAGTTTTCGCACACACTTGCGTACTGTATTGTCTGACATTGCGCAAGCTGTTGCAATTGTATGAATAGACGGATAGCAAATGCCTGTATCGTCACTGCAACGCACAAGATAGCTTAGAACGGCAAGCTCGGACGGAGTGAGCATAAGGCAGAAAACCTCGTTTGGTAATGTAAAAAAGTTTTTAATGTTTTTCAAAATTATCACCTCAATTACATTGCAAAAAAGGTAAAAGTTGCACTAATTGCAATAATTTTTCTGAAAATATTTTTGAAAATTTTAGAATTATGGTTTAACTCACTGTTCAGACAAAAAAATCTCCCGATACGCAAGATTAATGCAATATCGGGAGATTTGATTTTAAATTATTTTATAAAGCCCTGTACAAGTACAATAAGCACAAGAATCGGGAGTACGAATTGGAAGTAAGGCTTTAAAAATCTTGCAAATTTCATACCCTTGCCCGTATTACATTCAGTAAGGTAATTGTCAAATCCCCAACCGAATTTTGTAACGCAGAACAGCAGATAAATAAGCGAGCCGACAGGCAACAAAATATTGCTTACAAGGAAGTCCTCCATACCGAGAACATTCTGACCAAACAGCTCAAAACCGCTCCAAATATTAAATCCGAAAACGCAAGGCAGGCTTGCAATCAGAATTATAACGGCGTTGATAATCACTGATTTTGTGCGGCTGATTTTGAACATATCAATGCAGAACGAAATAATATTTTCAAACACGGCAATGATAGTTGAGAAACAGGCAAATGTCATAAAGAGGAAGAACAGCGTGCCCCAAATTCTACCGCCCGCCATATTTACAAAGACATTCGGCAGAGTAATAAATATGAGTGCAGGGCCTTGGTCGGGCTCAACTCCGTATGAGAAACACGCAGGGAAAATAATAAGTCCCGCCATAATTGCCACAAAAGTATCGAGTGCGCAGATTTTCACGGACTCGCCCGGAAGAGTATCGTCCTTTGACATATAACTTCCGAAAATTTCCATAGCCGCAATACCGAGGCTCAAAGTAAAGAAACTCTGATTCATAGCGGCGGAAACAATGTTGCCGATACCTATTTCGGATACTTTTTCAAAATCGGGAACAAGGTAAAACTTAAGTCCCTCGCCTGCACCGCTAAGCAAAATGCTGTTTACGGCAAGTGCGAGAATGAGCACAAGCAAAGCAATCATCATAACCTTGCTCACCTTTTCTATTCCCTTTTGAATACCTCTGCTGCACACCAAAAAGCCGAGTATGGTAATAATAGCCATCCATATAACCATTTCAATCGGGTTTGACTGCAACTGAGAGAATACACCGCTGACTTGCTCAGAGGTCATTCCGCTTTCAAAAGTGCCTGTTGCAAATTTGTAAAAATAGCTTGTCATCCACCCCGAAACGGTTGTGTAGTACATCATCAGCAGATAACAGCCAAGCATACAGAACCAACCGTGAATATGCCATTTGCTTTTCGGCTTTTCAAGTTTTTTGTAGCCGAGCACGGCACTTTTTCGGCTTGCTCTGCCCACTGCAAGCTCCATTGTCAATACGGGAATACCCATAAGAACAAGGAAAACGAGGTAAAGCAAAACGAACAGACCGCCTCCGTTTTCGCCTGCAACATACGGGAATCGCCATACATTGCCGATGCCGATTGCACAGCCCGCACTTACAAGAATAAATCCAAGCCGTGACTTAAAACTTTCTCTTTCCATAGAAACTCTCCTAAAAACAAACTGTTACAATTATATAAAAAATAATCATACACTGTCAAGCATAATGTAAAATATTTATCTGTATTTTAATTTTCGCTTAATGGCACATAGAGCTTATTTTTCGGGATTTTGTCACCGAAGTTATCGCAAAGTTTCCATTCGATCGGTTTTTCGCTTAAATTCATTTTAGATTTATAAGCCATCTTGCTTTGAAGCTGTTTTTTCGGCATAAGATAAGTTTTGCTGTCTTTGATAAACACAGTACCCGTTTCTATAAAGCAAAAAGTGACATTGTACTTTTCACATTCCTCTCTAAGGTGCTTTACCCAATCAAAATTACACGGTCGTGCGCCGTCATAGTTTTCTCCGCCGCACCAACACTCATACAGCCTATGCATAGCTTTACCTTATTAAATTAAAGTTTTTCTGCCCAATCGGCAAGGGCTTTTTCGCTCATACCGTTGATTACTTTACCCTCAACCCAATTTGCGCCCGGGCAGCTCGGCTTTAGATTTGCCAAAGTCTTACCCATTCCGCTGCCGCCGGAAGTTGCAAACGGAATAACCTTTTTACCGTCTAAGTCAACATTTTCTACAAATGTGTTGATAATTGTTGGAGCAACATACCACCAGATTGGGAAACCAATAAAAATTGTATCGTAATTCGCAAGACTGTTTGGAAGCTGAGCAATCTGCGGACGAAAGCTTTTATCGTTCATTTCAACCGAAGAACGGCTGTTTTTGTTTGTCCAGTCGAGGTCGGCTCTTGTGTAGGGCGTCTGCGGCTTGATTTCAAATAAATCTGCGCCTGTTGCCTTAGCGAGCTTTTCTGCCATTGCCTTAGTGTTACCGCTTGGTGAAAAATATGCTATTAACTTTTTCATTATAATCAACCTTTCAAAGAAATTCAGCTTGTATTTAAACTGTATTTATATTATACTCCTTTGTTTTACAAATGTCTAATGCCTATTTCAAATTGCTTGCTATGCCATTTGGTAATCACAAAAAAGCAAGGCGGAAATTAAACCGCCTTGCTTAAATTATTTTTTATTGCATTTTAGCGTGCAGGCTGAGCAATTACCGCCACACTTTGAAATCATCTTATCCTTTTTAGCTTTTCTTACGGCGAGAATAACCAAAAGAGCTACAATTACTAAAATTATAATACTCGGTATATCCATATTAGCCCTCCGTTAAGCCAAGCCAAAGGCAAGACCGACTGCGTGAATAAGAAAAGCCACACACCATGCGATTGCGCACTGAATAATAACAGTTGCGACAGCCGCCTTAGTGCTGCCCATTTCTCGCTTTACGGTTGCAATAGCGGCAACGCAAGGAGTGTAAAGCAAAGTAAATACAAGGAATACAGCGGCGGTAAAAGGAGTAAACAATGTACTTACAAGCTCGGCATCTCCGCCCATAAGTACAGTAAGTGTAGACACAACGCTTTCTTTTGCTGTAAAGCCTGTAATGAGAGCTGTTGATACTCGCCAATCGCCAAATCCGAGCGGAGCAAAAATAGGAGCAACCAAGCTGCCAATCATTGCAAGCAGGCTCTGTTCGGGTGATTCGGCAACATTAAATCTTGCGTCAAAGGTCTGCAAAAACCAAATTATAATTGACGCTACAAAAATAATTGTAAATGCCTTTTCTATAAATCCCTTTGCCTTTTCCCAAATGAGATGCACAACGCTCTTTGCCGATGGAAGTCGGTAATTAGGCAGCTCCATTACAAACGGAACAGGCTCGCCCTTGAACTTTGTGCTTTTTAAAATCAAAGCATAAATAATGGCACAAATAATGCCGAATATGTATAGTCCCACCATTACAAGCGCCTGATACTGCCTTGGGAAAAATACGCTTATAATCAGCGTATAAATCGGCAGTTTTGCACTGCAACTCATAAACGGAGTGAGCAGGATTGTCATTTTTCTATCTCTTTCGCTTGAGAGTGTTCGTGTTGACATAATTGCAGGAACAGAACAGCCAAAGCCTATAAGCATTGGCACAAAACTTCTGCCCGACAGTCCTATTTTTCTTAACAGCTTATCCATTACAAAGGCAACCCTTGCCATATAACCTGTATCCTCAAGAATAGACAAAAAGAAAAACAGAGTTACGATTGTAGGCAAAAAGCTGATTACACTGCCCACACCGTTGCATATGCCGTCTACCACAAGCGAATGCACAACAGGGTTAATCTGTACGGCAGTGAGTGCGTTGTCTATAAGCGATATAACAGAATCTACGCCTAAACTCATAAGGTCAGAGAGCCATGCGCCCACAAGGTTAAAGGTCATAACGAATATGAGTGCCATAATTGCAATAAAGCAAGGAATAGCGGTATATCTGCCCGTAAGCAATCGGTCAATTTTCATACTTCGCTTATGCTCTTTGCTTTCGTGCGGACGGACAACTGTTTTTTGACACATTTTTTCTATAAAGCTGAATCGCATATTTGAAATGGCGGCCTCTCGGTCAAGTCCCGTTTCATCTTCCATTACGGATACAATGTGCTCAAATGCCTGCTTTTTGTCATCGGTCAGGTTAAGCAGCTTTTCAATAGGCACATCGTTTTCTATCAGCTTTGTTGCGGCAAATCGCAGCGGCAGTCCCGATTGCTTTGCCTCAGGCTCTATCATATGCACTACGGCGTGTATGCAGCGGTGAACCGCTCCGACAGGGTCTTTTTTATCTACACTGTCTGTGCAAAAATCTATTCGCCCCGGCTTTTCCATAAATCTTGCCACATGAAGTGCGTGACTTACAAGCTCGTCTATACCCTCATTTTTTACGGCTGAAATAGGAATAACAGGTATTCCGAGAATTTGCTCAAGCTCGTTTACTCTGATACTTCCGCCGTTTTCTCGCACCTCGTCCATCATATTCAGCGCAAGCACCATAGGAATACCAAGTTCCATAAGCTGCATAGTAAGGCATAGATTTCGCTCAAGGTTTGAGGCGTCTACAATATTTATAATTCCGCTCGGCTTATCTTTTATCAAGAAATCTCGTGTAACTATTTCTTCGCTCGAATACGGCGACAATGAGTAAATACCCGGCAAGTCGGTAACTGTTGCCTCAGGGTGATTTTTAATTGTACCGTCTTTTCTGTCTACGGTAACACCCGGAAAATTGCCCACATGCTGATTAGCGCCCGTAAGCTGATTAAACAAAGTAGTTTTGCCGCAGTTTTGGTTTCCTGCAAGCGCAAATGTAAGTTTGCTGTCTTTCGGCAGTGCTTTGCTTTCATCGTGAATATGATAATCGTTTGCCTCGCCAAGCTCGCCTACTCGTGGATGCGGAATAGATTTATGCCTTTGCGGTTTGCTGTCGGCAACAACTTTTCGTTCGTGTATGTTTTCAATTTCAATTTTCTTAGCCTCATCAAGTCGGAGCGTAAGCTCATAGCCTCTCACTTCAATTTGAATCGGATCGCCCATCGGCGCTATTTTCTGCAAAGTAATTTCAGTGCCGGGTGTAAGTCCCATATCAAGCAAATGGTGTCTTAATGCTCCGTCACCGCCAACCCTTGTAATAAAAGCACTTTGTTTTGGCTTTAGTTTATCCATTTCCATAAATAATGCCACCCCTATAAATGCAAATGTTCATTTCATTTTTTCATTTCATAATTTTTCTTCCCTTATATTATAATAAACCTTATGCCTATATGCAACCATTTAACAGTTGAAAATTGTAAAAATAAGGAATATAATCTATATAGTATGAATTTATGTGAAACAAAAAGGTGGATTTAATGGAAAAAGAATTAAAAAAGCAAAAACTTGATATGCTCAACGGCAGTATATGGAACAAACTGCCTGTTTTTGCCCTGCCGATTGCGGCAACGGGAATACTTGAACAGCTTTTTAATGCCTCGGATATAGCAATAGTCGGAAACTTTGCGCAGACCGATAAAACCGCAGCGGTAGCGGCAGTAGGAGCAAACAGCCCGATTATCGGTCTGATACTGAACTTATTTATCGGCATAGCGCTCGGCGCAAATGTTGTAATAGCAAATGCCATAGGACGAGATGACAGGCAGACCGTACAAAAGGCGGTGCATACCTCAATGGTGGTGTCGGTAATCGGCGGCGTATTGGTTGCGATAATCGGCGAACTTATAGCCGAGCCGTTGCTTACGGTGCTGAATGTACCCGATGATGTGCTTGAGCTTGCACTGTTGTACTTGCGAATATATTTTCTCGGAATGCCTGTCATACTGCTGTACAACTTTGAGGCGGCGATTTTCAGAAGTATAGGCGAAACCAAAATGCCGCTTATTGCGCTTACGCTGTCGGGAATTTTGAATGTACTGCTTAATCTGTTCTTCGTAATCGTACTTAAAATGTCGGTAAACGGAGTAGCAACCGCAACAGTGCTTGCAAATGTTGTGAGTGCAGGTATTCTTTATATAAAGCTCGTAAAAAGTGACAAATACATAAAAGTAGAATTTAAAAAATTAAGAATTGACGGAAAAGTCTTTGCGAAAATTATGCAGATAGGACTTCCCGCAGGAATACAGAGTGCGGTGTTTGCGGTTGCGAATATTGTAATTCAAGGTGCGATTAACAGCCTCGGCACTGTTGTAATTGCGGCGTCAAGTGCGGCATTCAACATAGAGATTATCGCTTACAATGTAATGAACTCGTTTAGTCAGGCTTGCACAACATTTGTCGGACAAAACTTTGGCGCAAATAAGCTTGACCGTTGTAAAAAAACTCTTTTTCTTTGTCTTATCGAAGACGCAATTGCATCGGGCACGGCAATACTTATAGTGCTTATAACAGGAAAATTTTTGCTGTCAATATTCAACAACAACCCCGAAGTAATAGAAATAGGCTATACAAGACTTGTAATTATTTTTATAGCTTACATATTCTCAATGCTGTATGAGGTAATGTCGGGATACTTAAGAGGATTCGGATTTTCGCTTGTTCCTGCAATTCTCACTACCGTAGGCGTGTGCGTGTTGCGAATAATATGGATAAATACCGTATTCCCCGCAAACAGAACTTTTGTAACGATAATGACCGCTTACCCTGTCAGCTTAGCTACAACGGCAGTGCTGATATTTATAGCGTTGATTATCTACAGACCGTCAAAAAGATTTGCAAATAAGGGTAAAGAAAAAGTGTAATTGATTGATAAAGCAATCTGCTAAAATATAATTTACCGATATTACTCCAACATTTACTCCGGAACCAAATATAAAAAGCACAACAGCCTCTTGATGTAAAAACACCGGGAGGCTGTTGTGTTATATAAGGGAAATGAGTGGATAGCAAATTAATTTTTAAATGCCGAAAGAATCAATCTTATACCGTATGTCATAAGCAAAATGCCCATAAACAGTCCGAGTGTTTGCGCTGTGAATATAAGATTAAATATTCCGTATATGCCTGCAAGCAGTACGAGCACTCCGCATATAAGCGGAAGTACCCATACACTTGAACCTGATTTTTTAACCTTGAATGATGTTGCTATAGAGGAGATTCCGTCTACAATAAGCCATACCGCAAAAATCGCAAGGATTAATATATCAAACATCACTCTTATGCCGGGCATAAACATTGCGAGCGCAGACACAACCGCCGCAGCTATGCCTGCTATAAGACCTAAAGTTCCCATTAAAGCTTTTTCTTTATTATTACCGTCGTTGCGTGAAGCTGCATACGAAACAATTGAGGAAATTCCCCATAATCCGAGAATTATCGTTACAATCCAACCGACGTTAAGAAATGTAAGTCCGGGATAAAATATGCAATAAATTGACGCAAGAACAGTCAAAATACCCAAAATACAATTAAATACTTTCATAGTCACCTCATATGTTTATTGTGAATAAAAAATAATAATATAACAAATGCAAGCAATGCAATGCACAACAGCAAGGCTATCAGCAAATATGTTTGTGTTCCCGTTACCATACTCGTGTTATCCTGTACGGGTACGGTCGGGACTGTGGAATACGGTTGAGTTGTCGGCGATAAAATGTTAGCCGTAATCTGCGTACTGCCCTCATCCCTTGCCGTTACCGAAACGGTAGCCGTTATAAAGACTGCGGCAATCACCGTACAAACCGCAATTGCGCTAAGCAATTTTTTAAAATCAGTCATTTCATAATCATATTGTTACAATTGAGCTGTGGAATGTCATTGTACCGCTGTAATTGCCTGCAATAGCGTCAAGGTCTTGTCCGTAGAGTGCCTGCTGATTAAGTACAAGTGTACCCTCCTGAACCTGACCCTGTGAATTGGCGCTGAAGGTTGTAAAGTGGAAACCGTTTGCACCCGGAGCACCTGCGTCATTGATAGCGATTTTGTCAGCAACATTATCGTCATTTACTTTTTCCGAATAAATATCATACTTAATTTTGAACGGGTTGGTTGCGTCTTTCTGTGTAATGTAGAACTTATCGTCAATGTCCTGACCGTTAATATAAACAGATACAAAGTTGTTATCGTTAAGTTTAAGCTCTGTTGCAGTCACATCAAAGTTGAGATACTTGTTGCTCTGTGTATCTGTCTGCGGCTGTGCAAGAGTGCCGAAATCAACCATATCGGGAATTGTAATAACATAGCTTACATCTCCCGGTTGTGTACCCTCAATTCTTGCGGTAACTTCTGTGGAAGAATCGGGATTTTCGTTTGTAAGGGTTGCCGCCGATGCGGAAACCACGCCTGTTGCGGCGAGCATAGCCGCCATAATTGCCGATATAAATTTTACTTTTTTCATATAAACACTTCTTTCTTTATTTTTAACCGAATTTATCGGTATTTTACTTAACTTTGAGTGTGAACTCCGATTCTGCCGAATTGAGTTTTTGATGCGAATCGTCAAGAGTTACACATTCATACAAAACCATTGCTTGATACTCGCCTTTCTCAAGCGACTTTGAAAGCGGTACATCTGTAAGACCGCTGCCGGGTTCAAGCAAATCCGATTTATAAAGCACAGTTCCGTCGGAAAGCCTTAGCGTTGCGTATAAGCCGCAGGTGTTTGACTTTGGATTGCCGATACTGATGTGCAGAGAGGTATCGCCCACATTCATTTCAGCAGTGCTGTAGCCGGGTATCTGCACGCCTGTTTTTTTGGTATTGTCACTGCCTTTTGAGTTTTCGTCTATGCCTGTATCCCAATCAGTGCGTATCTCCCCTACCACACCCTGTGTGGGTGCGGCAGGTTGAGAGTTTATGTTATTGTAGATTAATACTGCGCTTAGCGCTCCGATTGCAACAATAAGTGCCGCTATAATTGCAATATATATTTTTTTATTTTTCAATGCGTCCTCTTTTCTTCAATACAGCAAAGGCAAGCAAAGCGATAATTGCCGTAAATGAAATTGTATAAATCACGGTTGCGCCCGTCTTTATTGTTGTAATGCATTTACGGTTACGGCTGTAATCGGAAGAGCCGTTAAAAGCATAAGCACACAGGGCAACACTCGAAATACGCTTTGCTTTTTTCTTGATTTTCATAAAAATCCCTACTTTATGCCCAAGGGTCATTCGAAGTGGGAGTTCGTATGTCGGAGAGTGCAAGATTGCGCCACAAGAACCATTGATCGCCCTTTCTGCGAAGCTCAATCGGGCGAGGTGAGTCCGCTCCCGACGACTGAACCTGAACCTTTGCATAACCCTCGCTCTGATAGGTATATGCATACTCGGAAACGGTTATTTTGTACGGAACATTCGGTGTATAATCGTTCTTCACGGATGAACCCTCAAAATACGAGCGAGGAATATATCCCCTGCCCTTGATTCTGTCACGCAAAAACTGAATATCCATCCCGTTCATCGGCTGAGGTCCTTTTAATACATTGAGCATTTCTATTGTATTTTCCGGACTTTCATCATATTCAAGCAACACAAGCATTGCAAATGCCGCTGTTGAAAGAGGTGACGAAAAGTCAAGCTCAGGCATTTTTTTGAGTTCATCTGCATTTTTCGGATAATCGGCAAATACAAATGTTTTGCTTTTATACATTGCATTGTTTACTGCTCCCGAAACAGCCTTTGAAACATTGTTTTTTACAGTCTGATTTGTCATATTTTTTAAGCTGTCAAATATACCCATAAATAGTCCCTCCTTATTAAAGTGCGCCAAGTGCGGCAGGTTGAGAGTTTATGTTATTGTAGATTAATACTGCACTTAGCGCTCCGATTACAGCAATAAGTGCCGCAGTAATTGCAATATATATTTTTTTATTTTTCAATGCGTCCTCTTTTCTTCAATACAGCAAAGGCAAGCAAAGCGATAATTGCCGTAA